>JAGHYV010000008.1 GCA_017743475.1 Roseiflexus sp. | reverse complement strand
TGGGAGCGCGGGCGTCCCGCCCGCGTCGCGTCTCCGAGGACAAGATGCCCGCGCTTCCGGGAGAAGTGTGAACACGTATGCCTGTGCCTCCGTCCACCAAGGAAGCGTGACATCTTCCGCCCCGCCTTCACTATAACCCCGAACTCCCTGGAATAGAACACAGATTGGAGCAGATTGGGACAGATCGGCGCGGACGTATTGATACCATCCGCGTCCATCCGTCCTATCCGTCCCCGTCCGTGGTTACTTCTACAGCTACGCATCTAGGCGATCACCAACTCCTTTGGGAAAGGCGTCAGGCTCTCGAAGCGACCGTCTGGTGTACAGTAGCAGGTATCCTCGATCCGCACGCCAAACCCCCGGCTCGGATAGTACAGCCCCGGTTCGACAGTAAAGACCGCGCCAGGTTCAATGGTGTCGCCCCGGTCGACCAACGATGAGAAACTCAGGTCTTCGTGGATCTCCAGCCCCAGCCCATGACCGAGTGAGTGGATGTACCCTTCTTCAATCGGATAGGTGCGGCGGATCGTGTCATGACCGCGCTCCTCGAAGTAGGCGCACACCATATCCTGGTACGTTCTGGTCGGTGCACCTGCCTTAAATGCGTTCATCACCATCGTAAATGCGCCAAGTACATCGTCGTAAGCCTGTTGGAGTTCCGGTGGGGCATACCCGATTGCAAAAGTGCGGGTCATGTCGTGGAAGTACCCCCCGCCAGCTTCACGCGGAAAGAGATCGATCACCAGCGCCTGCCCCGGACGCAGAGGCATGGCATCGTCGCCGCGCGCATGCGGCAGACCGGCATCACGCCCCTGGGAGATGATCATGCCAGCGGGCGCTTCCAATCCAAGCGCCGCCATCTCGCGCAGCATCAGCCGTCGCACATCGCCGATCGTTAGCGGCGCGCCGTCGGCACCGCGCACAACGTCATCGTCGATCCGCCCTGCCCTGATGAAATCGACTGCCGCCTGCAACACTGCGCACGTTTTGCGCCCGACGGCGCGCATGCGCTCGATTTCATCCGCATCTTTGGTCAACCGCGCCATCGAGATAACGTCCCGGTCGAGTTCGGCGACGATCTCCAGGTCGTCGAGTTGCTGTGCCAGGCGTGTCATAAGCGCGAAGAAGGGACCTGCCTTGACCGTCCCGTAAATGCCGACCCGCCCTCGGACACCGAGATCAGCAAAGATACGGCGGCGCTGCTCCACCCGCGCCTCCAGGCGATCAGGAAACTGCTGGAGAATCTCACGGATGTTCCAGCGGTTGAGCAACACAAGCGTCAGCCCAGTCTGTTCGGCTTCGTTCTGTTCCCAGGGACCATGCAGTAGCATGGCAGGTTCGCCACGCTTTTTGATGATCAGTCCGGGAATGTGTCGCCCGCCGACGAAGTAGTTGTAGTCGGGATTGGCGCTCTCCAAGCCGTCGGGTCCTTCGACAACGATTGCGTCCAGGTTGCGTTCAGCCATCAATCGGTCAAGATCGCTTTTCAAAATGTCCTCCGGTGAGCTGAGAACCAAGAACTGAGAATCGAGAACTGAGAACTTGCCGTAAGTGGGAGATAGTCTTTGAAGCCGAGCCGCTGTTTGGTGGCAAGCGGGGACTCATTTAGCGCCCCAAAAATAAGTAAACGGCAAGTCTGACTTTCAACCTTCAACCCTCAACCCTCCCTCTTCCCCCCAGGCGACGAAGCGGGTGATGCCGGCGCCGCAAACCGGGCAGACGCCGCGGGCGATGCGACGTCCACTGACATTGGTTGTGTACGTGACACGCTGCATTGGGTGGTGTTCACGACAGCGCGCGCACCATCCGATCAGTTCGCCGTTGCGAGTCTCCTGCGCCTCTGCTTCAGAGTCGTCCGACGCCGCAGCAGGCGCGGGGGAGTCCGTCACCCCGCCCTCCCGTTCCGATCCAGGCGACGTCGCTTCCTCCAGCGACTCAGGCGCACCGGGCGCGGCGGGCAGCATTACGGCGGGCACGGGTGCAGGCGATGCTGCGGGTGGTGTCGCTTCCTCTAGCGATCCAGGCATACCAGGCGCGGCGGGCGGCGCCAGGGGCGGAGCGGCAGACACAGATACTGCGCGGCGCGCCGCGATAAGTGCCTCCCGTCGCCGGGTGACTTCCCGCCACACCAGCCATAGGATCGCCACAATTGCCACCAGGCGCAGCAGACGCCCAATAGGTGAAAGTTGGCGGGCAGGGGGACGCGACTGGATTGGCGTGCGCGCAGTTGCTGGCATGGTACGCCGCCGCCGACTGCGCCAGATCTCGCGAACGATCAGCACAGCGATGTCGATCAACAAGCCAGAAGGAACGGGCACAGCGTGTCACCTTTCGTCGTCATGCTCCGATTGCCCATTGCACAGACTGCGCAGTGTCGCCAGATTGCGCACATCATCGGCAAGGTCATCGCCTTTGGGCGTTTCCAGCACCATCGGCAGACCGGCAAAGCGTTCGTCGTTCACCAGCGCGCGAAACCCTTCCAGCCCGATACACCCTTCACCAATATGGGTGTGGCGATCAACCCGGCTGCCCAGCTCTTTCTGCGAGTCGTTGAGATGGAAAGCTTTGACGCGCGCGATGCCGATCACGCGGTCGAGTTCTTCGATCGTCGCCGCATAGGACTCAGGCGTGCGAATATCGTACCCGGCGGCAAAAATGTGGCAGGTATCGACGCAGACGCCGAGACGTTCCGGATGGCGCGAGTATTCGATAATGCGCGCCAGTTCCTCAAACCGCCGCCCCAGACTACTCCCCTGCCCCGCGGTCGTTTCCAGCAGCACGATCACATCGCGCCCGACGCCGGTCTCGAACACCAGATCGAGCGCTGCGGCAACGCGGCGCAACCCGGTGTCTTCGCCGGAACCAATGTGCGCACCGGGATGGGTGACCAGGCAGGGGATGCCGAGCAGTGCGCAGCGTTCCAATTCCTCGCGGAACGCCACAATCGATTTGTGCCACAACTCATCATCCGGCGCTGCTAGGTTGATCAGATACGAATCGTGCACCATGACGACTGGAACACCTTCGGTGACCTGCGCTTCCTTGAAGCGCGCAATTTCCTCATCGGTCAGCGGTCTGGCGCGCCACTGTTGCTGGTTCTTGCTGAAAATCTGAACAACATCGCACCCTGCGCGTCGTCCGCGCTCGCAGGCGGTGTGTAACCCACCACTAATCGACATGTGCGCGCCGAACCGTCGCTGTTTCATAGGTTTCCTCAATTGCGCCATGCAGGTCTGCTGGCGTCCCCGCCCGCAGGCACACCCTGGGAGTGCGGTCGTCCTCGCCCGCATCGCCGCACCCAGGGTACGCGGATGTCTCACTCGTATACGCGTTCCCGCCGGTCAACCAGGCTGCACTTCGCTGTATTATAAAGCAACCAGAAGATAACATTGCCTGCCGGATCGCCGTTCTGCGTCTTACCCCGGCAGGGTTCCGGCGACAGGGGAAGCGGCAATAGGGGTAGATTTTTTGGCAAGCCCCTGCGTGCTATCTCCCGTTTCAGGCATCAGAACGCCCAAAATCCCCCTTCTCCCCTTGTGGGAGAAGGGGAGTTGGGGGGATGAGGGGCAAAGGCGCATAAGAATGCAGAACATCGCTCATCTCTCCCAAAAACTCTACACTTGAGAGAAAGTGGCGATGAGGGCGCAAGAAGATCACGGCTGTTCAGCATCCTACCCCGAAATGTGTTCCAGCGACTCCGCTAGCTTGCGGTCGGGCGCGCGCGGAAGGGAGATCACGACAGTTGTGCCGACACCTACCGCGCTTTCTACAGCGATACGTCCTCCCAGCATGGCAGCAGTGGCCGTCACATTGAGCAGGTAGGCGCTGCTGGCAGCCCAGAACCGGACAGCTGTCATCCAGAGCGACCCATTATTGACCACCCTTCCGGTGGAAACGGCGCAACCGACCATCGCTGCGCCGCCACCCATCCCGACACCGCAACCGCTGGCGCCGGCAGAGTCGCTGAGCGTTGAGACGGTCGTCGCCACCCCGATGCCGCCGGTGAGCGCCAATGCTCTGGCGCTGCGCGACGTTAGTGCGCCAGTGACGGTCAGCCAGCCGGTGCAACGTCCGGTTCTAGTGGTCGCAACCCGCTCATCACGGTAAGGATTTCACCATGCAATCGATCACCTTCTGCCTAGCGATTGTTGGGTTAAGTTTTTTATGTCAAAATTGGATTGTTGGATGACGCGCCTAGCGACTGATCCATTTTTCTCCGGTTTTACCGTCTTCATACCGGTGCTGACACATGGTATCTGGAGCAGCAGCGATAGATAGCACGACCGATCTGGCGCGTGCGATCTATCGGGGAAGCGGCGGCAGCGTGCTGTTTCCGACCGTCTACCGCGTCCTTGCGGTGAGGATAAGGGTGGAACGTTGAGGATTGCAGGATGATGTGTGCGCTGGAGCATTGCGAAGCGCCCGCATTCATAACTTACACATATGACAGCATACATACAGCAAAGCAAGGCAACCCGCACAGGCGGTGCGAGACGAATCGCTGCTATGGTTCTGGCAGGCTTCGTGGGGGTGCTGCTGATCATCCAGTTCGTCCCGTATGGCCGCGACCATACGGATCCGCCGGTTATTGCGGAACCGGCATGGGACAGTCCGCAGACACGCGCGCCCTTCTTCCGCGCCTGCGCCGACTGTCATAGCAACGAAACGACATGGCCCTGGTACAGCACTATCGCGCTTGCTTCGTGGCTGATCACCCGTGATGTCATGGAAGGACGCGCAAAATTCAACGTTTCCAATTGGGGACGACCGGACAACGAAGGCGACATGCCGCGGAAACCGTTCAGAACGGCGAAACGCCGCCCTGGTTCTCCCTGCCGCTCTACCCCGAAGCCAGTCCGTCACCCGCCAAGCGGCAGCAGTTGATTAACGGTGTGCTGGCGACCTTCGGCAGTAACCTGGAACGTGGAGACGACAATTGAGGTGTGACGTGAATACATAAACCTTCCCCAAGGCACAAGGGCGAACACTAGCATATTCGTCATCTTCATCATTGCGGACGCCCCGTGATCGCCCCCACCCTGCGCAACGGCAGCGTAGCCTGCAAATGATTGGGGGCACCCCGTGATGACGAACGTCCCGTTCCGATGAGCCTTTACCCCCTTATCCCCCTGTCCCCCTTCTCCCACAAGGGGAGAAGGGGGAGATGGGCCGTCCTGATACCTGAAACAGGAGATGGTACGCGGGGGCTTTCCAAAAAATCCACTTCTGTAAGAAATGAATGCAGGGGCTCGTCGATAGATAAGTGAAGGATAGCGGCAAGGCGGAACGTACCTGCCAGAAGACATAAGAAGGTCACGCTCTAGCATCACCCAAACCGCAATTGCGTCTGACCGACCTGGAGCACATCACCACGACGCACCGGTGTCGGTTGGGTAATGCGAACACCGTTGAGGTACGTACCGTGACTGCTGCCGGCGTCCGCCACCGTTACCTGGCGCCCGTCGTTGCGCACAATAGCGTGACGCCGCGAAACACTGCCGTCGCCGATTAGCACAATCTGACACTCTTCGCTGCGCCCGATCAGCACCTCTGCGCCAGCGAGCAAATAGGTGCGCGGTTGCGCAGCGCCAGCGATCACCATAAGTGTTCCCCAGGCGCCGGTTGGTGGTTGCGGTGCGGCAACGGGCAGCATTCGGTAGGGTTGCGGCGGCGTGGGCGCTGGCGGCGGCGTATAGACCGGCACAGGCGCTGGAACTGGAACAGGAGTCGGCGCGCGCCGCTGACCTCCCCGGATAAATGTGAGCGTCATCGCCACTAGTGCCAGCACAATGCCACATATGCAGAGCGCCAGAAGACCAAGGAACGACTCGCCGCGCACCGTTGATGGAGGCAGCGCTGGCTGCGGCGCCGCTTCCGCTGGCGGACCGCCAAACGACTTGCAGGCATCGATCCGCCCCGTCCCCAGTTCAAATCGGGGGTTCAGGTCGCGGATGTTTGTGGCGTTTGAGCGGATGGCTTCGGCGACCTGCGCTGGGCTCCAATCAGGATTCGCCGAAAAGAGGAGCGCTGCCAGCGCCGCAACATATGGTGTCGCCTGCGAGGTGCCGCTCATATAGTCGTAGTTACGGCGAAAACGTTCATCAGGCGGCAACCGATTGCTGGTCAGAAACACCTCGTAGGTTGGCATTGTGGAGAGGATATTGACCCCCGGCGCGCTGACTGCTACCCACGGACCAGAGTTGGAGAAGGGCGCCTTGCGGTCACGCTCATCGGTCGCAGCAACCACCAGCACATCCGGGTTATCGACCGCAATTGCGTTTGGCAAAGGTACCGCATCATTCCCCGCCGCGACGACTACCAGCGCCCCTTGCTGCTGCGCATAGACAATGGCGTCATTGACGAGCGCCGACGGTTCATCGGCGTTGAGGGTAAGGGTCGCGCCCAGGCTGAGATTGATCACTTTTGCGCCTTTATCGGCGGAAAAGCGAATACCACGGGCAATCGCGCGGTCTGAACCCCGACCACGTGCATCCATCACGCGCACTGGCAGAATGGTCACCCCTGGCGCCAGTCCCGCTACGCCTTCGTTGTTGTTGAGAACGGCGGCAACAATACCTGCGACGTGCGTTCCATGCCCGTTTTCATCGCGTGGGTCGCTGTCATCATCGACAAAATCGTAACCATCCGTGCGCAGTCGATCCACCAGATCGGGGTGGGTCGGATCAACCCCGCTATCCACAACGGCGACAATCACATTCGCGCTCCCGGTGGTGCGATCCCAGGCGCAGAGCGCGCCGACTTTTCTCAGCGCCCACTGCCTGTCGAAACTCGGATCGTTGGGAGTAGATGGGGCGGCGAGCAGGATGATCGCCAGGGCAAGCAGAATGCGAAGCGACATGATCTATTGCTGTTCCGTTGCTGGCAGTTGCAGGCTGCGCAGATACCACGCCCCCTCCAGCAACACCAACTCGAAAACGGTGTCAAAAGGACGTTCACCCGAATAAACCGTACCGTAATCGACAGTGTAACGCACGTTGCCGGTCAGCCGGACATGTGCAATCGAGCCATCATTGTCGAGTAGCGTATAGGTTTCATCATTGAATTGAAGGTCGGCGATGTACTCCATGTACGAGCGCAGTTCCGGGCTGATCTGTCGTTTGATATCGGTTGGCTCGATGTAGGAGAGCATCCGCGACACATCGCGCGCTTCGACGGCTGCAACAAATTCCTGCACCACCTGCACTGGTCGCGGGTCGCTCATCGGGTCAGGCGGGCGGGTCAACCACCAGATTGCAAGCCCTGCCACTATCAGCGCAACCGCTCCAAGCGCGACGGCATTCCATTGCGGGGCGCGGCGGCGTGATGGTGGCGGCTCCGGCAGGGGGGGAAGCGGCGGCAACGAACCAGTATCGACTTTCTGGAATGATGTTTGTTCCTGGGTCATACAGCGGAGGTGTCATCGCATGGACGAGTAACCAATCGCCCGCCGCTGAAACTCATACACGGCGAACGGCTCGAACTTGCCAGTTGTCTCGACATAGACGCGCTGACTGATATGAATGGTCGAGTCCTTGATCATGAGAACGTTGTAAGCGTTCTTTCCTCGCATGCCTTCCCGAATACGCCGCGACGCGCTCGTGCCACTCTGACAGACGATGAATTTCCTAGCATTGCCGACGACATCGACATACGCAACATGATGATGCCCGCAGAGCAATACATCCACACCGCTGCGTTCAAGCATCTGCGTCACCTCATCGGCGTTGCGAACAATACTGCGCCGCTCGCATCCCGGTGGTCGCACCACACCATGGTGCAGCACAGCGATCTTACAGACATCGTCCGGGTAACGGGCAAACTGGCGCTCCATTTCGCGCTGTTGATCTGGATCGACATATCCCCCGTCGATGGTCCAGCCATGAGCACTGTTGCCGCCGACAACCACCAGACCGGGGCGCTCGAACACTGGATTAAGATCGGGCGAAATGTACTGCCGATACCGGTCGAAAGGTCGGAAGAATCGCTCAAAGAGGTGAAACAGCGGCACATCATGATTGCCGGGAATGATCAGGCGTGGCTCGGGCAGACGTTGGAGATACTGAACGATCTGCTCCCACTGCGACATAAAATCGGCTCGCTGCACCAGATCACCAGAAATGATCACCAGATCGGGACAAAGATCGTGCGCTTCGCGGGCGAGTTGATCCGCCACACGCGGATGAAACGCTCGTCCAGCATGCAGGTCGGAGATGTGCATCAGGACGGATCGCACGGAGCGTCACTCTTTTGTAGGAGCGGTCTGTGCAGCGCGCGCTTTTTCTCGCGCCACATTAATAATCGCACGCGCGATCAGCGCTAGCTCAACAACCAGCGCAACAATGAAGCCATACTTCACAACGTAGACCACAGTCTCCACGGCAGCCTCCTGCTCATTCGTTTCATCCGGTTGGCTGGGATTGTAGCATAAAATGTGCCGTTTTGTGCCGGTGCTATAATGGCATCCTAGTCATTTTGCGTTATCGTCTCGTACCAGACAAAGATGGCTTCACTGCAAAAGCGCACTTTAGAGTCACCGGGCGCGCAGAGGTTTCCATCAATTGCTCTCTGCATCCGCTGCGCCACTGCAGGGTGGAAATAACTTTTTTGCAGTGGGCTGATGTGCAGGTGTATGCGAGGGAGATATATGACGATCAATTACACCGCCTGGCTGCGCAGTTATGTTGGTCATCAACGCCTGCTGCAACTTGCCGCGAGCGCATTTATTCGCAATGATCAGGGGTATGTGCTGCTCGGGCAACGTTCTGACGTAATGCTCTGGGCGCCGCCATCGGGGGTAGTGCAACTAGGGGAAACGCCAGCGCGCACGCTGGTGCGCGAAGTGCTGGAAGAAACCGGCTTACACGTCGTCGTTGAGCGCCTGATCGGGTTGTACACCGGGCGCGATTTTGAGTGGACCTATCCCAACGGCGATCAGGCGCAGATCGTCAGCGCCTTCTTCGAATGCCGCGTTGTTGGCGGCATGCTGCAACCAGACCATGCCGAATTTGTGTCGCTTGACTATTACCCCCCTGACCGGTTGCCACCGTTGATGCCGCGCTACGTGCGTATGCTGCGCGATGCGTTCGCCGGGCATACCAGGGCGATGTTCGATTAACCATGAAACGTATCGCTTACGCTTCACCGGTCAATCCCGCGCCGTCGGGCATTTCCGATTACAGTGAAGAGTTGTTGCCGTACCTCGGCATGTATTTCGACATCACGCTCTATGTCGAGGATGGGTTGCGCCCGACAAATCCACACCTTGCCCGGCATATCGAGATCCGCCCGGTCAGCCGCCTGGAACGCGACCATCGCCGCCGCCCGTTTGATGCCATCGTGTATCACATGGGCAACAGCCCGGCGCATGTCGGCATCTGGCGCGCATTGCAGCGCACCCCTGGCTTTGTCGTCCTGCACGATTTTGTGCTGCACCATTTTATGCTTCAGGAGATGGTGGCGTTGCGCGGGCAGATTGATCGCTACCGCGCGGAAATGCGGCGACGGTATGGCGCAGAGGGGGCGCACGTGGCGGAACTGATGCTGCGTGGGCGCTTTCCTGCCGCAGCGTTCGATTTTCCGTTCTGCGAAGATGTGCTAGAGCGTGCCATAGGCGTTCTGGCGCATAGCCGGTATGTGTTGGATCGCGTTGCAGCACTCAAGCCAGAGCTGGCGACTGCCCTCGTGCCGATGGGGATTCCGTTGCCTCCGCTCATCCCGCGCAATGAAGCGCGCGCGCGACTTGGTCTGCCCCACGATGATCTCATCCTGGCGTCGTTTGGGCATATCAACCCGTATAAACGGCTGGAACCGGCACTGCGTGCGTTGCGCGACCTGCGTGACATCCGCCCGGACGCGCGCTATCTGCTGGTTGGCAGCATTTCGCCAAACTACGACGCGCGGCGTGTCATCGAACGCCTTGGGTTGACCGAGGCGGTCACGATCACCGGGTATGTCGCACGGTCTACGTTCGAGGAGTATGTCGCCGCAGCCGATATTTGTTTAAACTTGCGCCACCCGACGGCAGGCGAAACGTCTGCCAGCCTGCTGCGGCTGCTCGGCGCCGGACGACCCACCCTGGTGACCGCTACCGGCGCCTTCACCGAACTGCCGCCAGGGGTCGCGGCGCAGGTCGATCCGGATGAATCGGAGAGTGACCTGATCCTGGCATACTGTCGCCTGCTGGCGGAACGACCGGATATTGCTGTAACGATGGGTGCCGCGGCACGCGCGTATGTGGAGCGCTTCCATACGCTCGAAGGTGCAGCACGCGGATATGCGACGTTTCTGGCGCATCAGTGCGGGTGGGGCGATGTGCGCCCGTTGCGCGCGACGCCGCTGTGGGACGTGGAAGCGCGCCACGTCGCCGAAGTGCGCGCTGGCGATCGGTCCGCTTCTCATCGGTTCACCGATCAGGCACCGGTGCAGCGACCGGTGTCTGCATCCGCGCCGTCGTCGCTGGTGCAGACTGTCGCCGGGGCGCTGACGGAACTGGGGTTGACCGAGGACGACCGCGACGTTCTCGCAACGGTCGCGCGCGCCATGCACGAGACGGGAATGGTTCCCTGACGCAACCTGTGCTACACTATTCTAACAGACCCGCCAGAATGACCGCATGATCGCGCACATCGACGTTACGAGTTGCGGATACGCCGGAGAGAAAGGTCATGACCGTAGCCGCATACACGCCTCCAATGCGCCTGGTGATCGCGGGTGAAATGACCGATATTGACCTGACCGTGATCCAGGGGATGTGGAGCGTTGAACAGTATTTGCGCCTGACCGATCACACGAACCGTCTCATCGAGTATTCGGATGGATGGATTGAGATCCTGCCCATGCCAACCGAACGACATCAGGCAATACTCGAGTGTTTGTTTCTCTTCTTTCGTGCATATGCGGACAGTCATGGCGGGAAAGTGCGCTTTGCGCCGCTACGTCTGCTTGTGCGCGATGGGAAGTTTCGTGAGCCGGATATCCTTCTGTTGCGCGACGCGCGTGATCCCCGCCGCCAGGACCGCTTCTGGTGCGGCGCCGATCTGGTCGCCGAAGTGGTCAGCGAAGACGATCCTGAGCGGGATACGCAGATCAAGCGGATCGATTACGCTGAAGCTGGCATTCCTGAGTACTGGATCGTCAACCCGCTGGATGAAACGGTGACGGTGCTCACCCTGAGCGCCGAGTCCTACTCGGAATATGGCGTCTTCCGGCGGGGCGACGAAGCGCGCTCGAAACTGCTCGACGGCTTTACAGTACGCGTCGATGCGATCTTCGATGCGCAGTAACCCGGTTCTGCGGCTGGCGGATGTCGATCAATTCCCCTTCCTTTCCAGCGCAGGCATACCGCGCACAGCCCGGATGAGCAGCATATGGAAGGAACGCCTATGACAGTGACGGCATACAGCCATCCGATGCGGATCGCCCTGGCAGATGAAATAACCGATATCGATCTCGCCGTTCTGCAGGGAATGTGGAGCGTTGAACAGTACCTCGCGCTGACGGCGCAGACGAATCGCCTGCTTGAGTACACTGATGGCGTGATCGAGGTTCTGCCGATGCCAACCGATAAGCATCAGGCCATTTCGCTGTTCCTATTGCTCTGTTTTCTGGCATTTGTGCGACCACGCGGCGGTGTGGTGTTCTATGCGCCCTTGCGTCTCGAAATTCGTCCCGGAAAGTTCCGCGAACCCGATCTGTTGATCCTCGTGCGAAGCGACGATCCGCGGCGGCAGAATGACTACTGGCGCGGTGCGGATCTGGTGGTGGAAATCGTCAGTCCCGACAATCCGGCGCGCGACCTGGAGGAAAAACCGCGCGACTACGCCGAAGCTGGCATTCCTGAGTACTGGATTGTCAACCCGCTGGATGAAACGGTGACGGTGCTCACCCTGACCGATGGGTCCTACTCGGAATATGGCGTCTTCCGGCGGGGCGAAGAAGCGCGCTCGAAACTGCTCGATGGTTTTACGGTTCGTGTTGATCAGATCTTCGATGCACGTTAGCACCATCTCTTTCTCCGGTTTCTTCCTGCGTTCTGACGCGCCGTTGCCCCTCATCCCTCCTGCCTGTTCTACCGTGTCAGTGCAACTTTCACCACTGCCTGACCACTGATGGTGATATGCACCGTGTGCGCCAGGTAACATCCATCGACGGTGGGCAGGTTCTCGCGCGCGCTGAAGATCAGGTTGTGCTCAGGATCGCTTTTGCGCTGACGACGTGGATTGTGTTGCGCCATGATCCGTAACGGCAGGGTGCCGCCACGGGGAAACACCCGTTGCAGCACGTCGCGCGCGCGCTGGAGTGCATCGCGCGGCGCTTCTGCTTCATTGAGCACCACACGCATGCGTGGCTTTGGCATACGCTCCAGTGCTGCAACTGTCCGGTCTGCGCGCCAGGGTTTCGGCTCGATGTCTGTGTCGTAGAGTGTGCCCCACGGATCGCCTAGCAGCACAAACTCAATGAGCGTTTTGATGTCCACATCATCGAGGAACCCCTGACGGCGGTACATTTCCTGCGCGAAATCGAGTCGCGCCTGATGCAGCGCACGACCGATCGGTTCACCGCGCGCCAGGTGCACCATCATCCGCTGAAAAAGGAGATCGGCGCCGATCACCTGATCGGTCAGGCTGCCGTATGCGTTGACTGTCGCGCCGACCACTGCCAGTGCGCCATGCGCCAGTGCGCGCAACAGAATAGAGTCGTCCACAGTTCGCCCGACAAGCTCAGCGCCGTAGCACGCCTCGCTGAGCAGCAGCGCGCCATCTGCTATGCTGGCGTCGATCTGATCGGGACGCAGCGCCACCGGCAGGCGCGTCGCCGCGCCGGGCCAGACGGCATGGGGTTGACCGTAGAAATTGGGTAGCCCCGATGCGCCGTGGAGGTTGAAGTAGAGCAACTGTCGATCACGAAACACGCTCAGATCGAGGTGTTTGGCGAGATGCGGCGGACTTGTGTTCAGCAATACGCCAGACGCCAGCGCATCGAGAACGGCGCGTGAGGCATCTTTCCAGATTTCAGCGCAGTACCCCGCACTCAACGCACTCAGGTCGACCCCGTCGCACTCCTGACGCTGCCCCGATGCACGGGGCATCTTGCGCGATTGCGGACGACTACCGTAGTGGTACGCCGTCAGTCGGTCGAGTTGCGCGAACAGGAGCGAGGGATCGTTTGTATTGCCGTCGGGCAGCCGGGCAACCATGCGCTGCGGCGCCGTGTATGCCGGATCGTCGGTAGCATACGGATTATCAGAGAGCACGGTTATATCGTCATCGGGCAGGGGATTGGGCAGACGATGGAACGGCACAATCTCATCGCCGCCGACCAGGATGACGGCGCCTAACTTGCGCCCATGATCGGACAATGCGCCGGAAAGGGTGCGCAGCATGTCGCGCAATGCATCCGCCCCGGCAGCAACCGGCGCAGCAGCGATGCCATCATCGAGGTGCAGTGTGGCAGGGTCATCGCAATAGCAGATGTGCACTGCCACGCCACGTCGCCGCAGCGCGGCAGCGTACTGCTGCAACCGTCGATCTACGGCTGCGAATCCGTCTGCACCGAAGCGTCGCCGGAGCGCCTCGCGCGACGACAGCACAACCTGAGTGAATGTCCGCCCATCGGCATACGGGAGAAGCGGACGCGGAGTGACGCCGATCGTAGTCAGATGCTGGCGCACACGTTCCACCGTGGCGATGAGATTCTTAACTTCCGGATCTGTGGTGCGCTCCGATTGGACAGTGCCGTGATCATCGGCGACCAGCAGCGATGATGAGCCGCTTGCAGCCTCAACTGCTGTCTGCTGATCATTGGGGAAACGCTTCACCGCTGACAAAGGTTGTGTTGCGTGACCGTTCGTTGCTGGCAGAACGATCTGCTGGACAGAAGTCTCAAGATAGGGCAGTAGCGGCTCGAACTCCTCATTCCAGCGAACCACAGGGACAGGCGGCAGCGTCCAGGGCGGCGTTTCTGGCGCGAAAAAGCGCCGGGTCAGGCGTCCATCCGGGTCGTAGCATGTGCAGCGCATTCGCGCGGCCTGATCATGCGCATAGAGCGCTGCACGTACAAGGAGCGCCGGTAGATGATCCGCATTGCACTGAGCAAAGATGCGCCGCGCACTGGCAAGATCGCCACTGCGCCGCAGTGCCTCGACATAGTAGAGTCGCAGGTCGGTGCGGCGGGGATGCCGCGCCAGTGCAGTCGCCAGTTCATTGGCAGCCAGTTCGACGAGACCGCGCCGGAGGTATTCGATGCCTTTACCGGCAGAAGACGGTTCGGGAGCGATGCCGGGGGTGAGGGCGATGGCGCTCAGCGGATCGTGGAGCGCAGCGCGGCTTAACGCTGCCGCGGCTGCCCCTTCCTGCCCAATGCGCGCCAGCGCGCCTGCCAGCCCCGCCCAGGCAGTGGCATCGAGTGGATTGATGCGGAGCGCACGACGGAAATAATCGATAGCGACCGTGGCATTACCGGCATCGAGCAACGCCTGCCCCAGCCAGACCTGCGGCATGACTGCCTCTGGAAAGGTGCGCCACAGCGCGTGCGCCGCACGCCAGGCTGCACTAGAGTTGCCCAGGCGCAGCGCCAGCTCAATGGCGCGCACAAGATGGTGCATTTCGATCATTTCCTGCGAAAACGAGTAACCGGTCATTGCAGAACGAGTCCTTTCACCATATGGTCAGATATTCCAATCCGGCGGCGGGTCGGGTTCGGGATCGGGGGGATGCGGATTGGGAAATGGGACGTCTCGCATATGAGTTCGCATGTTTGCATCTCCTTTCTGCGATGTTCAAGTAGCGTCGCTCTCTCCACGCACATGCTGGGCAACGAATGCCAGTGGTCCGAGGGTGCTCAGTTCGATGATCGCCTCGCTGTAGCCAGGACGGAGTTTGACCGCGCGACGGAACCGTTCGATTGCCCGACTGTACTGCTTCAACCGACGATGTATCCGCCCTGCGAAGAAGTGGTAGCGCGGCTCATCGGGTCGTTGGGTGATAGCGCGCTCAAATGCGCTGAGTGCTTCGTGGTACAAACCGACTGTCAATGCTACCTCGCCGTAGCGCGCTAGCAATTCCGGGTTGTCGGGAATGCGTTGCAATGCGCGTTCAAGCGCCTGCCGCGCTTCGTCGAAGCGCCGGAGATGTGTGAGCGCCTCTGCGAGTTGTATCTGGAACGCCGGTTCATCAGGGCGCAGTTCGGCAGCGCGCTGGCTGTGGATCAGCGCAGCGCGGCTATCGTTGGTTTGGGCGAAGAAGCGCGCCATTGCCGCATGCGCGTCTGCCGAATCGGGGTCAAGCGCCAGCGCGCGCTCAAGCAACTCACGTGCGGCGTCCAGGTTGCCTAGTTCGAGTTGGGTACGTCCAAACCGCCAGCAATTTCCAGCGTTCTGCGAATCGCGCTCAAATGCACACTTGTAATGCCACGCTGCACGTTCGATGTTGCCCTGTGCTTCGTGGATCGCACCTGCAGCGCTGTGCAACGCTGAGTTGTCGCCGAAACGTAGCAGCGCCCGCTCGACCGTTTCGCGGGCAGCGTCGCGTTCGTTGCATGCGATCAATCCCTCCACTAGCCCCAACCAGTGACGCGGTTCGTCAGGCGCCAGTTGCACGGCGGCAGCGTAGTGCTCGATCGCCGCCGGATCTCCCTGCTGACGGATCAGTTCTGCCAGTTCGTAGCGCCAGGCACCCTGGTGCGGTTCGCGTCTCACTGCTTCCTCGAAGACCTGACGCGCCTCGGCGATACGCCCCTGCCGGATCAGCAGACGCGCATGGGCATGACGATAGTCGGCGTTGTTAGGCGCCAGCTGTATTGCACGCGCATACGCACTGCACGCAGCATCGATCAGTCCCATCTGCTGACAGATCTCACCCATTTGCGCATGCCAGACGGCAACATCGGGTTGCAGGGTTAGTGCGTTGATCAGTGCGGCGCGCGCTTCCTGGAACCGTCCGCTGGCGGCGTAGAGCGTCGCCAGCACCTGATGGTGCGCGCCGACCGAGGAATCGAGCCGAACGGCGCGTTGCGCAGCGGCAATCGCTCGTTCACGCCGACCGGCAGCAGCATACGCCAGACTGAGTGCGGCAGCAGTCGGCGCATGATCAGGGCGCAGTTCGACGGCCTGTTCGAGGGCTTCGATTGCTGCGTGCGGCTCATTCAGCGCCAGGCAGGCGCGTCCGAGAAAGAGTCGCGCTTGGGCATGCGTAGGATCAACCAGTGCGGCGGTCAGTTCCACGCGTGCGGCAGCTGTTTCGCCCTGATCGAGAAGGATGCGCCCCAGCAGGTAGTGGTCGGCGGGAATCGCTGCCTCGTGTGCAATCAGGGCTTCGAGATCGGCGCGCGCATCGCTGAGACGATCAATCAGGCAGAGCGAGCGTGCGCGACTGCGTCGGATCGCTGTTTGATTAATGGCTTCAGGCGACGGATAGATGCCGGGCGTACAACTGGCAGTTTCGCTGCCAGAGCAGGCAAGCGCCTGATCAAACGCCTCGACAGCGGCGGTATGGTTTGCCGATTGTTGCATGACGAGACCGAGTTCATACCACCAGAGTGCGCGATGCGGATCAATGGTGATCGCCCGATGCAACGATCGTTGGGCAACAGTCAACGTCGCGCAGCGGCTGGCGGACGTAGTGCGTAGTTCATCTGGCTCGGTGATCAGCGCAACTGTCATGCGATGCGCAATGCCGAGATACCCGTGATGTGCGGCTTCCTCCGGTGCGGCAGCGGCGGCTGCGGTAAGCGGCGCAACTGCTGCGGTCGCCTGCCCCTGTTCGAGCAGGGTCAGTCCGAGCAGGAAAGCGACCGGCGCCGCTTCTGGATCGAGTTCGTAGGCGCGGCGCAGTGCATCGACCGCTTCCGCACACGCTCCCTGCGCGCGCAGCACCACGCCAAGGACGCGCCAGTGATCGGCGCACTGCCCCTCTAGTGCCACAGCGAGTCGTGCTGCTTCGATGGCAGACTCAAGATTCTCTTCACGACCATCGTTACAGGCGATCAGCGCCTCTGCCAGACGGGCATGTGCGGCAGCGTAATCGGGGCAGCGCGCAATGGCAACGCGAAACTCATTGGCGGCAGCCGTTGGCTCACCAATCCGCATCAACACATCACCGAGACGGAATCGAATGACGGCATTATCCGGAGTAGCGGCGACCGCGCGTTCAAGTGCGGCACGCGCCGCGGGAAGATGATTGAGCGCCAGATAATCATCGGCAAGTTCCGCCCACCACTCCGCCGGGCTGGTATCGTTCACCACGCTGCTGAGCTGTTTGATGGCTTCGTCACGTTGACCAACGGCGCGCAGCGCACGCGCCAGCAGATGCCGGTGCTGCGGTTCAGCGGGTTGCAGGGCAACCGCACGTCGGGCGCTCTCCAGTGCGAGCGCCGTCTGTCCCAGGTGGATCAGGGTTTCAGCGAGCAGCGCGTAACTCTCGGCGTCGCGCGGGTCGCGGTGTAACGCTTCAACCAGATCAGCACGCGCTTCCTCGTGCTGACCGATTGCTATCAGTACGCGCGCGCGCGCGCGCCACGCATCCGGAAGATCCGGCGTAGTTGCGATCACCCGGTTGAGCTCGGCGAGCGCTTCACCATGCCAGCCGCGCGCCAGATGCACCAGCGCCAGGTCAATCCGCCAGGCAGCCGCATCGGGGCACAGATGCAGTGCATGTTCGATCGCCTCGGCGGCAGCTGGTAGATTGTCGAGCGCGCGCAGGCATAGACCAAGCGCATGATAATCATTGGCAGTGCCAGACCCTGCCGCCGCGCGGCGCAACGCATTCAGCGCCGCTGCATAGTTGCCAGTGCGGTAGAAGAAATGCCCCAAACGCCGTTGCCAGTCGATGCGCTCCGGCTCAGCAGCCGCAGCACCTTCCAGTTCCGCAATCGCCGCTGCCAGATCACCCTTCCCTTCCAGTGCATCGGCGAGCAGGGCACGGTATTCGCTGTTTCCAGGCGCACGCTCAACACTAGCGCGCGCATACACAATAGCCTGTTCCCAATCGGTAGCACAGGCGCATACACGACTGAGCAAAGCGTAGATATGGGCAACAGCGCGGTCTGACTGTTCCCCGGCATTGGCGCAATCGCTCAGGCGAAGGGCATGGTGCAACGCCTGTTCCGCCTGTGCCAGATCACCTGTCAGCAGCGACAGTTCACCAAGCCGGACAAGATGCGCTACATTGTCGGGAGCAAGTGCAACCGCACGCTGCGCCCACATGACGGCTGCGGAAGGGTCGCCATTGCGCGCCAGGAGATCGCGCAGCGCAATGCAGGCGGGGATCAACGTTGCATCGAGCGCCAGCGCCTGTTCCAGCAACGGGCGCGCTTCGTCATCACGTTGCAGTGCTATTAGAGCTTCGGCTGCCAGCACCAGCGGTTCTGGCAGATCGGGGGCGAGTGCATGCGCCTGATTCGCGGCAGCCAGCGCTGCCCCGGCGTGACCGGAAGCCATGAGCGCCCGGCTTCGCTCAATATGCGCTGGCACGAGCCGTGAGTCGAGCGCCACGGCGTGGTCGAGCAGTTCCAGCGCCTCGTTCACACGCCCCAGCCGCAGCGCAATACTCCCGGCACGCTGCTGGATCACGGCATTCCCCGGCGCCAGACGAGCGACGCGCCGCCCGACGGTGTACGCCGCTTCGAGACGACCGTACGCCTCCAGTGCTTCCCGGTAGGTATCGAGTGTCTCGACATCATCAGGATTCGTACGGAGCGCGCGTTCGAGTGCGGCGCATGCGTCCTCTGCCCTGCCGAGGCGCAGATATGCTTTGCCTAGTGCACTCTCGTACCGTGATCCACCACTCAACCGCACGGCGCGCTGAAAGGATCGCGCCGCAAGATGCCACGCGCCAGCAGCGGCGTGCAACAAACCGGTCTGAAACAGGGTTTCCGGGTCACGACGGGCGCGGCGTAGTGCTCTAGCCAGCAGTGTCCGCGCTCGCTCGATTTCGCCGCGGCGCAGGAGCAGTGCGCCAGCAGCGCGGGCATAGTCGGCACGCTGCGGAGCGAGCATCGCTGCCCGTTCATAGGCAGCGAGTGCAGCGTCCCACTGTTCGATGCTTTCAGCTACCGTGCCGTAGTCATAGTGCAGATCAGCGCGATCAGGTGCAAGCGCAAGCGCATCGCGCAAGGTGCGCTCGGCGTCGCGCGCCCGCCCGACCCGGTGGTACGCCAGCGCCAACGCACGCGCATGATCAGGGGAGGTAGGCGCCAGCGCATACGCGCGTCGGCAGGCATCGAGCGCCTTCTCGCTCTCGCCGGATCGCCAGAGCAGTTCCGCCAGTTCACCATAGGTCTCGGCGCTATCAGGGCGCAGTTCGAGCGCAGCGCATAATGCTGCTGCTGCACCATCGTAATCACCACAATTGCGCAATAGTGCGCCGAGACGACGGTGGTAAGCGTCGCACTGCGGGTCGAGTGAGACCGCAGCACGGTACGCTGCCAGCGCATTGCCTGTTTCGCCGCACGCCTCGAAGATCTGTCCCAACTCATCGTGCAGTCCGGCATTCGAGGGATCGAGTTCGACGGCGCGTTGCAGGGCAGCGCGCGCACCGGGCAGATCGCCAGCGCTGTGGCGTAACTGTCCCAACCGTGCATACAGCGATGGATCATCGGAGCGCAGGGCGACGGCGCGCGCATAACTCTCGATCGCTTCAGCGCAACGCCCGGCATCGGTGTACACCTCGCCGAGTTCCGCATATGTCGCCGCGTCGCCACCGGACTCGGTGATCAGGCTGCGTAACTGCGCTTCCGCCTCATCGATGCGTTTCAGACGACGCAGCGCCGTTGCCACGCTGCGCCGGTACGCCGGGTCGCCGGGTTGCTGTTGCGCCGCTTGTCGGTACGCTTCCAGCGCGTGGACAAAGCGCCCCTGTTGCAGGTACACATGTCCCAATTCGTGGGCTGCCGCTGCCAGACGTTTTTGCTGGGCATCGAGCACTGCTTCCAGCGCCGCCGCCGCCTGATCCAGTTCACCCATTCGGCTGCATACAACGCCGAGTTGCTGGCGGTAGCGCAGGTCATCGGCTTCCCGCGCCAGCGCCTGCTCGTAGGCGATGCGCGCCAGTCGCCACTGACCGGAGCGACTGTAGAGATCACCCAGGCGACCGAACAGTCCTGCTTCGTCGTACCCCTCGGCACTAGCGCGTTCCAACTGCTCCAGTGCGGCGCGTTCCAGCCCTTCGGCAGCGAACGCATCAGCAATCATCACGCGCAGCGGCGGCGTCAGTGTACCACTGCGTTCGAGCAGTTCATCGTAATGAATGGGCGCTTCTGCATCGATCAGGCAGCGTGCCGTCAATCCGACCGCGCCGCCTGCCAGCAGGCGCCGCAACACGGCTTCACGATCATCGGATAGGCTGTAGGCAAAGATGACCGCATCCATCCACGCGCGACTCAGAATCGTGGAAGACCACTGATTGGGATTGGTGCGCGCCAGCAACATTGCCTGCGCGAAGGAACGCAGAATGGGATGCCGGAAGCTAACCGTGCGTCGCTCAGCGTCGAAGACGAGAATACCGGCATCAATGAGCGTCTGGAGAGCCGCCTCACCTGTCGTTGCACACAACGTTCGCCCGTTCACAGGTACCGATTGGTGTGCTATGCGCGTCGTGAGCTGGGCATCAGGGACGTAAGCGCTAACTTCGATGGCAGCGATAGCAGCGTCGATAGCGAGAGTCTCCTGGGTCTGTTGGTCGAGCATGCGCGCGATCTCGACTAGCGCATGCACTGCCTGGGCTGACGAGATCATCCGGGGATGCGCCAGCAGTGCAGCCGATGCGACTGCTGGAATCCAGGTTGCCAGCAGCTGCCCGCGGCTCCGGATCGGCGCGGTCAGAACGTCACGCACCTCGATCAGCGCCGTGAGCCAGCGTGGACGGGTCGCCAGGTGCACGATGTCGTCGTTGCGCTGGATCCAGGTGGCAGCTGCATCGCCGACCTGACGTTGAACCTGCGCGATGACATCGCGTGGACGGAGCGGTTGTAGCATGCGGACTTCGGCACCGTTCAACCATGGACGAAACAACCCCAGAAACTCGCTGCGACACGTGCTGATCCAGCGGGTCTGGGCGCCGGTCGCGACCAGGGCATGGGACAGCGCTGCCAGACCGGTGAGTTGCGTTGCAGGCGGCAATTCGTCCAGTCCGTCGAGTAGAAAAAGGAGCGGGCGCTCGCGCGCTAGTTCTTCGAGCGGCGGTGGATCACTGACGCCAAACTCAGCTGCCAGGGTTGCCTCGACACTCCCCTGAAACCGCGCCAGTTCGATGTACAGCGGCAGCGGTGCATGCGCGTTCCCCCATGCTACGCGACTATCCCCGGAAAGAAGTGCTTCTGCCAGCCCGATCGCCAGGGCGCGCAGCGTCGTCGTTTTGCCAGCGCCCGCCGGACCGATCAGCGCCAGACGGGGAAACATCTCCGCCGCCATCTGAATGGTCAACGGCGCAGCGATGGGCGCTCCGGGTTCCGCAGGATGACCGGAGTCGGTCGCCAGCCAGAGTGGTGCGACCGTCCGCGCTGCATTGAAACGGGGCTGTGCGCAAAGCGCCTCGAGATACCGATGCGCCCAACCGGTAAGTTGTACAGCCATACGCTTTCGTCCTTCGCCGCCCTATCCGAAGTCGGCAGTAGGGAGCGCAGCGCTGCTGAGCCCGTACACGTAGGAGCGCAGCACCGCTGCGCCCGTACTGGTCAGGATGTGCCCTGGTTACCGATCAGCAGCATCATCCAGAAAGCAAGTCCGCAAATGATCGTTCCCAGCACACAGAGAAATGCGCCTGTGCCAATCGCTGTCTGCACCAGGCGGGTGATGGCTTCGAGCAGGTGGGCAGCGCCTTCAAGCGCCGCCTGCACGCCCATGTCCGCCAGCGCTTTGCTGCTCAGCCGCGATGATTGCCCCGCCAGTGAGCGCATTGCCTCCTGGTACTCACGGGTCATGATGATCACCAGTCCGCAGATCAGCATCCCGATACCAGTGATGAACAGAGTGATCGCCATGCCAGTCTGAATGGTTGTGGTCATCGACTCCATGTCATTCTCGCTGTTCGATGCCCTGGTGCGACTGTTGCGTTCGTCCTCGCTGTCAGCATTCGACACGCGTCAACCGCTCGGCAACCAGATCGCCGAACAACAAGAGCAGCGCTTGCAGCGCGGCATCATCAACGGCGCCCCGCGCCGCCAGCACAAGCGACGTTTCCCCTGCCACACGCACCGGCAGAAATGTCAGTGTCTGCCCCTGCTCGACGCGCACCAGCGCTCTCCCGCCACGTAGCGCTTCAGCTGCCAGGCGGATATGTACGGGTTGCAACCGGGGCGCTGGTCCATGCCCGTTCCCGCGTGCGAACAGGAATGGTGCGGGTATCTGACGTTCGTCGAGACCGATCAGTGCCAGCCACTCCAGATCGAGTGCGGCGGCGATCTGCTGACAGACATCCGACAGTGTGGCGCGCAGATCGGGAGTGGCGCGCAGCAGTCCTGCCCCTTCCCAGAGCACTGTCAGCGCCTGTTGGTGACGGTACAGCACCGTGATCGACCGTAACGCGGCAGCTCGTTGCAACGCGATCTCGATCAGATGGTCGAGCGAGTCGCGCTGCAATCGGCTGAGTTCTGCGGAAGCGCGACGAATGACCAGACGCCCCACACCTGCGATGGCAAGGGTATGGCACGCGGGTGACCCAGGCATGGTTGCGTCATCCAGCGACACGGGGGCATCGACGACTAGCGCGGCGCGCTTAACGACACAGTGCCTGAGTTCATCGAACGAATCGCATGCACCGAGCTCCTTCAGATTCTGACGCTGCCACTCCAGGGCGCGGCGCAACTCAGCACGCTCCTGATCCGCCTGCGCACGCTGCGCGATGTCTTCCCGCAGACGGGTTAGCGTCAGGCGAATCTGGCGCGATCCCCAGAGCGCAGCGATGCTCACGATCACATGCACTGCCACGATTTCGGTTAGCAGGTTGGTCGTGCGCACCGGATCGAGCACAGCAATCAGCAACAGCAGCGTGATGCCGATTCCGGCGCCGACAAGCGCATCCCGTTCTTCGGCAAGCAGACTTGCCTGAACTACCAGCGCCGGAACGAGCAGCAACAGCGGGCTTGCAGAGCTGCCCGTTGCCAGAATGAGTGCGCCAACCGCAGCACCGTCGGCGACCAGGAGCATCCGCGCTGGCATGGTGAATGTTCCCCCTGCAATCAGCGCACCGGACGCTATGACCAGTGCAACCATCAGAAACGGTTTTTCGAGCGGCGTCGTTTGAGATACAAGCATTTCGATCCCGCAGATCAGTAGCAGCACCGCACGAAAAAGGATCGCCCCGTACTCGCCGATGCGATGGATGCGCGTGTCCATCGTGGCATCGCGCGCTCGACGCAGCACACGCAGGTCTGGGGATGGGATGGTCTCTGCCTGATTGTGGGGAACTGGAATGAACATCGCGCTCCTCCGTCGGCTGGCCCAGTTGATAGAGGTCATTGTCGTCACACAATTTCGCTCAAGCGCTGGACATTGTCCCACTCTCCGATAGCGCAAAAGAGCACATCGAGAGCAAACGCTTCTGCCACATAGTCGCGTCCATCGAACGACACGCGAAAACTGCGACCGAGCGGCGCACCGGGCTGGCAGCGAAGTGCGTGTTGGTGCAGAGACCAGTTTGGGCGCCACTGGCTGCCAGCGCGTTCATACAGACGTTCGATCAACGCCATTGCCAGCGGATCACGCTCGCCCTGCGACGCGATCAGGTCGCTGAGGCGACTGATCGCCTTCCAGCGATTGACCGGGCAATAGATAACATCGAGTGCATAGATTGCCGCCACCCACTCGTTGTCATCGATGCGGATGCGGAAACCTGGACTCAGCGGCGGACCGATCAGCGCATGCTGCGCATACTGATGAAATGCCCAATCCGGGCGATACGTCTCGCCCGCCTGCGCATAGATTGCGCGCAGGAGAGCTTCACGCAACGGTTGGTGTTCTGGCGCCGTCAGCATACTCAGCCGATCAACCCGTTTCCACTCGGCGATGGGACTGACCAGCGTCTCACGACCAAACGACTGCCCGATATAGCTGCGCCCAGCAGCCGTCACCTCAAACGAGGGAGCAACCGGCAACCCCAGCCCGGCTGCACGCGCAGTGCGAAACATCGCCCAGTCGGACCATTCGACTGCGCCGACCTGACGGTACGCTTCGTGCAGCAGCACCTGGCTGAGTGTGGCATACCTGATTGGCGGAATGGGATGATCCGGCAGCGCGTTGATCGGCTCCGAGAAAACCTGACGCAGGAATTCGTTCCACGGAAAACCGGCTGGATCGCTCTTGCGCCCGCGTGGAATGGCGATATCCAGGTGGCGCACGACCATATCAGGGGCAATGCGGTACTGTGCAACCTTGTCGCGGGTGAGTTGAACGAGCGATTCCATCTGCGCCACTGGATAAGGATCGCGTCCGTCATTGGCGTTCTCAAGTTCGATGCCCAGCGATATCTCGTTAATTGCCGTCTCACCGCGCCACGCTGCCCGACCGGCATGCCAGGCAGCGTATTCATCCGGTACCAGCTGGTAGATCTGACCGGCTTTATCGATCAGGTAGTGTGCCGATACCCGCGATGCCGGATTGGTTAGCCATGCCAGCGCACTGCGCGCCGCTCCTGCTGTGGCATGGATCACAATCATCGAAATCGACCGCCCATTGCGCGATCCGTAGTTGGGAGAGCGAATTGACGTATTGATCGCAGCTATCATTGCGTTGAAATCTCGTAAAAACCTGCGTATGCACCATAGCATGCCTGCAGTTCGGTGTGCTATGATGGATTTGTGTATTTTTTCTTCCAGAAACAGGGAAGATGTGCATTACTGATTTCAAGTACCCGGAAACTGAGAGATCGAGGGGTGACGACGAAGGGGATGACATGCTATTTCTCTTTATGGAATACGGTTACGATCCTTCAGGCGAGAGTACGCTAGAGAGTAAATTGCTCTACCCAGGTCCGGTTTCTCTGCCTAATGGATCGATCACGGTGATGCGCAGCACTGTTTGGAGACATTGAGGACGCACCATGGCTTCGCGGCGCGCGCGGATTGTGCTTGCCGACCAGCAGCATCTGTTTCGACAGAGCCTGGTGCAACACCTTCGCAGCGGAGGGCATGCTGTCGTTGGCGAGGCGGACTCGCTCGACGGCCTTGAACGTTGCCTGATTGATACCGAACCGGAAATCATCATGCTGGATCGGTATCTTCCCGGCGGCGATGTCTTCGAGTACATTTACATGCTCAACACGCTGCAACCGCAAACTGCCGTTCTGCTGCTGGTAGCATACGAACACGAAGCGTCCGGTTTGCAAGGGCAGGCGTTCCTTGCCGGCGCGTCGGGGTGCATGTCGAAAGAATTGCCGGCAATCGCCTACCTGAATGCAATCCGGCGTCTCCAGGACGGGCAACTTCTCTTTCCGGCAGAGGTGTTGCGTCGAGCCGCTCGACCGCCATCGATCAGCGGACCGGTGGCAAGTTTGAGTGAACTGACATCACGCGAACTGGAGATTCTGCAACTGATCGCCGAGGGGCTGGGGAATCGTGAGATTGCTGCGCGGCTCGACATCACCTACAACACGGCGATGAAGCATGTGAGCAACATCCTGGCGAAACTGAAGGTGAGCAACCGCATGGAAGCGGGGTTGCTGTTTCTCCGCCATGCGTCGGATGGAACGCTCCCGGATGTGGCGCGTCAGCAGCGATTCAGGTAGCGTTAGCGGGCAACACGCTCGAACCGACGCCCGGCGCGCGCACCCGGCACCGCCACTGCCTTCAACACATCTGCGATGACTTCTGCCGCACTGACGTTCCGAATGCGCGCCGAAGGGCTGATAATCAGGCGATGCGCCAGCACCGGCGCCGCCAGCGCCTTGACATCATCGGGGATGACATAGTCGCGCCCGGTGATCGCTGCGAGCGCCTGCGCCGCCCGGTAGAGCGCCAGTGATCCGCGCGTACTGGCGCCGAGATACACATCTTCGTGGTTGCGGGTCGCCGTCACAATGGAGACGATATACTCTTCGATCAGTTCATCGACATACACCGATTTGATGCGTTCCTGCAGATCGACCAGTTCTTCGGCTGCGGCAACCTGCATCAGGGTGTCGATTGGGTGCGCCTCGCGCTGGCGACGCAGGATGGCGATCTCATCGTTTCTCGCCGGGTAACCCAGGTGCACGCGCATAAAGAAGCGATCAAGTTGCGCTTCAGGCAGGGGAAACGTTCCTTCGTACTCGATCGGGTTCTGCGTTGCCAGCACCAGAAACGGCGTCGGCAGCGGGTAAGTGACGCCGTCCACCGTGATCTGGCGCTCTTCCATTGCTTCAAGGAGCGCACTTTGGGTTTTGGGCGTCGCGCGATTGATCTCATCCGCCAGGACGATCTGTGCAATGACTGGACCGGGGCGGAACTCGAACTCATGGGTGCGCTGGTTGAAGATCGAGATGCCGGTCACATCCGATGGCAGCAGGTCGGGGGTGAACTGGATGCGCTTGAAACTGCATCCGATCGAACGCGCGATAGCTTTGGCGAGCATGGTTTTGCCTGTGCCCGGCACGTCTTCGAGGAGTACGTGCCCTTTGCACAACAGAGCAGTGAGCACCTGCTCGACGGCATGCCGCTTCCCGACGATGACCTGCTCGACATTGGCGGCAATGCGTTCAATCGTGGCTTTGATGTCGTCCATTCTGGCATTCCTGTACAAATGTTCATCTTCCGGTAGTATACCACGCTGCATGGAAGTGGGCGAACGTACAGGGACAGATTTTTTGAAGTCCCCGTGTTCCTTCTCTCGTTTCAGGCATCAGGACGTCCAGACTCCCCCTTCTCCCCTTGTGGGAGAAGTGGGTCGGGGGATGAGGGGCAAAAGCGCATGGGAATGCAGAAAACCGCTTATCTCTCCCAAGAAATCTACCCTTGAGATGAGTGGGCGAAGGCACCCCATGCACCCATCCTGTCTATGAGATGACTTCCAGTTCAGTTGCTGCGTGCAACCGCGTCACATCATCGAGATTCAGACGCCCGGCGCCGACCGTCAGCGTATTGGCGCCGCCGCACGCAACCCCCATGCGCAGCGCGTCGGCGAGCGCGCCGCCGTTGTGCAGTACGGCGATGATTCCTGCCAGAGCAGCATCGCCGCTGCCCACCGGACTGATCGGTTCAACCGGCGGCGTGTGCGCTCTCCATGCGCCGTGTGCATCAACAGCGACGGCTCCTTGAGCGCCGAGCGTAACCACCACCCGCCGCGGACCGCGTTGCAGCACAGCGACGGCAGCGGCGCGCGCCTGGTCGGGCGTTGTGATCGGCTGTCCGAGCGCGGCGCTCAGTTCGTGCATGTTGATCTTCAGCAGGTCCAGCGGCAGATCGAGCGCCGCCGCCAGCGTCGGTCCGCTCGTATCGATGCACACGAAGGCGTCCGAAGACAGACCGCGAATCAGTTCCACATACTCCTGCGGCGCGACGCCGGGCGGAACGCTGCCAGAAACTGCAACGAACGTTGCAGCACGCGCCTGCTGCCAGACCAGTTCCATGAATCCGTGCCAGTCATTGGCGTTGACCGTCGGACCAGTCTCGTTGATCGTCAGATGGTCGCGCGCTTCGGGGTCGGTGATCAGCAGGCAGATGCGCGATTCGCCCTGCGCAATCCAGCTCCATGCGCCGTCGATGCCTTCATCTTCAGCCAGCCGCGCTATCCGCCTGCCGTTCTCACCGCCAAGCAGCGCGCAGGCGCGCACTGGCAGACTCAGGGTGCGTGCCACCCGCGTGACATTGAACCCCTTGCCACCAGCCGAGTCGATCCGTGTGATGACGCGACAGACATCGGCGTGGCGAAATCCGGGAACGATCAGAACACGGTCGATGGCAGGGTTGGGAGTAACTGTGAGTAACATGAGGTTCCTGTTCGCATTTGGGGTAACACACGAGCCTGGAAGCGAGGGCATCTCGCTCTCGTCGAGTCTATGAGAGTGAGATGCTCTCGCCCCCAGGCGAAATTTGAACACTTACTACCACGAGTTCCTCTTGACGATTCTACCAGACATGATTAGAATCAAAGTGCAGTGCGGGAGTGGCGTAGTGGTAACGCGAGAGCCTTCCAAGCTCAAGTCACGGGTTCGATTCCCGTCTCCCGTACCAACTTTTTTTCTCCTCTCATACAGCGTCGTTCCTTTGAAGCTCTCCAATATTCCAACGGTAAGGGCGTCCCGGCTCAGGACGCTTATGGAGATTAAGAATATAATCCGGTATCCGCCTCTTGCCGTGGGGCTGAAGCCCTCGGCTAGACAAGGCAAAACCCGTCTGCGCGGGCTAGAGCGGATTATTTATTTCAAAGACCATTAGCGAGACAGCAGCTGAGGAGGCGGATCGAGGCGAGGTAGAGCCAGTATGTAGTAAACCGTGCTCTTGGGCAGAAACGAGCGCGGCAGTAATTCCTACTGGCGCCCGCTCTTCAACTTGTAGAGCAAACCGTTGAGCACTGCTCACAGGTTTACCCACTGCTTCGGTCCGGTCCTGGTCTGCACCTCGACATACGGGCGGAGCATCTCCCATTCCTCATCAGTCAGGTCGGTCGGGGAGCTCTCCAGGTGGACAGCCGGGCTCGCCAGCGCTACCATCCCGGTGCCCCTCATGGCCAGACTGTTGGACTGAGCAATCTCAGTCTACCCCTAGCGAGAGGAGGATACATAATGCCTCGGCTAGCAGCGTGTTTGTGGTTATTCACTACTACCTTTTTTCGGATGCGGGATTGCATCAACCAGTTCATCGCTGTCCTCAAAAGAGTCACTACATAACATACGCCTGTACGAGGAAGTTTACAAGCCACTCTGGTTTCTAGTTCGTCTACTGCTGTACCCTCTTTTCCTACGAGCGAAACTGGTGTTTCTAATCAGAGATGAGCACGATTCTTTATATCGAGTATTCATACTTCCAACTCGAAGGCATCCCGCCCTATCCCAGTCCATATGTAACGATAGATGGTCGAGATTATGAAAATAGACACTATGCAACCCCGCCTCATTGAGATAACAAAGATAGTATTGGCAGACGACAAAAATATAGTTCACAGCTCATATCGCCTGGTTCGATGGGAAATTATCGATGAAACACAAGCACCCAAGAATGTTTTTGAAATAAAGTAATTAGTTTTGCAGGGGTTGCGGTCAAGAGAGACGTATCCGCGCCGCGATGACCATGCAGACGAAAGAGCACATCCTGATCCCTTATTCAGGAGCATCAAAGCCAGATCAAAAACCGGGTCGTCAAAAGACCAGTCCTGTCTGGCTCCTTTGTACGTCGCCAACAGGATAGCGATAGCGATAAAGACACCATGGCAGAGTTCGAAGCGGGTAACACACGCGACTGGAGGCAAGGACGTTCCGCCCTCGTCGCGTCTACGAGGGCAGGATACCCTCGCTCCCCGGAGAAATGTGAACACTTACCCCACTCCTTGACGTTTGACGATCCCTCACCCTATGAGTATACTACTTCACTATGGTATCGACATACAACGTTACTGTCATACGATTGCTGATTCGCCATGGTTCTCGACAACAGTCGGGCGAACGCTATACTGCCCTCTGCGTCCAGTTGCGCAGAGGGTCTTTTATTTCCTATACCGTAAGGAGGGCATTGTGACAATTGACTGGGACGATAAGTATGCCCGTGAAGGGTTGACGTTTGACGATGTACTCCTGATCCCCGCCGAATCGCAGGTTTTGCCAAGCGATGTCGATGTCACAACACAGCTGACCCGCTCCATCCGCATCAACATTCCCATCACTAGCGCCGCCATGGACACCGTCACAGAACATCGCCTGGCGATCGCGCTGGCACGTGAAGGAGGCATTGGCTTCATTCACAAGAACATGTCCATCGAGGCGCAGGCGGAAATGGTGCGCAAGGTGAAACGCTCCGAGAGCGGCATGATCACCGACCCGATCACCATGGGACCGGACAAGACGGTCGGCGATGCGCTCGATCTGATGGCGGAATATCGCATCTCCGGGATTCCGATCACGACGCCGGACGGCGACCTGATCGGGATTGTCACCAACCGCGATCTGCGCTTCGAGACGGATCGCAGTCGTCCGATCCGTGATCTGATGACGAGCCGCAATCTCATCACTGTGCCCGAAGGCACCACACTCGAACAGGCAAAACAGATTCTACACGAGCACCGGATCGAAAAACTGCTGGTGGTCGACCGCCGTGGCAAACTGTCGGGCATGATCACCGTCAAAGACATTATGAAGCAGATCGAGTATCCGAACGCATGCAAAGATGCGCAGGGACGATTGCGGGTTGGCGCAGCGATCGGGGCGTCCGGCGATTATCTGGAACGTGCCGATGCGCTGGTGCGGGTTGGCGTGGATGTGCTGGCAATCGACACGGCGCATGGTCACGCGAAAGGGGTGCTCGATGCAGTAGTACGGCTGCGTGAACGTTACCCGGATGTGCAACTGGTTGCCGGGAATGTGTCGACTGGCGCGGCGACTGCTGCGCTGTGCGAACGCGGCGTCGATGCGGTGAAAGTCGGGCAGGGACCAGGCAGCATCTGCACGACGCGGGTGGTGACCGGCGCAGGGATGCCGCAGATTACGGCGATCACTGAGTGCGCCCGGGTAGCGGCGCGGTTCGGCGTTCCGATCATCGCCGATGGCGGTATCCGCTACAGCGGCGACATTGCCAAGGCAATTGCAGCTGGGGCGCATTCTGTGATGATCGGTTCGCTCCTTGCTGGCACCGAAGAGAGTCCCGGTGAGACGATCCTGTACGAAGGACGCAGTTACAAGAGTTATCGTGGTATGGGTTCGATTGGGGCGATGCAGCAGGGCAGTGGCGACCGCTACTTCCAGGGCGGCACAGGGCGTAAGCTTGTGGCAGAGGGGATCGAAGGGCGAGTGCCGTATAAAGGTCCGCTGAGCGATACGATCTTTCAACTTGTCGGCGGCTTACGCGCTGGTATGGGGTATGTCGGTGCAAAAGATATCGAATCAATGCGACGGGATGCGCGCTTCATCCGCATCTCAATGGCCGGGTTGATCGAGAGCCATCCCCATGATGTGACCATCACCAAGGAAGCGCCCAACTACGAGCGGCGGTGAGACTGGCGAGGGGAGCGTTGACCTGCTTCCCCTTCGCCCTCACGATGTCATACGAGAACGGTTACTTCATCGTAACCAGCGTCGTTGATCGCGCAAATCAGGTCATCAACCGCAACCTGCTGGTCGTGATCAATGCGCACACTTTTGTCGCTTAAATCGACAACTACCCGCTGAACTCCTGGCAACGCACTGACTGCTTTTGTAATGGCGTTGACGCAGTGCTGGCAGGATATGGCAGGTACATAAAAGAGATCAGTGATCATTCGTTCCTCCGCCTGCTAGTGCAACACAGTATAGAATCCCTATTGCTCTGTGTCAACCGGCGCGCAGCGAGGGCGCGCCATGATATAATAGCCGTTATTCCTGAAACGGACGTTTGCACAACCCGATCGGACAATCGCGCAATTTTCAACAACGTCGGGAACTGACGATTGCGGAGTTCATGGAGTTTCCTATGCGCGTGACAGTCACTGCTGGCGATCCATTGACTGCTGAAGCCGACCTGCTCGTGCTTGGCTTGTGGGAAGAAGAACCGCCTGCACCACCTGTGGCAGACCTTATCGAACCAGGCGACTGGTCGGGGAAAGCAAAACAGACCCTGCTCACCTATCCGCGCGGCGTCATACCGGCGCGGCGGGTGCTGCTCATCGGTCTTGGTAAGCGTTCCTCGCCCGATATCGACCTTCTGCGTGAGGTTGCAGCAATTGCGACCCAGCGCGCGCGCGATGTGAAGGTTGAGCGGTTTGTATGTGCGCTGCCCGTTGTACCAGAGCATACCCCCGAAACAGTTGCTGCTGCGCTGACCGAGGGCAGCTTGCTCGGCAACTATCGCTTTCTGGCATACAAGACCGATATAAAACCGGAAGAGCGTCATGACATTGATGAGATGACGCTGATCACTCCTCCAGACGCAGCAGAGGAAGCAACGCGCGGCGTTGCGCGTGGTAGCGCCGTCGCGCGTGGCGTGAACCTGGCGCGCGACCTGGCGAATCTTCCGCCCAATGTGCTAACGCCAGCGCAACTGGCAGAGCGTGCGCGCGAACTTGCCATTGCGTTCGATCTGCCTGTCACCATTCTTGGTCCAGCGGAAATGCGGGAACAGGGTTTTGGCGGCATTCTCGCTGTCGGTCAGGGTTCGGCGAATGAACCACGCTTCATCGTGATTGAGTATGGCGCTCATGATACCAATGCGCCCACGATCTGCCTTGTGGGAAAGGGGATAACGTTCGACTCGGGCGGGATTTCAATAAAGCCTGCCGAGAATATGGACGCCATGAAGATGGATATGAGCGGTGCGGCTGCGGTGCTCGGTACACTGCACGCCATCGCCGAATTGCGCCTGCCCTTGCACGTTGTGGCGCTGATCGGCGCGGCGGAAAATATGCCTAGCGCGTCAGCGTATCGCCCTGGCGACATCCTGACGACCCTTAGCGGTAAGACCATCGAGGTGCTGAATACCGATGCCGAAGGGCGGATCATGCTGGCGGACGCTCTGACCTACGCGCAACGCTACAACCCGACAGCGATCATCGATCTGGCAACCCTGACTGGCGCCATCAGCGTAGCGCTTGGACCGCATGCAATCGGGCTGTTTGCAAATGACGATACCCTGGCGCAGCGTCTGTTGCGTGCCGGTGAAACAGCCGGGGAACGCGCCTGGCAACTGCCGCTGTGGCAACCCTACCGGGAGATGGTGAAGAGCGAGATTGCCGACGTGCGCAACGCTGCCGGACGACAGGGCGGCGCGATTACGGCTGCTGCCTTCCTCAACGCCTTCGTCGGTGAGTATCCATGGGCGCATCTCGATATCGCTGGCACTGCCTGGACCGACTCGAAACCAAAGGCGTATCAACCGAAGGGCGCAACCGGCGTCGGCGTGCGCTTGTTGGTCCAGGCGCTGCGCGATTGGACAGGATAAACACAACGTTTTGGTGAATGAGAGATGAATCCTCCTCCTCGCTATGATCGGATCGTATCGCTGGTGCTGCTGGTGATCCTTGGGCTGGCGGTCGTCTTCCTGATCGATATCAACCCGAATATCTTGCGTGCGCGCTTCGGTGGCGACTTTCCGAGCATTACTGTCTCGTGGCTGCTGATAGCATCGCTTGTGGTGATCAGCAGCACCGGAGCAGACGTGTTTATCCGACTTCACCCTCATATGCAGACACGATCACTGCCAACGGTGAATCTCGGATTCGTGCAGATCGAACTTGCGCCAGCATTCTGGATTCTGCCGTCGTTTGCAATCATTGCCTCGTTCGCGTTCTTCCGCCTGTTCAGCGCCAGCCTCGAAACGCTGGCATTCGTGCTGGCGCTGATCGCAGCCAGCGGGTTTCTGTTTGGTTCGCTCGTCGCCCAGCACTATTCGCTTGACCGCCGCGCCGCCGTGCGCCAGGGAGCGCGCCTGGCGCTTCAGGCGATGACGCTGCTGCTGGCGTTTGGAGTGTTTAGCGCCGTATATTATGCTCGTATGCGTACGCTCTATTCAGCGGCGCTGATCGGAGCCAGCGCTGCGTTGCTTGCGTATGCGTTGCTCTCCCAGACGCCAACGCGCAATCCGTTCACGCTATCGTTGCTGGTTGGATTAACCCTGGCAGAGGCGACCTGGGCGCTCAACTATTGGGCAGCATCGTTTTTAATTGGCGGCGCGTTGCTGCTGGCGCTGTTCTATATGGTTACCGGTATGCTCCAGAGTTATCTCGAAGGAACGCTAACCTGGCGGGTGATTTGGGAGTATAGCGCAGTTGGCGGCGCTCTGGTGCTGGCGAGCGTTTATGTGACCTTACGATGATAGAGCCTTCTTTCCAGATAAGCGCAGGACGGATTGCTGCTACAGTCGCCGCAATCCTGTTTGAGACGCTGTTTCCGCTTGCAGCAGCACGGTTCATCGGGCGCAGGCTGCGGGTTTCCTGGCGCTACTTCGCTTATGGCGCCGTTATCTTTCTGATCTTCCAGTTGATCACCCGTGTCCCGCTGGTTATGGCGCTTCAGGGAGTAGTGACGCCTCATGTGCAGGCATCCCGCACGCTGATGTTCGGCTGGCTGGTCGCGCTGGCGCTGGCCGCCGGGCTTGCGGAGGAGATCGGGCGTTACATCGGATATCGCTGGCTGTTTCGTGAAGAGAAGACCTGGTCGCGCGCCGTTATGTACGGGCTGGGGCATGGCGGTTTTGAGTCAATCGTGCTGGTCGGCGGGCTGACGCTGCTTGGGTTGATCAATCTGCTGGCGTTGAGCAGTGTTGATCTGGCAACGCTGCCGTTGACCGATGAGCAGCGGGAACTGGCGCGGCAGCAACTGGCAGTAGTCGCCACCCAACCCGACTGGCTGCCGCTGGCGGGGGCGTGGGAGCGTCTCTGGACGTTGCCGTTCCACGTGGCGCTATCGGTCATCGTGTTGCAGGTCTTTCGGCGCGGGCAGATGTGGTGGCTCTGGCTTGCAATTGCGATGCATACGCTGGTAAACCTGATCGCCGCGGGCATAGCGCCAGCACTTGCGTTGCAGGGAACCGCTGCGATCCTGATCCCGGAAGCCATTGTCATGATCGCAGGACTTGCGGGATTGTGGGTGATCTGGCGACTGCGCGAGGATGCGGGACGGCAGGAAGCAATGGTTGCGGTCTGAACCGGAACCCGCAAACGGCAGCGCGCTACGTCAGCGCAACGAACTGCGGCGTCTGGACATTGCCCGGCACGGTCAGTCGTTTCTGTTCGACCAGCGAGATGAACAACGCGGTCAACTCTGGATCCCACTGAATGCCGCTCCGCATGCGGAGGCGCTGCACGGCCTGTTCGGGAGTCAATGCGCGACGGTACGGACGATCAGTGGTCATTGCGTCATAGGCGTCAACAATAGCGATGATGCGCGCGCCAACCGGTATCTCCTCGCCACGCAAGCCATATGGATAGCCGCTACCGTCCCAGTGTTCATGGTGCCCGCGCACAATTGGTACGACATCACGCGCGAAGCGCAGGGGCGCAATAATGCGCGCGCCGTATTCGGGATGTTGTTTGACCTGCGCATACTCCTCCGGTGTCAACGGTGCTGGCTTTTGCAAAATGCTGTCCGCCACACCGATTTTGCCAATATCGTGCAACAACCCGCCTTGCCATATTGCACGACTGGCTTCGGCACCCAGACCAGCGGCGATTGCAAGTTGTTTACCGTAGTGAGCTAGGCGCCACAGGTGCCCCTCAGTGTACATATCTTTTGCCTCAACTGCCAGCGCCAGCGCGACAATGACGCTCTCCGTCCGCTCGAGTTGGTCGGTCAGGCGTTTGGTGCGAAGTTGCGACTGAAGGCGGGCGCGGAGCAGGCGCTCATCGAATGGTTTGGTCAGAAAATCGTCGGCGCCAGCTTCGATGCCGTACCGGCGATGTTCTGGAGAATCGAGGACGGTCAGCATAGTAATTGGGATCAACGCCGTGCGCGGATCATCCTTCAACTGGCGGCAAACCTCGAAGCCATTAATGTCCGGCATCGTCACATCGAGCAACACCAGATCCGGCAGTTCCTCCAGCGTCAGAGTCAACGCCTCACGCCCATTGCGCGCCGCCAGCACGGTGTATCCCTCGGCTTCAACAAAGCGGACAATCGCTTCGCGCATTGCCTGATTATCATCTGCTATCAGGATTTTTGCCGCCACTATTTGCTCCTTCTAGCGGAAGGTCTTCACGCCGCGTCGTATGCGGCAGCTTACACCCGGAATATAAGCCCTGCTGTACCGGGCTGTATAGTACAATACATTTTCAGTTCTCCTGTCAGAGGGCACGCCGATTGAGCGTGACAGTTTCATCACAGAACTCTGGTATGCTGAATACCGAACGTTCGCTGTATCACGCGAACCGTTCTATACAAAATAATCGTGAATGCACGCCCAAAAGATTCGGCTGTGAAAGGAATCAGGGAGCACCATGCGGTACAACTTCGATCAGGTCTTCGATCGTCGCCGCACCGGAAGCATCAAGTGGAATTTCTATGACGATGACGTTCTGCCTATGTGGGTGGCGGATATGGACTTTCCGCCACCGCCGCCGATCCTCGCGGCGCTCCACGCCCGCGTCGAAATCGGAGATTTCGGGTACGAGTTGCCGTCCCCTGCGCTGGGTGAACGCATCTGCGAGCGCCTGCACCGCCGCTACAACTGGAATGTGACTCCGGATCAGATTGTGTACATCCCCAGTCTGGTCACTGGCCTCAATGCTGTCTGCCGGGCAATTGGCGAACCAGGCGACGGAGTCCTGGTGCAAACGCCGGTCTACCCGCCATTCCTCACCGCACCGGTGAATCAGGGGCGTGTGGTGCAGATGGCGGAACTGGAGGCGGTTCCCAACGGGCGCACATTCGGGTATCGCGTCGACTATGATCGCATGAATGCGGCAGTAACCGACCGCACGCGCCTTTTCATTCTGTGCAATCCGCATAATCCGACTGGCGAAGCATACAGCCGCGAGGAGTTGATGCGGATGGCGGAGTTCTGTGAGCGGCACGACCTGATCATCTGTTCCGATGAGATCCACTGCGATCTGTTACTCGGCGATACACGCCACATCTCGATTGCCACCCTGGCGCCCGAAATTGCTGAACGGACCATCACACTGATGGCGCCAAGCAAAACATTCAACATCCCCGGTTTGAAAGCCAGTTTTGCCATTGTCACTAATCCTGTGCTGCGCAAACGTCTAATGACTGCGATGGAGGGCATTGTTCCCTGGCTTAACTCGTTTGCGCTGGCGGCAATGGATGTCGCCTATCGCGAATGCGACGACTGGCTGAATGAACTTCTCGCCTACCTTACTGCGAATCGCACGGTCTTGATAGAGTTCGTGACGAAACATATGCCTTGGATTAGAACGACGGTTCCACAGGCGACGTACCTAGCATGGTTTGACTGTCGCGACGCTGGTATTGAGGGGAATCCGTATGAGTTTTTCCGACGTGAAGCGAAGGTGGCGCTGAACGACGGGATACCGTTCGGCACTGGCGGCGAGGGGTTTGTGCGGCTCAACTTCGGGTGCCCGCGTTCGCTGCTGCTGGAAGGCCTCGAGCGGATGAAGGCAGCGCTGGAGCGGATGGACAGGAACTGACAGGATCTCATCTAGCACATGAGTTGACCGAAATGTGTTTCGGTCCTCTTTTTTCCTTGACAGAGCCGATGTCCGGCGTGTATTGTTATACAGGCGCCTGAACAACAAGGGGAACTGCATCAGTCCCTCCCTGTCCCGACACACTCCCCGAATGAGAAGCAAATCTGTCGGCGCGCTTCGCTCGATGCGCGAAGCGTGCGTCTGTGCGCCAGACATCTGAAGAGGAGACTTCCAGTTATGGTATACGCTACTCGCCGATTCGAGTTTTCTGCCGCCCATCGCTACTGGCGACCTGATTGGAGCGCCCAGGAGAATGAGCGTGTCTTTGGACCATGCGCCTATCCGTATGGTCATGGGCACAACTACATCCTCGACGTTACCATTACCGGCGAACTCGACCCGCGCACCGGCATGGTGATGAACATGACCGAACTCAAATCACTGGTGTCGGAGGTGCTGAATGAATTTGACCATAAACATCTGAACGAAGATACGCCCTACTTCCGCGACCAACTTCCAACGACCGAGAACATTGTGCGGGTGCTGTGGCGGTTGATTGCGGCTCGTCTGCCAGCTGCGGTTCGCCTGGTACGTCTGCGCCTCTACGAGACCAGTGACCTGTGGGCTGAATATGACGGTGCTGACGAGACGACCTTTGCGCGGGTTTACACATTCTCGGCAGCGCATCGATTGCACTCGCCGCTTCTCTCCGATGAAGAGAACCTGGCGATCTACGGCAAGTGCAACAATCCGAACGGGCACGGTCATACGTATACGCTTGAGGTGAGCGTCGCCGGTCCGGTCGATCCCCATACGGGCATGGTGATCGACCTGACAACGATGGATCGCACCGTGCGCAGCGTTCTCGACCGGCTCGACTACCGACATCTTGACCGCGAAATTGCCGCATTCGCTACGAAACCCTCCACAGCGGAGAATATCGTGATCTACCTGTGGGACGAGCTTGCGCCGCGCTTTGAAGGACGGCTGCGCCATCTCAAGTTGTGGGAAACGCGCAAGAATGTGTTCGAGTATGCCGGTCCTGACGCCCGCCATTATGAATGACTATGCCTGCTTCCGGCGGGGAAGCAGACGACAAATGTGCATTCGGGATACGCACGAATGCCATCGATGCGCGATGCCAACCGCAGCGAAGCAATCTTGCAACGACACGGCTTGATAGCAACATCTAGCACGTTATCACGAGGCACTGTTGAAGAGAACGGAGATCTGGATTCATGGCATTCCGTAATAGCACGAATGGTTATCATACCGACCACGCGCTTGCAGACAACGATGGGCGGGAGTACGAAGCGCTCATTGTTCAGGGGCGCGGCAAAATCGAAGGAGTGAGTTACCACTCCGATCCGGCGATTGAAGACGCAGTGCGCGTTATTCTGAAACAGATCGGCGAAAACCCCGAACGTGAAGGGCTACTGAAAACGCCATCGCGTGTCGCCAAAATGTATGCCGAACTGACCGCTGGCTACCATATTGATCCCGAAGCGCTGATCAACGGGGCGATCTTCAGCGTCAGTTACGACGAGATGGTGCTGGTTAAGAACATCGAGTTCTCCAGCTTGTGTGAACATCATTTGCTGCCCTTCATGGGTCGGGTGCATGTCGCGTACATTCCCAATGGCAAAGTCGTGGGATTGAGCAAGATTCCGCGTATCGTTGAGATGTTCGCGCGTCGCCTGCAAGTGCAAGAGCGTATGACGGTGCAGATCGCCGATTTTATCAATCAGCGGCTCGAACCACTTGGTGTGGCAGTCGTCGCTGAAGGTGTGCATATGTGTGCCGTTATGCGCGGCGTGAAAAAGGCTGGCGCTACAATGGTCACGTCGGCTATGCGCGGCGTCTTCCGCGACGATCCCAAGACGCGCAGCGAATTCATGGCGCATATCGAGCGCTCCTGATTATGAGGCAGTGGACATGGCGCAGGCAGCGCTATGTTCATCCTGGCGCGACTCCTGTCGGGACAGGGACGAGACCCGTCCCGACAAGGGAACGAGACGTAGCCTTCCGCAACCAGTATCGAAAGAATGTCACATGACTTTGAGCGCTCTGAAAAGTATTGTCATCACCGGCGCGAGTCGCGGCATCGGTCGAGCGACGGCGCTGGCGCTCGCCACGCCCGGCGTGGTGTTGACGCTGGCAGCCCGCTCGGTCGATCAGCTGGAAGAAGTAGCAGCGGCAGTCCGCGCTGCCGGATCAACTGCGGTGATCGCACCATGCGACGTGACTATCGAAGAAGAGGTGCAACGCCTGACAGCCCAGGCAGCCAACGCTACTGGGCGGATCGATCTGTTCGTGCACAGCGTCGGCGGCGCTCTGGTTGCGCCGGTGACGCAGGTTACCTGCGACGATTGGGACGCACAGGTGCGCATTCATCTCACCAGTCTCTTTCTCGTCTGTAAGCATGCGACGCCGCTGATGCACGACGGTGGGCTGCTGGTGTACGTCGCTTCAGTGGCGGCGCGTCAGGTCTTTCCCGGCTGGTCCGCCTACTGCGCAGCCAAGCATGGCGCGCTAGGGCTGCTCGGCGCAGTGCGCGAAGAACTGCGCCCGTATGGAGTGCGAGTGACCGCGCTGCTGCCAGCGGCGACCGATACTGGCTTGTGGAACAATATTCCAGGCAACTGGAACCGCGCAGCGATGCTTCGGCCAGCCGACGTTGCTGCGGCTATCGCTAGCCTGGCAGCCTGTCCGCCGCACGTTGCCATTGAAGAACTAGTGATCGGTCACACTGCGGGGCGGCTGTAGGTCTGCGCATGCAATATTCACACTTTCTTCTGTTTTTATTGACAATAGCCGGATCGTCTGGTATACTGCACCATGAGTGTGGAGGGACAAACGATGGCACTGGCGCAGTATACTGAAGACTCGCCTGCAGGGAAGATTCTGACTTACCTGCGGCGCAATGGCGAAGCGACGATCAGGGATCTGGAGGAGTTACTGGGTATCAGCACGACAGCAGTGCGTGAGCATCTGGCGCACCTGGAAGCGAAAGGGTTGCTTGCAACGCGACAGGCGCGCGGCGGTCCCGGTCGCCCCAGGTTGGTCTATTCGCTTACCCCGCGTGCTGAAGATCTCTTTCCGAAGGAGTACGACACACTGGTGACGCTACTCCTTCGCGAGATTGCCAGTCGCGAGGGGGAAGAGCGACTCAATGCGTTGCTCGATGCTGTCGGGCGACGCCTGGCCGAGGAGTATCGCAGTCAGGTGAGCGGCGCAGACCTGGACGAGCGATTGGCTCACTTACGCGCTACGCTCGAAGCACGCGGCATCCCGGTCGAGGTGCGGTCAGGCGGTACGCTCCAGGTTCTCGCGTGTCCGTACCATGATGTTGCCCAGGAGTACGCTAGCGTCTGTTCGATGGAGCGACGGATGTTTGAACAGGTGCTGGGCGAGCCGGTGCAGATCGAAGGGACGATCCGCGAGGGTCGGCGCTACTGCCACTTTCAGATTGCGCGGTCTTCTGAATAGCAGTGCGGTTGTTCAACCCATTGATTGATATAGTACACAGGAGTTCCTGCATTGAACAGCGATCTGGTCATCAAGGATTTGCACGTGAGCGTTGAGGAGAAAGAGATCCTCAAAGGAGTCAATCTCACCGTCAGAGCCGGGACGATCCATGCGATCATGGGTCCTAACGGCAGTGGCAAGAGCACCCTGGCGTATACGCTGATGGGGCATCCTGGCTACACTGTTACCAGCGGCGAGGCATGGTACCGTGGTCAAAACATTCTCGAACTCGAGCCGGATGAGCGCTCGAAACTCGGACTGTTTCTCGCCTTTCAGTATCCGGTCGCCATTCCGGGGGTGACGGTAGCGAATTTCCTGCGCGCCGCAATCAACGCTCATCGCGCTGAGGAAGGGAAAGACCCTAAAGAGACAGCAATTCCTATGGCGCAGTTTCGCAAACAGTTGCGCGAACAAATGACAGCGCTCGGGATTGATGAGAGTTTTGCTCGCCGCTACCTTAACGAAGGGTTCTCCGGCGGTGAAAAGAAGCGGATCGAGATTTTGCAGATGGCGATGCTGGAACCCAGCATGGCGATTATGGATGAGACTGACTCGGGGCTGGACATCGACGCGCTGAAAATCGTGGCGCAGGGTGTCAATACGCTTTACGAGCGGCATCCGGAGATGGGCGTGCTGGTGATTACGCACTATCAGCGCTTGTTGAACTACATCAAGCCGCACTTTGTGTCAGTGCTGATGGACGGTCGGATAGTGCGCGAGGGGGGACCCGAACTGGCGCTTGAACTTGAAGAGAAGGGGTACGACTTCCTCCGCGAGGAGGTTGCAAGCGCGTGACTATGAAAACGTTTCCTCCGCTTGCCGAAATTAGCGACGCTCTGGTGATCGAGCGATCACGCGCAGCAGGTGAACCGGAGTGGCTTACGGAGCAGCGCGTGGATGCATGGCGGTTCTTTGCTTCTGCCGAACCACCGTACTGGCGTCGCACCGATCTGTCGAAATTCAAGCCGGAACAGGTGATTGCTGCTGCCGATACTGCCGCTACTAGCCTGTATCAGGAAGAAGACCTGACGGATCAGGGGGTGGTGTTTACAACCCTGGCGCAGGCGATCCATTCGCACAGCGATCTCATCCGGCGGTACTTTGGCACTGCCATTGAGTCGAAGCGCCACAAATTTCTGGCACTCAATGCGGCGCTCTGGCAGGATGGCGTCTTTCTGTATGTGCCGAAGCATGTCAATGTCGAACTGCCGTTGACAGTAATGTTCTCGATGCCCATCCCAGGTGGCGCGATCGCACCGCGAAACCTGATCATCCTGGACGACGGCGCCAGTGTCACGTTCGTCGAGGAGTATCATTCAGTTGCTGCGTCGGATCAGGCGTTTGCCACACCGGTGACGGAGATGTTCCTCGGTAATGATGCAACGTTGCGCTTCGTTGCCGTGCAAACATGGGGTGAGGATGTGTACCACATCGGTGCACAAAAGGTGCGCGTTGGTCGCGGCGCGTCGGTCGAGTGGGCAGCGGTAAACCTGGGGGCGCGGGTGCAGCACATCGAGGCAGAAACTGCCCTTGAAGGCGATGGCTCACGCGTTGAATGGGTAGCAGCCACCTTTGCCGCCGATCACCAGAACCTGCTGACTGCACCCTGGCTTCGGCATATTGGCGCAAAGACGGAAGCACATATGGACTTCAAGACCGTCGTGAAGGATCAGAGTTATACGACCTTCGACGGCATGATCAAGATCGAGCGTCAGAGCCGTGCAACCGTCTCGCGTCTTGAGGAACACGCGCTTCACCTCTCGCCCAAAGCGCGCAGCGACTCTATCCCTGGTCTGATGATCGACACCAACGATGTCGCCAAAGCGGGGCATGCGTCGACCAGCGGTGAGGTGGACGAGGAGCAGTTGTTCTATATGCGCTCACGCGGTATTCCGCGTGATGAAGCTATCCACCTGATCGTGATGGGTTTCTTCGAGCCGGTGCTTGATCGTATTCCCAACGATACGCTGCGTCAGCGGATCGCAGAGATGATCGAAGCAAAGATATGATGTGCGGTATATGTCTATAAGGTGCGCCGATGACTGCTAACGCCAGCCTGACCCTGTTCGATATTGTTACACTGCGGCATGAGTTCCCAATCCTTAATCAGGTGGTGAACGGGAAAACGCTGGCGTTCCTCGACAGTGCAGCATCGTCGCAGAAACCGCGCCGCGTGATCGATTGCCTGGAGGATTATTACCGACGCTACAATGCGAATGTCCATCGTGGCATTTATCGGCTGAGTGAGGAAGCGACGTTTGCCTTCGAGCGGGCGCGCGGCAAGGTGGCGCGCTTCATCAACGCCCGTAGTCAGCGCGAGATTGTGTTCGTGCGGAATACGACCGAGGCGATCAATCTGGTGGCGCGAAGTTGGGGCGATGCTAACCTGCGCGAAGGGGATCGCATTCTGCTTAGCATTATGGAGCACCACTCAAACCTGGTGCCCTGGCAAATGCTGGCGCAGCGCACTGGCGCGAAACTGGAGTTTCTGTCGATCGATGGCGAGGGTCGCCTGGCGCTCGACAACCTAGATGCGCAACTTGAGGGGGTGCGCCTGGTGGCGATCACGCAACAGTCGAATGTGCTGGGAACGATCAATCCGGTGGCGGAGATCGCGCGACGCGCCCACGCCGTCGGTGCACTAGTGCTGGTGGACGGTGCCCAGAGTGTGCCGCACATGCCAGTGGATGTCCAGGCGCTCGATATCGATTTCCTGGCGTTCAGTGGTCATAAGATGTGCGGTCCGACCGGGATCGGGGTGCTGTGGGGTCGGCGCGCGATCCTGGAACAGATGCCACCGTTCCTGGGCGGCGGATCAATGATTAAGGTGGTAGGGCTGCATGAATCGACCTATGCTGATGTTCCGGCGCGCTTCGAGGCGGGCACGCCTGCAATTGCCGAAGCCATCGCGCTCGGCGAAGCGGTCGATTTTCTTCAGGAGATCGGGATGGATCGGATCTATGCCCACGAGCGCGAGCTGCTGGGATATGCGCTCGAACGCCTGACCGAAATTGAAGGGTTGCGGGTGTATGGTCCGAGAACAACCGAAATGCGCGGCAGTGCAGTGAGTTTTACGCTCGAAGGGGTGCATCCGCACGATGTCGCCGCAGTGCTCGACGGTGAGGGGATTGCGGTGCGTGCCGGGCACCACTGCGCGCAGCCGCTGCATGCGCACTACGATATTCCCGCCACCACACGCGCATCATTCTATCTGTACAACATACCGGAAGAGATTGATCGACTGGTTGCCGCGCTGCGCAAAGTGCGCACACTGTTCGGGTGATTTGGGATGGATGATCTGTACCGCGAACTTATTCTCGAGCATTATCGGCATCCGCGTCGTCGCGGTCGAATTGACCATCCCGACATCAGCGCCGAGGAGCATAATCCGCTGTGTGGCGATCGAGTGCGGATCGACCTGCGGATCGAGAATGGCATCATTACCGATGCGCGCTTTGATGGGCGCGGCTGCGCTATCAGTCAGGCGTCAGCATCGATGTTGACCGAGGAAATTGTCGGGATGCCGGTTGAACAGGCGAAGCAGTTCAGCAAAGAACAACTGCTTGCACTGATCGGCATTCCGTTGAACCATAATCCGGTGCGCATCAAGTGCGCTTTGCTGCCGCTCAAAACACTCAAGGTCGGGTTGTATGGCGTGGGTCGTGCGCCCGATGACGATGAGATGTGATTACTTCTGGAAGAGGAGTGTATCCAATGGCTGTGACAGCGACGAATCTGGATTTCGATTACTCGAAATACGCATTCCGCAACGAAGAGCGATATATTTTCAAGTCTGAAAAGGGCTTGAACGAAAAAGTCGTGCGTGAACTGTCGGGGATGAAGGGTGAGCCGGAGTGGATGTTGAAGCGTCGGTTGCATGCGCTTGAAATCTTCCGCAAAAAGCCGACGCCCCTGACCGGCATGTGGGCAAACCCTGAACTGGCAGAATTGAACTATGATGATATTCACTATTTCGTGCGCGCTGGCGAACGTCCGCAGAAGGACTGGGACGCCGTTCCGCCGGAGATCAAGAACACCTTCGAGCGGTTGGGTATTCCTGAAGCGGAGCGCAAGTTCCTGGCAGGCGTCGGCGCGCAGTACGAGTCGGAAGTTGTCTATCACTCGCTGCGCGAAGAGTGGGCAAAGAAGGGAGTGATTTTTCTCGATACTGATACCGGGTTGAAGGAGTACCCGGAGATCTTCAAGCAGTACTTTGGCACCGTCGTCCCGGCGGCGGATAACAAGTACGCTGCGCTGAATACGGCAGTCTGGTCGGGCGGGTCGTTCGTCTATGTGCCAAAGGGGGTGCACGTCGATATTCCGCTTCAGGCATACTTCCGCATTAATGCGGAAAGAATGGGTCAGTTTGAGCGCACCCTGATCATCGTTGACGAAGGGGCATCGGTGCACTATATTGAGGGATGTACTGCGCCGATCTATAGTACCAATTCGCTGCACTCGGCAGTAGTCGAGATTATCGTGAAGAAGGGTGGCAAGTGCCGCTATACCACGATCCAGAACTGGGCAAACAACATCTTCAACCTGGTGACCAAGCGTGCCATCGCCTATGAAGAGGCGAGCATGGAGTGGGTTGATGGCAACATCGGTTCGCGCCTGACGATGAAGTACCCGTCAGTCTACCTGATGGGGCGCGGTGCGCGCGGCGAGGTGCTCTCGGTAGCGTATGCTGGCAAGGGGCAGCACCAGGACGCTGGCGCTAAGATGGTGCATATCGCGCCAGATACGACGAGCCGTATTACCAACAAGTCGGTCTCGAAGAATGGTGGCAAGACGACATACCGTGGTCTGGCGAAGGTTGTGCCAGGTGCGACTGGGGCGAAGATCAATGTGAACTGTGACGCGCTCATCCTGGATGAGAAGTCGTCATCTGATACAATCCCGTATATCGAGATCGAAGAAGACCGCTGCACCCTGGCGCACGAGGCGACAGTAGGGCGCATTGGTGAGGAGCAACTGTTCTACCTGATGAGCCGCGGCATCAGTGAGTCGGATGCGCTGTCGATGATTGTACTCGGCTTCATGGAACCGTTCACGCGCGAACTGCCGATGGAGTACGCGGTTGAACTCAACCGCCTTATTCAACTCGAGATGGAAGGGTCGGTGGGGTAAGAGGCGAGTGGCTGGCGAAGGGAGGGTAGGCGTGTTCCACGTTGGACGTGCCAGGTGTATGGATAGCACAAAGACCAAATAGACGAGACGTGGCAGGAATGAAATCACGATCGCACCTACAACACGTCCAGCGTGCAGCACTGCTCAGATGGGTAAGTGAGCCAACCCAAGATAGAAACCTGCCTCCCTTCTCGCTAAAATCAGTGCTCCGAACGAGCAGTCGACGTGGTACAATAGTACCGTTTGTACGACCGGTCGTCGCTCGTTGGAGGTGCTGCGCCAATGCAACCCATAGCTTTAACCCCAGAACTCGTTGCTCGCGCAGGCAAACATATTGCAGCTGCGCTGCGTCGCAATCCTGGCATTGATGCTGCGGCGCTGTGCGCGCTGAATGGTCAGGTCCTGTGGGCCAGCGATCCGGTTTTCGAGCGCGCTGCGCCTTCCATCGCCCGGATCGGCATCATGTCGCTCAAATTGTGGGTCAAGGTGCGTTCGGGCAAACTAGACCGCATTGGTCTGGTGACGGGAGAGGGTACAGTTGATATTATTTTTGTACCGCCGATCGGATCGGTGCTGGTTGCCAGCGGGCGCGACGCGGGAACTGGATGGCTGGAGAATGAGCCGCTGGCACTGCTTGAAGCGCTCGGTCTTTCGATGCTATCATCTCCCGTTTCACCGAATGGTCGCCCGTAGGGTAGGTGCCGGGTTAGGTCTCTAGCGCGCAGCATCGTGTGATGCCGCGCGTTTTGTTGTTTCTTGATGCACGGATGAGGTTGAGCGCAATGGCTGAGTTCGTCAAACTCGCAACAATCCATGATCTGCCGGACGGCGGTATGCGGGCTGTGGAGTACAACGGTCGACGGATTGCCCTGTTTCGCGCTGGCACGACGATCTATGCCACTGATGATATCTGCTCCCATGCATATGCGGAGTTGAGCGAAGGGTTCTTCGATCCCGACGACCATACGGTGGAATGCCCGCTGCACGGCTCGCGCTTCGATGTGCGCACTGGTCGCCCGTTAACCCTGCCAGCGTTTGCACCGATTGAGGTGTTCGAGGTGCAGGTGCAGGGAGATGATGTGCTTGTGCGCGTTGCCTAATGGAAACACATTGCTTGACTCTTGCTTCCCCCGGCAGTACAATATAGTTGATTAAATTAAGCAGCCTACTTCAGAATTGAGTGGGGGAGGTTCTAATGAGTGGTTATGCTCACCCTGAGGCACTGGTTGATACTGCATGGGTTGCCGAGCATTTAAACGATCCGAAGGTGCGGATCGTGGAGTGCGACGAGGACATTCTGCTCTATGATCAGGGGCACATCCCCGGTGCGGTGAAGATTGACTGGGTAGGCGAACTCAACGACCCAATCATCCGCGACTATCTGGATCGCGAACGGTTCGAGCAGTTGATGGTCTCGAAGGGGATCAGCAACGATACGACGGTAGTCTTCTACGGTGATAAGCACAACTGGTGGGCAACCTACGCACTGTGGGTTTTCAAACTCTTCGAACATCCCGACGCACGGATCATGAATGGCGGGCGCGCGAAATGGATTGCCGAAGGGCGTCCGTTGACACGTGAAGTCCCTTCTTACCCGCCTGGTGAGTACCGTGCGCCAGAGCGCAACGATGCCGCTATTCGCGCATTCCGCGATCAGGTGCTAGCGCATATTCGGCAGAGTGGCACGGCGCTGGTTGATGTACGCAGTCCACAAGAGTACACCGGCGAGCGTTTGCACATGCCGGAGTATCCGCAGGAGGGTGCGCTGCGCGGCGGTCACATTCCTACAGCGGTGAATATCCCGTGGGCGAGCGCCGTGCGGGAGGATAGCACCTTCAAGAGCGCCGACGAACTGCGTGAACTGTACGCTAGCAAAGGCATCACGCCGGATAAGGATGTGATTGCCTACTGCCGCATCGGTGAGCGATCTAGCCATACCTGGTTCGTGCTGAAGTACCTGCTTGGCTATCCGAAGGTCCGCAATTATGACGGCAGCTGGACTGAGTGGGGCAACGCGGTTGGTCTGCCGATTGAGAAATAAGCTGTATACCTATGTCTGACCTGTCATCCGCTCTGCCGCCGCGTCTGCGCGCGATTGTCGCTGAGTTTCAGGCGGCGGACAGGGCGGAAAAACTGGAGCTACTGCTCGAATATTCGGATCGACTGCCGCCGCTGCCGGATCATCTGCGCAATAATCGTGCTGCAATGGAGCAGGTGCACGAATGCGCTACTCCGGTGTATGCGGCAGTAGAGTCACACGATGGTCGGTTGACGTTTCACATCGATGTTCCCGAAGAGTCGCCGACGGTGCGCGGCTATGCAGCGCTGTTGTGCGATGGCCTTGAAGGTGCGACGCCGGAAGACGTGCTTGCGATTCCGGGCGATTTCTTCTACGCAATGGGGTTGCACCAGGTGCTTTCGCCACAGCGATTGAACGGCATCAGTTATCTGCTGGCGTATCTGAAGCGGCTCGCTACTCGAGAACTGGCGAAACGGAACGGGTAGTGGATCGTGCGACGCTCATTGCGCGTCTGCTGAACCATTATGAACATCCATGCCATCGCGGTCCCCTCGTCGATGCCGATGTGACGCTGACCGGCGGCCATCCCGACTGCGGCGACGTTGTCACCATTTATTTGAAGGTTGAACCGCCGGATCACATCGCAGCAATCTCCTTCGAGGGGCACGGGTGCACCATTTCGCAGGCGGCAGCTTCGATACTGACCGAACTTGCCGTCGGTGCGACATTTGCAGCAGTTGAGGCGTTGACGCTGGACGAGATGATCGATCTCCTGGGACGTGAAGTGGTCGGAACGCGACCGCGTTGTGCAACACTGGCACTGCAGATATTGAAGGCAGCGATCTCAACCTGCCGGATGGGAAGGGCGTCGTGAGTCTGCGCGTATTTGAGGAACGGATAGACCGCCGTAGCACGCTGATCGATCTGGTTGGCAACACGCCGCTGCTGCGTCTGGCACGGATCGATCCCGATCTGCCGCCTGGCGTTGCTGTCTATGCCAAGGCAGAATGGTACAATCCAGGCGGTTCGGTCAAGGATCGGCCAGCATTGTGGATGATCCGCGATGGTGAACGACGCGGTTTGTTGCGTCCCGGCATACGGATCGCCGATGCAACCAGCGGCAACACCGGCATTGCATATGCGACGCTCGGTGCGGCGCTCGGCTATCAGGTGACTCTGGCAATGCCTGCCAATGCAAGTCCTGAACGTCGGCGGATTCTCCGTTCTCTCGGTGCAGAAGTAGTGCTCACCGATCCATTAGAGGGCATGGACGCAGCGATACGCAAGATTCGCACACTAGTGCAAGAACACCCGGAGCGCTACTTCTACCCGGATCAGTACAACAACCCTGCCAACCCGCGCGCCCACGAGGAGAGCACTGGTCCTGAAATCTGGGCGCAAACCGACGGTCGCGTGACGCACTTCGTGGCAGCGTTGGGTACCAGCGGTACGTTTATGGGCATCGGGCGCTTTCTGCGTACACGCAATCCTGCCGTGCGCCTGATCGCTGTCCAACCCGATGGACCCTACCATGCGCTGGAGGGCGTCAAGCATATGGCATCGACGACGCTGGTTCCTGGTATTTATGATCCGACGCTCGCGGATGCAACAATCGAGGTTCGGAGCGAAGAAGCCTTCGCAATGGCGCGTCGTCTGGCCCGCACCGAAGGATTGATGGTCGGCGTCTCAGCCGCAGCCAACGTTGCTGCTGCACTGCGCGTCGCCCGTGACTTGCGCGAGGGAGTGGTGGTGACGATCCTGTGCGACGGCGCTGCCAAGTATCTCAGTGATCGCTTTTGGGAAGATGGCGATGGACAGGATGGTGAGGGGATCTGAGAGTTGAAGGTTGAAAGTTGAAGGTTGCGGGGTGAAGGCCGGAGGTTGAGCATTGGGCATTGAAGGTTGAACGTTGTCGGCTAAACGTGCCAGGGAGCGAAGGAGCGTTCCCGACTATTGAGATCTTTCCAACAGGAACATGCCTGAATGATAATCATTCTTTCCGACCATGTTCGTTATGCTATCGTGCGGCACGCTGAAGAAACCTATCCCAACGAGTGTGTCGGGTTGCTGATCGGGCGGATCGATGAATCGCGCATTGCTGTGAAAGACATCTTTCCGGCGCTGAACCGCTGGACGATTGAAGTGGGATTGACGCCAACCGATGCTGAACACTCACAGCGGGACAGGTTCTATCTCGATCCGCGCGACTATCTGCGCGCCGATCGCGCTGCGCGCGCGCGCCATCTCGACGTGGTCGGATGTTACCATTCGCATCCTGACCATCCGGCGACACCGTCGCCGCGCGACCTGACCGGGGCTCAGGGGGTTGGAGGCGGTTCCGGGTTTGTGTTCCTTATTCAGAGCGTGTGTGACGGTCGCGCTACTGAACTGACCGCCTGGACGCTGGACCCGACCGGATCGCGGTTTGTGGCGCAGGAGATCGATATCGAACGCTGAACGCTCGATGCCTCCGTGCCAGGTAGTGCGACCCGCCATCCGGGGAAATAGCAGACGCGAACGATAGTCACTGTATCCGAGAAATGCAGTAAGGTCGGCAGGGAAGCACAGATAGAGGCAAACACCAAACATCTGACTCCTGCACCCGACTCCCAGTTCCTAGTTCTCAGTTCTCAAAAGAGGTCACACCCATGGCAGTTACCGTTACTATTCCAACCGCGCTTCGCCAGTACGCCGACGGCAATGCCAGCGTCTCACTTGCAGCCGGTTCTGTAGGTCAAATACTGGCGGCGCTGAGCGAGCAATACCCGCAACTGGGCAGGCATCTCTACAACGATCAAGGCACTCTGCGCAGTTTTGTCAATATCTACGTTGGCGATGAAGATATCCGTCACCTGCAGGGGATCGAGACGCCAGTTCCCGACGGCGAGACCGTGAGCATCATTCCGGCAATCGCTGGCGGCATCTGACCCCCGAAGTTTGTCGCCTGCGCAATGGCGCGCAGCAAACTTCGGGGCGCGTATTAGCAGGAGAGGTGTGAATGGTCTCTTCCTAGAAGTTGTGGAGCAGCATATGATTTCACCTTCTCTATCGAACGAGGAAATCCGCCGCTACTCACGGCATCTGATTCTGCCTGAGTTTGGCATGGAAGGACAGCGCAAACTCAAGCAGGGCAGCGTGCTGCTGATCGGAGCTGGCGGGCTCGGATCGCCGCTGGCGCTGTATCTCGCTGCCGCAGGCGTGGGACACATTGGTCTGGTTGATTTCGACATCGTAGATGAAAGCAACCTGCAGCGCCAGATTATTCACGGCACATCCACGCTAGGCATTCGCAAAACCGAGTCGGCAAAAATGCGCCTGCGTGATCTCAATCCGCATATCGACATTGCTACCTACGACGTTCAGATCACGTCGGAAAATGCATTTGACCTGATCCGACCATACGATGTGATAGTGGATGGTACCGATAATTTTCCCACCCGCTATCTGACGAACGACGCCTGTGTGATGCTGGGCAAACCCAACGTCTACGGCTCGATCTTCCGCTTCGAAGGGCAGGCAACGGTGTTTTCGCCAAAACACGGCGGACCATGCTACCGTTGTCTGTACCCGGAGCCGCCGCCGCCTGGTCTGGTGCCGAGTTGCGCCGAGGGTGGCGTACTTGGCGTGCTCCCTGGCGTGATCGGGACGATTCAGGCGACTGAGGCAATCAAACTGCTCACCGGCATTGGCGAGCCGCTGATTGGTTGTCTGCTGCTCTACGATGCCTTAGTGATGCGCTTCCGCCAACTGAAACTGCGGCGCAACCCCGATTGTCCAGTGTGTGGCGATCATCCGACAGTCACTGAACTGATAGATTATCAGCAGTTCTGCGGTATTTCTCCCGAAGAAGCGCATCGTGACGGGACTATTGAGATAACTCCCGCCGAAGTCGCCGAATGGCTGCGCAGCGACAACCCGCCCTTCCTGCTTGATGTACGCGAACCGAACGAGTGGGAGATCTGCCACATTCCTGGCGCCGTGCGGATCTCGGTCAACGAACTGGCGGAGCGGATGAACGAACTCGATAGTGCTGTCGAAATGGTCGTCTACTGTCGCAGCGGTGTTCGCAGCGCCCGCGCGGTCGAATTGCTTCGCCAGGCAGGGTTCCGCAAAGTAAAGAACATGGCAGGCGGGATCTTGCGCTGGTCCGATGAGGTCGATCCGAGTATGCCAAAATACTGAGGTTGGCATTCAGCCATGCCGATGCTATAATACCGCCTCGTGATACAAGGTTCGTACCAACAGGATCGACAGGTGAAGATCGCACTTTACAGCGCACTTATCATTGTCAGCATAGCGCTAACCTTTCTGGTCGTCGTGCAGGGGCGCACCGCCGGTTTGCAACAACGCGACACCATCTATCGCACGAAGCGTGGCATCGAGAAGACGATGCACCAGGCGACGATCGTGCTGGCGGTCGTATTCCTTCTGTTGGCGCTGATTGCCAGCCTGCCGATCTGGTAAACGGCGTGTTGAATGCAGCAGGCGCTGCCGTACAGGAGTAAAGCGGCGCTTGCACTTCCTTGTTGACACATTTATGGCACGCCGCATTCGCTGGCAAATCCTGATTGCGTCGATCAGCGCCCTTACGGTGCTGATTCTGATGAGTTACCTGGCACTCACCCGCGCATCGGTAGCGCGCCCGCTTGCGGGAGGCGATTATATCGAAGGGGTCATTGGCGCGCCAGTGCATCTTAGTCCCCTGGTCGTTGATCCAGCCACCGATCCAGTCGCTGCCGACATCCAGCGCCTGGTTTTTGAAGGGTTGACTCGCCCCGGTCCCGACGGTCTGCCTATGCCAGCGCTTGCCGAGTCGTGGGCGGTTGATGAGAGCGGGACAGTCTACACCTTTACGCTGCGAAACGGTGTAACATGGCACGATGGTGCGCCGGTGACGGTCGATGACGTGCTGTTCACGCTACGCGCCGTGCAGGGTCCAGCGTTCGCCGGTGATCAGAACGTTGCCGCCTTCTGGCGCACTGTCCTTGTTGATCGCGCCGGAGAACGGAGCGTCAGTTTCCGACTGGAAGCGCCATTCGCGCCGTTCCTGCAGTTGACCGGTTTCCCAATCCTGCCTGCACACCTGCTGCGCAATATTCCACCAGAACAGTGGGAAGCGCATTCGTTCAACCGCCTGCCGGTCGGCGCTGGTCCGTACCGCCTGGTGGAACTCGATGAACAACGTGCGCTGCTACGTGCCAACCCGCGTTATTTCGGCATGACTCCGTTCATCGAAACGATCGAACTGCGCTTTTTTCGCACTGAACAGGAAGCATTCGCAGCGCTGACCCGTGGTGAGATTCAGGGCCTGGCATTCACTGGCACCAGCGCACTGGCGGATGTCAACCTGCCGCGTGGTGTTGTGCGACGTCAGGCGCTGCTGGATGGATACACGGCGCTCTCCTTCAACTTGCGCGACGGTCCGCTTACCGATCTCGGCGTGCGACGCGCACTGGCGACTGGACTCAACAAGGATGCCCTGATTGCCGATGTACTTGCGGGAAAGGTGATGCGACTCGATACGCCGATTCTGCGTGGATGGTGGGCGGAGACGTCTGATGTGTCTTGGTATGAGCCAGACGCTGCCCGTGCTATGGCGCAACTTGACATGCTGGGGTACGTTCCGGGCGCTGATGGCATCCGTGCTCGGGACGGTCAACCGCTCGTCTTTTCGCTGCTGACCGATAACTCCCCCGTTCGGCGTGCGGTTGCAGAAGCGATTGCCCGTCAGTGGAACACCATTGGGGTACAGATCGTTGTTGAACCAGTCGAACCCGGCGAAGTGCAACGTCGGCTGGAAGCGCATGAGTTTACCATCGCGCTACACGGATGGCAGCGGCTCGGTTCCGATCCCGATGTCTTCGAACTCTGGCATTCGAGTCAGGCGGAACGCGGACGCAATTATGCAGGTCTTGAAGATGCCGCTATCGACGAACTCCTCTCCAGCGCGCGCAAAATCTACGACATCACTGATCGTGCCGAACTCTACCGCGAATTTCAGGAACGCTGGGTCGAACTGGTGCCAGGGATCATTCTCTATCAACCGATCCTCTTCCATGCTACAGTTGTCGACCTTGGCGACACGATTACCATCCCGCCAGATGCAGCTGCTCCGCCACATCTGCTGATCGGGCGCGAGGGGCGTTTTGTGAATGTCAACCGCTGGTATCTACGCAGCGCCCGCGAGATTCGCGGCGATCTGCGGTGAGCAGAAGAAAGTACACTGGTATGACCATCGACCATCTCGTATCTCCTGTATGGCTCCTGGAGCGCCTGAACGACCCGGACATCCGCATCGCCGATCTGCGCTGGTATCTTCTCGAACCCGGACGTGGACGCATCGAGTATCTGGAAGCGCACATCCCCGGCGCTGTGTATCTTGACATCGACACTGACCTGGCAGCGCCGCCGTTTCAGGGACCGGGTCGCCATCCCATTCCATCACCCGAAGCATTCGCAGCAACTGCCTCACGCGCGGGGATTGCTCCCACAACCCACGTCATCGCCTACGACAGCGTCGGTGGCGCCTATGCTGCGCGTCTCTGGTGGCTGTTGCGCTATTTCGGGCATGAAAAGGTCTCACTGCTCGACGGGGGATGGCCTGCATGGATAGCTGCCGGTTTCCCGGTCGAGTCGGGTGATGTAACCCCACAGCCGACAGTATTTATCCCCCGCCCCAACCGCTCGATGGTTGTCGATGCAGACGCTGTGGAGGCACTGCGCCACAATCCGCGCGCACTGATCATCGATGTGCGTGCGCCGGAGCGCTACCAGGGGATCGCCGAACCCCTCGATCCGCGTGCCGGTCATATTCCAGGCGCGGTTTCCGCACCCTACGCCGATGTCATCGATGCCGACGGGCGGTTGTTGCCAGCAGACGCGCTGCGGGCACGCTATGCTGCACTTGGTGCTGATCGCGCCGAAATGATTGTGTGTTATTGCGGTTCTGGCGTTACCGCAGCGCACACCATCCTGGCACTCGAACGCGCTGGCTGGAAGAATGCGCTCCTCTATGAAGGCTCCTGGAGTGACTGGTCACGCGATCCTGCACGCCCCGTAGCGACGGGACCGGAACCCGGAGGCGGTGAAGGGTGAAGGCGGTGAAGGTTGAAGGTTGAACGTTGCAAGGTTGCACGTTGAAGGTTGCACGTTGTTCTCAGTTCTCAGTTCTTGGTTCTCAGTTGTTGGTTCTTGGTTCGCGGTTCCCGGTTCTCAGAGGGCGATCAGAAACCCAGATGGATTTGTGGTTTCATGATGGTGAACATGCCGTTCTGATGGGGAGCAATCTGTTATGCCGAAACGCGAGCGCCGACTCTATCCGACGAATTATGCGACCGATCTGACCGACGCGCAATGGGTCGCCATCGCGCCACTCGTCACCGTCACGTCGCCAAAGGGCGACCGCCCGACCGAAATCGATCTGCGGGCGATCGTCAACGCGCTGCTTTACAAACATCGCACTGGCTGCCAATGGCGACTGCTTCCAGCTGATTTTCCGCCGATGAGTTCGGTTCGCTCCTATTTCGACAAATGGAATCGTGATGGAACATTCGTCAAGATCAATGATACGCTGCGTCAACTGGCGCGACAAGCGCTGGACTGCGACCCAGAGCCATCCATCAGCGTCCTGGACTCCCAATCAACCAAAACGACCGAAGCAGGCGGCGAGCGCGGCTTAAAAAAAGGTCAACGGGCGCAAACGGCAATGCTGGGTTGACACGAATGGTTTCTTGTTGCGCGTGCTCGTGCATCCAGCAGACATCTCGGATATCGACGGGGCGGAATGGCTTTTGGCCGCACATCATCAATCGTTTCCTCGGATGCGAGAGATTCGCGTTGACGAGGGGTAGAAACAAGGGTGAGATGCATAGACGGAAAAGAACACAGCAATACGCCTGAATGTCACTGGAAAACCTCTTGGACAAAAGGGACGTGCCGTTATTCCGAAGCGTTAGGTCGTCGAACAATCGATTGTCTAGGTGGGACGCAATCGTTTGGCTAGCAAAGAATACAACTGCAATCCAGAATCGAGCGAAGCCTTTCTTTATCCTAGTTCCATCGCGATGATCCTGAATCGGCTCTATCCGAGATCATCGTTTCTGATCACGCTGTGAGATCTTGAAAAGGAAAGCAGCAACTTGGGCAGGTTATCCAGAATAGTATTTTATGATTGACAGTCAATAACATCTGAATTAAATGAAACGATCGCATCAGACGGGAAAGTTCCTCTACGTCGTTTCTCTCCATCGGCTTTGAGATTTTCCACATCGATTAATCGTTGATTTTCCAGTTGCTTAAGAACCTCTTTCATATGTCTTTCGAGGAATATAGTCTCTTTTTCGGTATACTCTCTTATCTCTCGAACAAAAACTCTCTTTCGACAAAATTTCTTAGAGATGTCGGAAATAAGAGAAGATATATCTCCTTTTTCAAAAAGTATAAGCCGGTCAGGGTTTGTAGCATCAGAAAAACAAAAACCTGCCCGCTTATCCACCTTCCAAAAAGCCTCTTTCATTTTTAAGTACCCTAAATGGTGGTTACTTGCAAAGAAAAGGCAATAGATAATCCGATCCTTACGATCTCCCATTTCGAAGTAGCGCACGAATTTTGCGCTTTTCCGAAGCTGCTGCTGGTATAACAATCTTAGATCACGATCTCTATCTGGTGATATTCGGGGGATTTCTAATACCTCGTCTGTTCCATAAAGGTCTTTAATACTTTCTCTCACACTATCTTTAGGATGACTCAAAAATATGTTTATTGCACTTATCATTATGTTGACAAATACTTCGGTCTTCTCGTTTCTAAGAAATTTCTGAATGGAAGTCCGCTAAAACTAAAGGGATCTATAAAAATGAAGGCTGGATCTGAATTTATTTTTAGATCATTAAGTATTTCCTCGATTTCTTCAAATTTACCGTGTAAAGGGCATATTTCTCCGGAATATTTAGCCGATTAATCGATGCGATCTTTACGCTCATCAAGGAATAAGAAAATAATTTCATGGCTGGCAAGTCGTTCACGAGGGTTCATGGCTTCTTTCAGGGCGATTATGGGAGAGCCGTCCTCGCCCCCCTCATACCGTCCAGGACCACAGAAACCATCGATATAGACAAGTCGTCGATTACCAGATCCCAGTATAGGGAACCAAGCGCCCAAATACCGACGAAGAATTTCATGCTTGGCGCGTGTGTGGCTCGATCTCCCACGAAGTGCTGTCTGGTTTTGCCATCACCGTGACCCTTTAGTAGTATGGCATTGCGTGTCGAGTGATCAGACAATGGCATTCAGTCTGTTGCATAACTGCCGTAGCTTTGCTTAAGCTACTCATTGGCAGACTTGATTGTTGTTATCATGTCAGGTTTGACCTATATGTGCACACTCTACCAAAGAATACGGCTGACTATCAATCAGCGTTTGCTACGGAACGGTCATTGCAAGAGTTGTAAGCGGCGGTCAGCGACATCGAGCGGAAGATTGCTTCGCATGACAGCAGTGCGCAGTTGACCCAGAAAGGCGCTAAACTAGACCTTTTTCATACTCGACTCCGATATTCAGGTTGATCTGCTGCCCGGTTCCTGGTTCTTGGTTCTTGGTTCTTGGTTCTTTGTTCTCGGTTCCTGGTTCTTGGTTCCATGTGATATAATACCCTGCAAAGGCTGTGACGGAGACGAGTAGGTGGCAGTGAACCGGTCAGCGAGCGCGCGGGTGGTGAGAGGCGCGTCTGAGTTCGGTCGCCGAATATCACTCCTGAGCTGGGAGGCGAACGCGCCTGGTGGACAATCAGCGCGTCAGTAGCCTGCCCCGGTTACGCCGACCGTTATCCCGGCGGAGGCGTGTTGGCGCCTCAATGAGTGCAGCCGCATTGGCTGAAACAGGGTGGTACCGCGGGGTTTTTCACCTCGTCCCTGTAAGGGGCGGGGATTTTTTGTTGGCAAGGAGGTTGCACATGGCGTTTCAGCCCGTCGATACCAGGGTCAACTTTCCGCGACTCGAAGAGCAAGTGCTCGACCTGTGGCAAACCAAGCGGATCGTCGAGCGAAGCCTGGAGTCTGGCAATAAACCGTTTGTCTTTTACGAGGGTCCGCCGACGGCAAATGGTCGCCCCGGCATCCACCATGCAATCTCGCGCATCTTCAAGGACGTCATTTGCCGCTACCGGGCAATGCAGGGCTACCGGATCATTGGACGACGCGAAGGATGGGATACCCACGGTCTGCCAGTGGAGATCGAGGTCGAGAAGAAACTCGGTTTCAGCGGCAAGCCCGATATCGAGAAGTATGGCGTGGCAGAGTTCAATGCACAGTGCCGCCAGAGCGTCTGGGAGTATATTCAGGACTGGCGACAGTTCACCCGCCGCATTGCGTACTGGGTCAGCGAAGATGCCTATATTACATATGAGAACAACTATATCGAGTCGCTCTGGTGGATCTTCCGTCAGTTGTGGGATCGTGGATTACTCTTCCGCGACTACAAGGTATCGATGCACTGCCCACGCTGCGGAACTTCTCTCTCGGATCACGAGGTATCGCTTGGTTTCAAGGACGACGTTGATGATCCGAGTGTGTGGGTAAAGTTCCGTGTGCGCGAAACCAGCCACGATGCACTGCGCGGTGCGTCATTCCTGGCGTGGACGACAACGCCATGGACGTTGCCAGCGAACGTGGCGCTGGCAGTCAAGCCTGATGCAACCTATGTGCTCGCGTCGTTCGACAGCGAGCATCTGGTGCTGGCTGAGGCGCTAGTCCATACAGTGCTCGGCGATGGTGTGACGATCGAGCAGACATTCCGTGGTGCCGATCTGGTAGGAACACGCTACGAAAATCTGTTCGACGGCGTACCAGCCCCTGGCGACACGGTCGACTGGTCGCGCGCCTATACTGTTGTCGCCGATGATTTCGTGTCGCTGGAGGACGGTACTGGCATTGTGCATATTGCACCTGCCTACGGCGACCTTGAGATTGGCAGGAAGTACGGCTTGCCGACCCTCTTCTCAGTTGACCTGTCAGGCAACGTACTGCCGGAGTTTGCGTCGCTCGGCTTTGCTGGCAAATTCTTCAAACAGGCAGACCCGGATATCACGCGCAACCTGAAAGCGCGCGGCTTGCTGCTGAAGAGCGGGCGCGTTAAGCACTCGTACCCCTTCTGCTGGCGTTGCGATACGCCGCTCCTCTATTATGCCAAACGTTCGTGGTACATCCGCACTACTGCGATGAAGGATCGACTGGTAGCGAACAACCGGTTGATCAACTGGGTGCCAGAGCACATTCGCGAAGGACGGTTCGGTAACTGGCTGGAGAACAACATCGACTGGGCAGTGAGTCGTGAACGCTACTGGGGTACGCCGATCCCGATCTGGATGGCAGAAGACGGCTACGCTGAGTGCATCGGCTCGCTGGCAGAACTAGAGCAAAAAGTGGGGCGCAGCCTGAAAGATCTCGATCTGCACCGTCCCTATGTCGATGAACTCACCTGGATCGATCCGCAGCACGGTCTAATGCGGCGCATCCCCGACGTCGCCGATTGCTGGTTCGACTCAGGTGCGATGCCAGTGGCACAGTGGCACTATCCAATGGAGAACGCCGAGATCTACGAACAGGCAAAGCAGGCGGACTACATCTGCGAAGCAGTGGATCAGACGCGCGGGTGGTTCTACACATTGCACGCGATCTCGACGCTATTGTTCGACCGTCCGGCGTTCAAGAATGTCATCTGTCTGGGGCACATTCTCGATGCTGAAGGACAGAAGATGAGCAAATCGCGTGGCAATGTCGTCGATCCCTGGACGGTGATGAATGAGCACGGTGCAGACGCGCTGCGCTGGTATCTGTTTACTGCCGCACCCCCTGGCAGTCCGCGACGCTTTTCGGCAGGGCTGGTCGCCGAGAGTCTGCGCAAGTTCCTGCTGACGCTGTGGAATACCTATGCGTTCTTTGTGACTTACGCTAACCTGGACGGCTGGACTCCGAGGAACAATGGCGTTGCGGAACACCTCGATCCGGCAACGCTCACTCCGATCGATCGCTGGGCGCTGGCGCGGCTGAACAGTCTGGTGCGCGATGTGACCGCCGCCTTTGAAGCCTATGATGTCACGACAGCGGGTCGCGCCATTGAGGATTTCGTTGATGAACTGTCGAACTGGTACGTGCGGCGCAACCGGCGTCGTTTCTGGAAGAGCGAACACGACCGTGACAAGCAGGCAGCATATGCGACGCTCTACACGTGCCTGGTGACAGTTGCGAAACTGGCGGCGCCTTTCATTCCGTTCGTGGCAGAGGCGATCTACCGCAACCTGGTTGGGCTGGAGACACAGGAAGCCTCTCCTGATACGCCGGAGAGCGTTCACCTCGCCACATGGCCTATTGTCAACGAGGCGCTCCTCGATGACCGCCTGGTGGACGATACAGAAGTGCTGTTGAAAGCCGTTTCGGTCGGACGCGCAGCGCGGCGTGCAGCTGGCATCAAAGTGCGTCAACCGCTGCGCGAGATGTGGGTGCGCGTCCCAACACCTGCCGCGCTCGAAGGGTTGCGTCGCTTTGAGGCAGAACTGCGCGAAGAACTCAACGTCAAAGCAGTGCGCTACCTCGACAGCGCAACCAGCCTGGTTGAATACCGCTTCAAACCCAACCTGCGCCTGGTTGGTCGCAAATACGGTAAACTGGTGCCAGCACTCACCGCGGCGCTCCGCGACCTGACGGGCGACGCAGCGCGCTCCGCAGCGCAGGCGGTTGAAGAGGGGCGGAACATCACTCTCTCAGTTGAAGGGCAGACCATCGAATTGCTGCCGGAAGAGGTGTTGGTCGAAAGCAGTTCTCCGCAGGGGTACGCGGTCGCCGAGGACGGCGGCATTCTGGTCGCGCTCGATACGACCCTGACGCCGGAATTGACAATGGAAGGGCTGGCGCGCGAACTGGTGCGCAATATTCAGGACGCACGCAAAGATGCCGGGTTTGCTATCAGCGACCGGATCATCGTTTTCCTGGGCGGTGCCGACGGCGACGCCGAGGTGGAAGCCATGCTGCGTGCCTGGGGAGACTATGTACGTGAAGAGACGCTGGCGGATGACCTGCGCCTCTGCACACCTCCGGATCACGTGCACACTACAACGCTCGAACTCGATGAGGGACGCACGCTCACCATCGGCGTCAGCCGTCACTAAGGGGAGAAGGTCTGTTACCCTTGTTACTCATATGGTTGTGGCATTTATCGCGCCTGGAAATGTAAAGGCGCGTCTTCGCTCCTTCCTGGCTGCGCCTGGCGTGACAAAGGGCGCTGCCAGGAACGTCACTCTTCGCAGCGTCACCAGCGCAGTTCTTCCTCAAGGGCACGAAGGCGTGCTTCAGCAGCGGCGCGAAGACGTGCTTCAGCTTTCCCGCGCCGCTGCTTCCCTGCGTGCCTGCTCCTCGGCAGCAGCGCGAAGACGTGCTTCGGCTTCCCGCGCCGCTGCTTCCTGCCGTGCCCGCTGCTCTGCCTCCTCTACCCGCCGCACCATGGTCGCGTAGTCACCGAACGCCGCACCATGCTCGTCGTAGCAGACGACGTGGTCGCCTTCAATTCCCAGCCACAGGTTGGCAATCACCGGATGCACCCGCTCCACAGCGTCCGGCGGGCGCAGTCGATACACCCTGTCGGCCAGCCGATAGTCCAGCAACCGCAGGTGGCGCGCTCCCCTCCGACCCTGATTGTCCACGATCACATACTGCGTGACCCCTGCCCGCGCATAATGGTCATCCTTGATCTCCAGATCGTTCTTACGCGTCTCCGGCGAGGTAATTTCAATGATCAGCGCCGGATGTGCGCCTTCGACGGCCACGTCGAACGTGCTTCAGCCCTTGCGCTCCGCAATTCCTGGAATAATATCCGGTCCATGCAGGCGCAGGCCGGGCCGTCCCACGCAATACGCACATCACCGAGCACAATCGCCGCGCCGAATTCCTCCAGGCGGGCGCGCAGCACAGCGGTCAGGTACATCCGGTCGGTTTCGCGGTGGTCGCTGTGTACGATGAAATTTCCCACTTCCGGGTGCAGGACATCCTCAAGGGTCAGCGGCACCTGTTCCAGATGATGCGGATTGTCGGGAGCTGGACGCAGTACGAAGCGCTACCCGTAGCGAAACGGGTCGTCGGCAGGCGGCGCACCCGGCGCAGATGCGGGGATCGTCGTTTGCGTCATAGCGGTTCTTCCCTGGTACACCCGGTTGACGTGTGGAACATATCAGTCAAACGGCACTGCGCCGCACTATTACATCCGCACACGTGTACGTGTCGGGAGCTGTGATGGGTCGAGCGCATACAGGCGCTCCATCGCCCCTATTACATCCGCACACGTGTGCGTGTCGGGAGCAGGAAGATCGAAAGTTGAACGTGGGAGCGCACAGGGAAACATACATAATGGACACACGCAGGACTGTTGCCCATTGGCGCTGGAATATTCTCTCGCACAGGTGACGATTATTATCCCCCGGTCGGGTCGATCAGTACGCGATCACTACGCTCCTCATTCTCGTCTGGCTCTTCGACGCATAGCGCCGCCACACGGTCGTTTGGTGCCAGGTTAACAATCGTCACTCCCTGCGTGTTGCGCCCGAACATCGAAATACCGTCGGCTTCAGTGCGCATCACCATGCCGCTCTCAGTGATGAACGTCAGCAGCGAATGATCGTGCACGACATGAGCGACGGCAACCTCATCGCCGGGGCGAAGCCGGATCGTAATGACTCCACCGGTGGCGCGCCCTTTGACCGGGTATTCCTCCAGCGCAGTGCGCTTACCGTAGCCATTTGCAGTTACCACCAGCAGCGCTGCATTTTCGCGCGCCAGGTCCATCGAGACCACCCGATCCCCTTCGGCAAGCGCGATACCAATGACACCGGTAGCCGGTCGCCCCATCGGGCGCACCTCTTCCTGGCGGAACCGGATGGTCTGCCCACGTGCAGTAGTAAGCAGCACATCCTCGTGCCCCTGGGTCATCGCCACCCAGCCCAATTTATCGCCCTCTTCGAGACCAATGGCAATCAATCCATTGGAACGCACCTGACTGTACTCTTTGATGGACGTGCGCTTAATCTTGCCGCGCACCGTCGCCATAATCAGGTATTCCGCCTTCTCAAAATCGGGGACCGCCAGCACCGACGTGACCTGTTCGCCCGGTTCGAGCGCGATCAGATTGACCAGCGGCAACCCTTTGGCAGTTCGACTAGCATCGGGGAGTTCGTGCGCCTTGATCTGATACACCTTGCCACGGTCGGTGAAGAAGAGCAGGTCGTCCATCGTGTTGGCGGCCAGAATGTGCCGCACCACATCCTGTTCATGAATGGTTGCGCCGCGGACACCGCGTCCGCCGCGTCGCTGCGTCCGGTAAACATCAGGCGACTGACGTTTGACATACCCGCGATCAGTGAGCGTGATCAGCACCCGGACGTCTGGGATCAGATCCTCGTCGCTCACTTCGCCATCCGCATCGGGAATGATGCGCGTGCGACGCGGATCACCATACTTTGCCTTCAGGTCGGCGAGGTCCTGCTTGATCAGATGCAGGATCTTACGCGGATTTGCCAGGATATCCTCAAGCTCGCCGATCAACTGGATAACCTCACGGTACTCCTCTTCGATCCGCTGACGCTCGAGCGCGGCGAGCCGCCCCAGCTGCATCTCCAGAATCGCGTTCGCCTGCGCCTCACTGAGCGCAAACCCGCTCATCAGGTTGGTGCGCGCATGGTCACGCGAGCGCGAGTCGCGGATTGTTGCAATCACCGCGTCGAGATTATCAATCGCAATTTTGAGACCTTCGAGAATGTGGGCGCGTGCGCGCGCCTTCTCGAGATCGAACACAGTCCGACGGCGGATGACTTCACGACGATGGTCGATATACTCCTGCAACAGGCGCTTGAGCGTCAACAAACGCGGTTGCCTGCCTCCTTCGACCAGCGCCAACATGTTGACGCCGAACGTCGTCTGCATTTGCGTGTGTTTGTAGAGCGCATTCAATACCTTTTTGGGCTGCGCGTCCTGCTTCAGAATAATAACCAGCCGCATGCCGCTACGGTCGGACTCATCACGCACATCGCGAATGCCTTCGATCTTGCGATCGCGCGCCAGTTCGGCGATACGCTCCTGAAGGCGCGCCTTATTGACCTGATAGGGGAGCTCAGTCACAACAATATGGAACGCACCCCGCGCTGCCTCTTCGATATGCGCCTTTGCACGAATAGTAATATGACCGCGCCCAGTGCTGTAAGCATTCATGATGCCTTCTGTTCCCAGGATCATGCCAGCAGTGGGGAAGTCAGGGCCGGGCATGATTCTGGCAAGGTCTTCGACCGTTGCATCAGGGTTATCAATCAGATGCGTGATCGCGTCACACACCTCGCTCAGATTGTGCGGCGGGATGTTGGTCGCCATACCGACGGCAATGCCAGCAGCGCCGTTGAGCAGCAGATTGGGAATACGCGCAGGCAGAACGACCGGTTCACGGTACAAACCATCGAAGTTGTCGCGAAAATCGACGGTATTCTTCTCGATGTCAGCGAGCATTTCTTCCGCGATCGGTGTAAGACGCGCCTCGGTATAGCGCATCGCCGCTGGCGGGTCGCCGTCGATGCTGCCAAAATTACCCTGCCCTTCGATAAGCGGGTAGCGCATATTCCAGGGTTGTGCCAGGCGCACCAGCGCGTCGTACACTGCGCTATCGCCATGGGGATGCATCTTGCCCAGGATTTCGCCAACAATACGCGCACACTTCTTGAACGGCTGATTTGCCCGTATCCCCATGTCCCACATGCCGTAGAGGATGCGCGTCTGAACCGGTTTGAGACCGTCGCGCGCATCGGGAAGCGCGCGCGAGACGATCACGCTCATCGCATAGTCAAGGTAAGCGCTGCGCATCTCGTCGGTAATGTTGCGCGGTCGAACGATCCCGATTTCCATACGATCTCCTGAACATGATCAACGGCGGCATGAAAGCCGCCGGAATAACGCTCTGCCTGCATCTGTTCCTGAGCGTAGTATACCGTTAAATCGTGTGTTTGTCCAGAATTGCCAAACCTTTGTTCTACTCCACGACAGGGCGTAGTCCGCGCACCGCCACTGGTCCAAACCCCAGGTAGTCGCAGGCGGTCAACTGGTAGTAGACGCCGTCGACCAATCCCTGCGTCGCAACCGCCCAGTCTTCAGGACGGTGCAGATGCCCATACACGCAGGCGGACGCTCCCGCAGCCGCAATCCGGCGTGCGAATTCGGTCGGGCGACGCCCTGCAAACGGCGGGAAGTGGATCATAACGATGATGGGACGCCAGCCGGATGCCAGATGTTGCGCCGCTGCCAGCGCTTTGTCAAGGCGCATTAATTCGCGCTCATAATACGGGCGGTCGATCGACTCCTGAAATCCAGGGGTTTCCGGCGTATTCCAGCCGCGCGTAGCACATACCACCGCCTCGCCGATGTCAATCGCACTCGCCTCGAGAATATCAATGCTCGGGGGGAGTGAACGCCGCACTCGGTTGGTGCGCTCCGAACTCCACCAGTAGTCGTGGTTGCCGCGCGAGATGATCTTGCGCCCCGGAAGCGCCGCGATCCACTGAAGATCAACCAGCGCGTCCTGAAGTTTCATTGCCCACGAGGTGTCGCCGGCGAGCAACACAACGTCGTCAGACTTGACCCGCGCGCGCCAGGCGGCGGCAATGCGCTCCGGGTGGTCCTTCCAGCGACTGCCGAAAATGTCCATCGGCTTGGGTCGAGCGAAGGAAAGATGCAGGTCTGAGATGCTCCATACCATAGTCGCGCATGGTACCAGACTTGTGCGGGTATGCCAAATAGGTGGCGACCTGTAAGTGTTCGTATTGCCCCTGGGAGCGAGGGTATCTTGCTTTCGTGGACACGATGAGGTAGAATGCCCTCGCTATCAGGCGCATGTGTTAGGTATGAACAGTTACGGCGACCTGCATGCTTTCTGGCTTGCCAGCGATCAATGCCGGGAACAAGTACATTAACCCTCCGGGCGTCACAACCGAGAACGCGTTTCTGGCAGTGGATAACGTATGAAGCGTTCATTGTCACTGTTTCGCTGGCTGTTGATTATGAGGTAGGGGTGCAGGCGAGATAGAGAGTACGGGCGCAGCCGCGCTGCACTCCTGTTCCTTCATCATCGTATCTCTGACCGATATAGACTGCTCAACTTTCACCCTGTATGCAATCCGCACTCGGTCTTGGCAAACCCAACCCAACGTCCAGCACGCGGGTTGCTGGCGCTGGCAGGGCGGGTGCAGGGAATACAGCCAATACTGGGGTACCCCTGGTCGAGTAGCGGATTGTACGGAACCCGGTGCGTATGAATGTAGGTCCAGACCTGCCGGTCGCTCCAGAACGCGAGTGGATTGATTTTCACCAGGTTGTGGCGTGTGTTCCACTCCAGCAGATGAACCGTTGCACGAGTGTTCGACTGATCGCGGCGAATGCCGCTGATCCAGGCGTCGTAATCACGCAGTGTTTCGGCGAGCGGCGTTACTTTGCGAAGATGACAGCACCGATCCGGATCACGGGAGTATAAATGCGGTCCTTCTTGACGATCCTGTTCTTCGAGCGACAGTGTAGGACGGCGGCGCCGGATCGGTATGCCATAGCGCCGCTCGGCGAGCGCGGCAAGTTCGTATGTCTCAGGAAAGAGAAGATCGGTATCGAGAAAGATAATCGTGATGTCAAGCCCTAATCGGGCGACCATATCCAGCAGTACCATCCCTGATGGTCCGCTGAAACTGCACGTGAGTGCAAGGCGAGGGTGGAACGTCTGCGCCGCCCAGGTCAGCAGTGCCTCCGGCGGTTGGTTCTGAAAATGTTCATTAAGTCGCTCAAGTTCTTCCGTTGACCACACGGCATGCCTCCAAGAACCGAGAACCAAGAACCAAGAACTAAGAACCAAGAACCAAGAACTGAGAACCAGGAACTGAGAACTAAGAACCGGGAACCGGATTATGTTATATGGTCGGGGTTAGATCGCTCGATGGAACCTGTAACCCGCTCCTGCACCATCCTCAACTCTCGACCTCTGCTCGCAACTTTCCGCCTTCCCCACTTCCACCTTCCCAACGTCCAACGTTCAACCTTCAACCTTCAACCTTCAACGTCCGACCCGTCCTTCCCTGGTAAGATACTGTTGAATGGCAAGAAATGAAGGGCGTGGGCTGCCATCGGCGTTGAGAATGGCAAACGATGCCTGCTCATGAAGCGGTTGACCGCTGCGCGCGCAGGATGGCAAAGTTCAGACTCCAGAGAAACATTGCTTCGACCCACGGATACTGATCCTCCGTCAACCGCATCGCTCCGACAATGTATTCTGCCTGTTGCTCAAACGATACCTGATTGCCATACTCAAACCCTGGCGTCGTGTTGCGCGTTGCCCATCCGAACTCAGTGATCCAGATCGGGATGTCCCCCAGACCGTAGGCGACCATCAGGCGACGCACGTTCTCAACGTGGCGGAAATAGAACGTGGGATGGTCGGTCCAGCCCCGTGCTGTGCTCGGATTGATAGGCCATAGGGTGTCTGGCGGGTTCGCCGCGCCGCCAGGATGCACCGCCTGCGCGTCCATACAGTCCCGGATGATGCTGTCCCGGTAGGTATACATTGCCGAATAATACACCATATCGTTCACTGCGATCCGCACATCGGTGATGCCGGTTGAGGAGGGCGCGCCCGCCAGAACAACGATTGATGGATCAATCGCTTTGATGCGCGGATAGGCGGCGCACAGCAGTTCAACGTATCGTCCGGCATCGTCGATGGTTACGCGCCCGCCATTTTCGTGTGCCAGGTTCTGTTCGTTCCAGATTTCGATTGCGTGGATGTCGCCGGGGAAACGCTGAACCAGCGCTTCGACGAAGTTTTCCAGATGTTCCGGTTTATTCGGCATACCATACGTGCCGCGTGAATAGAACGCTGGCGCGCGCACAATCGTGATGAGCAGACGGAAACCGGCGGCATTCACGGCATCGATAACAGCAGGCAATTCGCCCCAGGCATAACGGCCCGGCGGACCTTCCAGGTCTTTCCAATGGATCTGCTGGCGAATCCAGGTGAAGCCAGCTTCGCTGGCGCGCTGTAGCGGCAACCGACGCTCGGTATAGAACAGATGTACTGCAGCGCCAAACTGGAGTGGTCTAGCGCGGACTGGCGCTGGTGTAGGCGTAGGAGGCAATGTAGGGGTCAGGGTTAGCGTAGGGATGGGGGAGGGAGCCGTTGTGGGAGTGGGAAGTAGTGTGGAGGTCGAGGTTGGTGTGGAGGTGAGGGAGGACGTCGATATGGCAGTTGGAGAAGACAGGGTGGAAACAGCGGAAGATGGAGCGGTTGCTGGCAGCGCAAAGGCAGTTGGTGTCGCGCCGCACGACATCAGCAGGACAGTAATCAGGGTCAGCTGAGCGATGTGCATGATCGCGCGATTGCTAGTACTGGATCATCGAAAAGAAAGAATATTTCGCCAGGCGCTCGCGCCCCTTGAGAAACGTCAGTTCGATCAGAAACGCCACTTCTTCGACGACCGCACCAGCCATTTCGACCATCTGACATGCCGCAGCGACTGTTCCGCCAGTGGCAAGAACATCATCGATGACGACGACACGTGCGCCTGGCGCCAGGGCATCGCGGTGCATCTCGAGTTTATTCGTGCCGTACTCCAGATCATATTCGACCGCAAATGTCTCCCATGGTAGTTTACCTGGCTTGCGGATCGGCACCAGTCCGATTCCAAGGCGGTAAGCAAGCGGTGCGCTGAAAATGAACCCGCGCGACTCGATACCAACAATAGCATCGAGCGCACGACCTTCATAGCGCGCCGCCAGCGTGTCAATCACCTTTTTGAACGCTGCACCGTTTTGCAACAGCGGGGTAATGTCCTTGAACTGGATGCCGGGAACGGGGAAATCGGGAATATTGCGGATTAGGTCGGACAGGTTGGTGGTCATGAGAAGCCTCCGTGAGAACCGGGAACCACGAACCAGGAACTGAGAACCAAGAACCAAGAACTGAGAACCAAGAACTGAGAACCAAGAACCGAGAACCAAGAACTGAGAACAACGTGCAACCTGCAACGTGCAGCGTGCAACCTTCAACGTGCAACGTGCAACGACCTTCCCGCCTTCAACCCTCTCACCTCACGCCTCAAGCACACAATTATCGATCAATCTCGTCGTCCCGATCCGCACGGCGAGCGACGCCAGAGCACGGCTGGTCACCGTTTCCAGTTCGTGGAGATCGTCGAGGTCGGCAACGCTGACGTAATCGGCACGCGCCAGCGGTTCGGACTCGATCACGGCGCGCATGGCAGCACGGAGCGCATCACCGTTGCGTTCGCCAGTGGCGAAGCGTTCCTGCGCTGCGCACAACGCACGGAACAACACCGTTGCAGCGCGACGTTCCTCCGGGTTCAGGTAGATGTTGCGACTGCTCATCGCCAGGCCATCCGGCTCACGCACAATCGGGCAGACGACAATCTCGACCGGAAGGTTAAGGTCGAGGGTCATCCGGCGGATCACCAGCGTCTGTTGGGCATCTTTCTGCCCGAAATAGGCGCGGTGCGGCGATGTAATGGCAAACAGTTTGCAGACGACCGTTGCAACGCCGCGGAAATGACCGGGGCGCGCTGCTCCTTCCAGCGGTGCAGCGATTGGTCCCACATCGATGAAGGTGCTGAACCCCGGCGGATACATCTCAGAAACGTCCGGTGCGAAGACCAGATCGACCTTCTCGGCTTCCAAGAGCGCCAGATCGCGCGGAAGGTCGCGTGGGTAGCGTGCCAGGTCTTCTGAAGGACCAAACTGCGTCGGGTTGACGAAAATCGTTGTGATAACGTGATCATTCTCGGCGCGGGCGCGACGCACCAGTGAGAGATGCCCTTCGTGCAGATACCCCATGGTTGGCACAAGTCCTGTCGTGCCATGGAGAGCGGCGCGCGCAGCGCGAAGCTCAGCAATTGTAGTGATCACGCGCATAGCAACCTATGACAAGCCCTCAAGCGCCTCGCGCAGTTCCGCTTCATCCATCCGACTGCTGTGTTCGGCAGTCGGGAAACTGCGCTCACCGACAGCCGCCACATATGCAGCGACGGCGGAGCGAATCAGCGGCGCCAGTTCTGCGAAACGGCGCGTATGGCGGGGTTTGAAATCGTCCCGCAATCCGAGAATATCGGTGAACACCTGAACCTGACCGTCGCAGTGCGGTCCCGCACCAATGCCAATCGTCGGGATGCGCAACCGTTCGGTGATCGCGGCAGCCAGTTGCGCTGGAACCAGTTCGAGCACCAGGGCGAACGCCCCAGCAGCTTCGAGTGCCAGCGCGTCTTCGATCATGCGACGCGCAGCTGTAGCGGATCGTCCTTGAACGCGCGCCTTGCCAAACAGGTGAACCGACTGTGGCGTATATCCCAGATGCCCCATCACTGGAACGCCGCATTCAACCAGGCGACGGACAATTGGAACCATTGCCTGACCGCCTTCGAGTTTCACTGCCTGGGCGCCACCTTCCTGCATCAATCGCCGCGCTGCAGTGACTGCCATTTCCAGCGTTGCATAAGTCAGGAACGGCATATCTGCAACGATTAGCGCGGATTGTGTACCACGCACCACAGCCGCAGTATGGCGCACCATGTCCTCAATTGTAACAGGAATAGTCGAACTGAAGCCAAGGACATTATCACCTAGCGAGTCGCCAACCAGCAGCATCGGCACGCCAGCAGCATCGAAGAGGGCCGCAATCGTTGCATCATAGGCGGTCAGCATCGCGATCGGCTCACCGCGCACTTTCATCTGCTGAATATCAGTAATGGTTTTACGCATGGCAAGCTGGAAAAAAGTAGCGAGGAAGGATCACCGATCCGACCTCGCCGATGATATCTGCGCTCGAATGAAGCACTTAAACCAGGCTTAGCAACTCATTTGCAGTGCGCTTCATCTCGAGGAAAACGAGACCAAGTTTCGCCTTGCTGGCAGCGAGCGCAGTCAGCACCGCTTCTTCACCGATCGAGACCAGCACCACATACCCTTCTTCGCCACGAACGAACACCTGATCGAGCTGCCCGCGCTTCAATTCACTGGCGATCCGTTCCCCAAGCGACAGCATGGCGGCGCTCATCGCGGAGACGCGATCCTCTTCTACATCAGCCGGCAGCGCCGAGGCCATGATCAGGCCGTCTACACTCACGACAGCAGACGCCTCAATATCGGGGGTGTTCATCTGCAAGGCCTTGAGATGCCGAACCATCTCCTCGGTTCTGCTAGCCATTCAGGTCCTCCTCAGGACAATTGGAACAAACGAATGCTGGTTTTTTATGCCTTGCGCGGGCGGCTTAATATCGTGACGCTCACGACAGACGCCCGTATGGTGCAAGTCGCTGATATTCTACTACACTTTTTGACAGAGAGCAACTGGCAATAGGAGTGATTTACAGATGTGCAAGCGACACCGGATAAAAAAGCATCACAGCGCAAACCGAGTATATCACGGCGCAGGTTCGAGTCGTTCACGCAGGCGGCGGTCAGCCTCAGCAACAACATCGGCAGGCGTGGCGATTCCGAGCAACGCCTGGCGTTGCATACGTCTGATTTCCTGCTCGACGAAGGCGCGTGTGTTTGCGTTTGGCATCGGCAGCCCCTGTTCCGCCTGGGTGCGGAAAACCTGCGCAGCCGTGATCTGGGGCGAATCTCCGGTCAACACCAGGGCGCGCGACGCCGGTTGTATGTCGCTCTGGATCAACGCTGCCTGAGCTTCTTCACCAATCATGAAGCGCAGGAAGCGCACCGCTGCGTCACGTTCGTTTGCACCGACCAGACTGTTGATCGCCAGGACATCAGTACGCACATATGGACGTGGCATCTGACCGGTTTCACTCAAACGCGGTAGCGGCGCAAGACCGAGCTGATTGCCCCAAAGCTCACGGTAGATGCTGATCTGATGCGCCCAGTCGAACGTCATAAGCGCGCGACCATCTTTCAATTCGCGATCAACCAGGATGCTGCTGTCGCTGCGTGCCAGAATGCGCGGATCGTTGTGCAGCTGGGTGAGCCATGCCAGCCATTGCTCGGCGCCAGCACGCCCTTCCCTACCAAGTGCGACCCGTCCGTCGTCATCGAAGACACGCCCATCGAAAGCGTATAGATAGCCAATAGTGTTGTCATACGACAGGTTGAGCGCCAGTCCCCAGATGGGTGGTTGCGCCTCCGGATCGCTCAATCCGCGCCCGACAGCGATCATGGTTGCGGTATCTGCAGGGGGTTGGGTCAGATTAGCGGTATTGTAGTAGAGCACAATTGTGTCAAAACGGATCGGGACACCATACAATCGCTGCATCCCGGCAGCGTCGCGCAGCCGGGCACCTGCCAACGCAACCGGCAGAAGCATGTTGGTCTCCTGTGACGGAAGCAGATCATCGAGCGGGAGCATAACGCCCGCTTCTGCAAGCGGACCGATCCAGGTGTTGGGGATGAGTACCAGATGCGGACCGCTCCCTGCCGCTACTGCCGTGCGCAATTCAGCGGCGAAACTGGCAAGCGGCACTGCCTGCAGCACAATGCGACCATCACGCTGCTGGCGGTTGTACTGCTCAACCAGTCGCCCAAGCGCCTGCCGCTCGTTACCTGACCATCCATGCCAGAGCAGGAGTGGTCCGACGCTGGAGGAGTTTGCCTCAATCGTCGGAGCGGAAGAGGTTCCGGGCGCGCCATTCGACCCACACGCGGCGAGCAGCGCAGCAATGAGCAGAATGGCAATTAGACAGCATCGCATGATCCGGCGCAACACTCTCATCATCCGCCGGATTATAGCACACCGACCGGAGCACTGCTCAGTCGATGGTCACGACGATCCGCGGTAATTCCACGAAATGATCCATGCCGTCAGCCTGATACACATAGGTGCGCTCTTCGGCTGTGGTCATTGCGCAATGGTTGCCGTTTCGATCAATGGCTATCAGGCTCATCGTATTGGGCGTACCGCGCAGGATCGGGGCAAGGGCAAGATCGCGAAACGCTTCGCGGCATGCTGCTTCGAGCGAGTATCCAAACTTGAGATAGATTACGACACTGCGCGCAGTCGCCGTGCGGATCGCCGCTTCGCCCCAACCGGTGCATGCCACCGCGCCATAACGGTCATCGGCGTAGTTGCCACTGCCGATCATTGGCGAATCACCAAGCTGCCCCGGATATTTCCATGCCCACCCACTGGTACTGACCGCCGATGCAATGCGCCCCTGTCGATCCTGCGGATGAAGAAGTTGACCGTACCGGTGACATGTTCGGGATCCTGCGTCAGCGCGGCGCTGCGCTTCAAGAGTGCAGCAAGCAGTTCGGGCGCCTCCTGCCAGTCAATCAGAGTGCGCCCTTTCAGACCGGCGCGCCGGACCCGTTCAGAATGGTCTGTCAGCAGATTCTCGCGCAGCATGCCGATTTCAGCAGCAAAGCGCACAGCGCCGTCGCCGACCAGCACAACATGTGGCAGGTGTTCCATCACACGCAGGGCTACGCTGATGGCGGCACGATACCCTTATTAACGCACCCACTACCCCGGCGCGCAGCGTCGTTCCATCCATGATCGAGGCATCAAGTTCGACTTCTCCCAGCAGGTTGGGGTACCCACCATACCCGACGGAATGATCGTCAGGGTTGTCTTCCACCAGGCGCGTCGCCGCTTCAACGGCGTCCAGCGCCGAACCGCCTGCCTGCAGGATTGCCCATCCGGCGGCAATCCCCACCCTGCCATTGCTGCTGCCAATAATCATGTCGCCTCACTCGCGCTCTGTTGCGAATCTTTCTCAAATGCAAGCACCATGTAGCGCATGAGTCGCAGATGGTGCAACCATCCAAAAATGGTGAATAGTTCTGCCATGCCATAATAATCCGGCAGCAGATAACGAATGAACCTCCGCCAGATTGGGAAGGTCGGCAGCAACCCGTGGGTCACGTCATCGATCACGACCGGTCGCAGCCCGATGCGGAGTGCGGTCTGGTGGTAGGTATGCAGGGTATAACTGAGATCGAAGTGACCAAAACTCGGCTTGATGATTCGCTCGACTGTTCCACCAAGCATCCAGAGAGCCAGGCGCATAATCGGGGTTGGCACAAAATCGGAAAGCGCCAGACGCCCGCCAGGGCGCAGCACCCGGTGCGCTTCGCGCAGAAAAGCCTCGCGGCTGGCAAAATGGAAACTGCACTCCACCGCGAGCACTGTGTCGAACGACTCATCGGCATAGGGCAGGCGCAGAGCGTCGCCAACCGAAAAATCGACAACGTTGCCGGGTCGGGAGCAAACAACATGCCGCGCCTGTTCGATCTGCGATAGATCGATATTTAATCCCAACAGTTCGACCTGCTCGAAACGTTCGTTCAGCATTGCCAGCGTGCCACCGATACCGCAGCCAACGTCGAGGATGCGCTGACCAGGACGTACCGCGCCAGCCTCGATGATCCGCAGCGTCAGCGCATCGGCAGCGCGAACAAAATCAGCAACCGAACCATCGGCACGCGCCGGGTCTTCCCAGATCCCAAAATGCACATGGCGCCCAAAGGCTGCCAGCACCAGCGGATCGGCGGCGCGTCGTCGTTCCAGCACACGATCGAAGTAGGTCAGCCCAGCCTGTGATTGACGCTTAGTGATCGTCTTCATACCGCCGAAACAGGACAACTGCATTCTGTCCGCCAAACCCAAACGCGTTGGCGAGCGCAACCCGCACATCCTGGCGACGTGCTTGGTTGGGCACGTAGTCGAGATCGCATACTGGATCGGGCGTTTCGTAGTTGATCGTCGGCGGAACCATTCCGGTTTCGATGCTTTTGATGCATCCGATTGCCGCCAGCGCACCAGCTGCGCCCGCCGTATGCCCGATCATCGACTTAATGCCGCTCACCGTCACACGATAGGCATGATCGCCAAGAGCGCGTTTGATCGCAGCAGTCTCGGCAGCATCGTTGAGCGGCGTGCCGGTTCCATGGGCGCTGATGTGGTCTACGTCTTCTGGTCGCAGTCCGGCATCATCGATGGCGCGACTGATGGCAAGCGCGGCGAACTCTCCGCCGGGCGCAGGCGCCGTGAGGTGGTAGGCATCCTCAGTTGCCCCAAAGCCAGCCAGTTCAGCGTAGATGCGCGCGCCACGCGCCCGTGCATGCTCCAACTGTTCGATGACCAGAATCCCGCATCCTTCGCCACCAGCAGTTCCCTTGCGGTTCGCATCGAACGGGCGCACGGCGCGCGCGGGGTCGTCACCCGCTGGCGCAATTGCGCCAATGACACCGAACGCCATGGCGTTGAGCGCGGTCACTCCCGCATCGGTTCCACCGCAAATGGCGACCAATGCCTCGCCACGGTGCACCATGCGCGCCGCTTCGCCGATTGCATAGGCGCCGGTGGCGCACGCGAGCACCGGCGTCGTGGTGGGACCATGCAATCCATACTGGATGGCAACCTGGCATGACGCCATGTTGTAGATGAAGGTCGGCATATAGAAGGCATCGACCCGTTTGCGTCCTTTTGCCATGAAGACGAGCGTTTGCTCTTCCACTTCAGCGGTTCCGCCAAGCGACGTGCCAATATCGACGGCGATGCGGGTGCGATCAATGGCATCGAGGTTCAAGCCGCTATCGCGGATCGCCTCGCCAGCGGCGGCAACGGCGAACTGCGCAAAGCGCGCCATACGTCGCGCCGCTTTTGCATCCATGAAATCGCGCGGGTCGAAGTCACGCACTTCAGCTGCGATCACGTAAGGGAAGTCGGTGATGTCGTAGCGCGTCGCCAGCGCCACGGCGGATCGTCCCTCCAGCAGAGCGTTCCAAAAGACCGGCACGCCAATGCCAGACGGCGTAATCGCACCCATGCCGGTGACCACAACGCGGTGTGTTGGTCTCGATTTCATACAGGTCGCGCGCCTGTGGCACGCAGGCGCTCATCAATCCAGGCGAGGTCTTCAGTGCTCATAACAGGCGGTGGCGGCGGTTGCGTATCATCGATCAACAGGTCGTGCCTGACCGGCGCAAAGCAGGCATCCATCTCTAGCATTATAGCACCATGTCCGGCGCGAGGCGCGGGGTTGAACGTTGAACGTGGGGCAGGTTGCAGGTGCGCAGCGCAATCGTCGAGGCGCCGTTGGTGGACGCCCGATGCGGGGCGGCGGGCGGGAACGCCCGATGCGAGGCATCCGCGCCACCGGTCCCTGGTCGCGCCGGTACGCCACCGGCGCCGATCTGGCCTATGCACTGCTGACGGCGATGCGCATCGATGCGGCGCGGCAGAGCGGGGCGGCATAATCGAGGAGCGCAGGGGATCTGGGATTATCTCAAGTGAGACGAAAGTTGCGGTCAGCGCAAAAAAGCGACTGAATTCAGGGTATTACCCTAATTGACACAGAGAATCAATATTGCTGTAGTAACCACTGTTGCTGGCAGTCTACGCAGAAATCAGTAAAGGAGGCAATGACGTGTACATGCGCATCTTCTGCTCCGCGCTCGTTATGGTTTTGCTCGTAGGAGCTTCCTTCGTCACTCTAGCATCAACCTTGGCAAAACCGGTGCTTCTAAATAAATTCACCGTTCAAACTTTCGTTACTGGAAGCTGTTGGGTTAAAGTGAGGACCCCGATGTATCAAAGCGCCAATAAAGTTGTGATCTATGATCATGA
>JAGHYV010000170.1 GCA_017743475.1 Roseiflexus sp. | reverse complement strand
GTATTCCCAGCAATGGTTGCGTGGCGCAGAGTGAGTTGCGTATCAACACAATCGAGACCGCCGCCGGTCGGTGTTGTACCGTTTGCCGACTGAGCGACGTTCCCGGCAATCACGATATTGGTTGCGTTCAGCACGCTGGAAGCGCCCGGCGTGGTGATAAGATAGATGCCGCCGCCGCCGCCGTTCCCGCCAATGATCGAGCCATTAACGCCAGTGACGGTGTTCTGGAGAACCTGAACGCTATCCATCGTGACCGTTGAACCGGTGGAGAAGATGCCGCCGCCATGCCCGGCGCCGCCCTTCGCACCTGAGCCGCCGACAGCGACGTTGCCACGCACAATGCTGTTTCTGATACTGCCGCTGCTCAGTTCGATCTTGATGCCGCCACCCAGCCCAAGACCGCCCTGTTCTCCGGCATCGCCGCCTTCGGCGCGGTTGTTCACAACCTGGACATAGTTTAGCTCAAACGACGGCGTGAGCACGAAAAAGATACCGCCGCCGAGTCCATCCGCAAACTGAATGCCGTCAGTAACTCCCGGCGATCCCGGCGCATTACCTGCGCGTGCGACATTCTCTTCGATCCGCACGTCTGTTGCCCGCACACGAGCATGGATGGCAAACCAACCGCCACCCGAAGCAATCCCACCGCGATGCGCATTTGAGGAATCATCACCGCCGATTGCCTGATTCTTGCGAATGGTCACATGTTCAAGCGTAGCAACAGCTGGCTTGCCTGGCATACCTCGAACCGCGAGACCACCGCCGCTCCCAGGCGATGTTGTGGGGTTAGCGTTCGTGTTGTCCTGACCACGTGCCACGCTGTCGGTGATCATCACGTGACGGAGCGTCAGGGTGCAACTATCGTTCAGGATGCCTCCACCTGATGGATCATCACTCCGGGCACGCCCGCGCATCACAGTGACCCCCTCGATCGTCACAAGGCACTGCGCTGCATCGAAGGTGCTGTTCGTCATCCAGATGCCGCGTCGGACGTTCTGACCATCGATGATGGTCACATTTGTCGATGGATTGCTGATGTTCCAATCAGTTGTCGTGTATCCGCCGCGCAGGGTCACGACCCCTTTTCGCCAGATAAATGCAACTGCCCAATTTGAAGGATAGGTGTACGTCCCGGCTGCCAGCCGGATCTCTCCAGCATAGCGCCCAGTGGCAGGATTGACAATGCGTTCCAGTCCCGCTTCAATCGTTTTACAGGGCTGACTTGTGCTACCGCATGTGGGCGTGTCGGCGCCTGAAGGCGCAACATGCACAACCGGACTGTAGGCGAACACAGGGGTAGGCGCCATCAGGGAAGCGCATACAACACAGACGATGACCAGCAGCGGGAGAAATGTTCGTTGCCAGGGAAGGATGCGTTGCATGGATCAATACCTTGTGTCAATAAATGTATAGCCAGTAGCACCTCACTCTGAGCGTAAACGTTCTACTTCGCTCTTTCAACAGGATAACAGTCCTGTCTGCCGATAACCAGAGGAATTACTACAAGCTGGGACTTTTGGGGGTATCAGGTGCGAACGAGAGGCCGAAGACCGGCACCTCGCGTCTGACCCTTCACCGGGCAGATGAGAACCAGGAACTTACGACCACCTTCGACCTACAATACATCCGCAAACCCTTTGCGTGTTTTCATAAACCACGCATACCCCAACATCATTACTGCGCCGGTTCCCAGGATCCACCAGAGCGTGCCGGGGAAACTGGGCAACTGCCCCCACAATAGGACCCGGCGAAAATTTTCAGTCACCGGCGCCATCGGGTTGAGCAGCACCAGCGTGCGAAATGGCTCCGGGATCATTTCAATCGAGTAGAAGATCGGCGTCAGGAAAAACATCACTTGCAACACGATTGCAATCGCTTGACCTACGTCGCGAATGTAGACCCCCAGGCTGGCGACAAACCAGGCGATACCCAGGGCAAGGAAGATGAGCGGCAGGCTGACAAGCGGCAAAAGAATAACCGTCCACGGCATGCCACCGCCAAGTGCCAGATGCGCGACCAGCAGCACGCCGACGCTCACCAGCATGTGAAACAGCGCCGCGCCGAGAATGCTGACCGGCAATACTTCCAGCGGAAAGATCACCTTCTTTACGTAGTTTGGCACGCTAACGATCGACCCAGCGGCGCGATTGACGGTTTCACTGAAGCAGGAGTACGCCGACAACCCGGCGAACAGGATCAGCGCGAAATCCGCCAGGCTGTCGCTGCGCGCCTGGGGCCAGCGACTCTGAAAGATGACGCCGAACACCAGCGTGTAAACCGCCAGCATAAGCATCGGGTGCGCTAGCGACCAGAGGATGCCCAAGTATGCGCCGCGGTACCGCCCCTCGATCTCACGGCGGGTCAACTGCGCGATCAGGTCACGATGTCGCCACAGCGTGCGCGCCAGATGCAGCGGACTCAAAAGTGCAAAGATGCTCTCGGTTCGTGTAGAGACCAGAACTGCCATAGCCGGTATTCCCCTTTACTGCACGGGCGCAGCGCCACTGCGCCCTCCCCGCGCCCCCCGCAGCGCCACTGCGCCTCTACCTGCTGCGCCCTACAGCGCTGCTGTGCCCTTCCCTGCGTCTCTTCCAAAGCTCTGATGCAAAGACCGCCGGGTTTACCCTTCAAACCGAAACGCCGGACGTTCGAGATACTCCGCCAACCGCATCCCTCGTCGGTCACGCTGCGAGAGAATCGGTTCGGTCACAGGCCAGAGGACGCCAATATCGGGATCGTTCCAGGCAATCACCCCTTCGGCGGAAGGCGTGTAGTAGGCACTGCATTTATACTGAATTTCAGCAACATCGGAGAGGGCAAGAAAGGCATGACCAAAACCGACCGGAACCAGCAACTGCAACATATTCTCCGCCGTCAATTCGACCGCATGCCAGCGCCCAAACGTGGGTGAACCAACCCGGAGATCGACAATAACGTCGAGGACGCTGCCGAGCGTGCAACGCACCAGCTTGACCATGGGTGCAGTCATATCCTGGTAGTGAAAACCGCGCAGAACATGCTTCACCGAGCGCGAGTGGTTATCCTGTACAAAGTCGATGGTAATGCCGTGCGCCGCAAAATCGCGTCGGTTCCAGGATTCCAGAAAAAAACCACGTTCGTCACGGAAGCACGCCGGTTCGATGATGATCGCACCGGGGAGTGGCGTTGTGTGAAGAGTGAATTGCATATTCGTGTTGATTGCAACCTCTTGTGCAAAATGCTTGCGCGTGGGTCATATCCCTCGCGCTGCGTTCATGCTACTCTGATGTTTCCCACTGTTCTGCCGCGGCGACAAACAGCGCGAAATCGTGAAGCGCTGGCGCAATACTGGCATGAAGGACGGCATAATCAATTGTTTCGTACAGATGCACCAGAATATTGCGCATACCCGCTGCCCGCTGTAATCGTTCCGCCAGATCGACCGGAAGCAACCCTTCCTGCGCCGCCAGACGAAACGACTCTCGATACGATGTCGGTGTCAGACCGCGTTCAGCCAGACGTGAAACGTTAAGTCCGCTGCAGCGCCAACCAGCAATTCCAGAATGCGCTCAAACGTATAGTGCTGCTTCTCTATCTCGTTGCGACTCATCTGCGCCAATGGCGCGAGATCGCACAACAATCATCGCAGGTACGCCAGTTTGCGTAAGAGCACGTCACGCGCCATGTCGCACCTCTTCAGCATAGGACCGCAACGACTCGGCAAGAGCGCGGCGAAAGGGCAGTGCATCATTGTAGAGATGCCACAGACGCGCCTGCTCACCCATCCACAACCCGCGATCGCGCTCGTACAGAAGTTTTCCGTCGCGCGCAATCTCCCACCCTAGCACCGGATCGGTCGTTGGCGTTAGCAGCACTAGGCTGGCATTTGCATCCAAATAGATTCTCAATCTCGACCTGCCAGGCAATGCGGTCGAGCGGCGCCAGCGGATGACCGGGTTTGAGCGCCAGATCGTAGTCGCTATCGGGGCGCGCCTGACCACGCGCACGTGAGCCGAACAGCACGCAAAGCGCAATGTCGCGTGTTTTGCACCAGGCAACGAGTGCTTCGACCGGCGGCTCTGTTTTCATGGTCATTCTTCCTCGCCGCGCAGATGGCGCAATTCTGCTTCCAGCGCGCGCAAACGCGATTCGGCTTCAGCGCGGGCTGCCGCTTCCTGGCGGGCGCGTTCCGCTTCCTGCCGTGCGCGCTCTTCCGCCTCAGCGC
>JAGHYV010000169.1 GCA_017743475.1 Roseiflexus sp. | reverse complement strand
CAACGACGTCTATGTCGGCGGTCGGTTCACCAATGCGGGTGGCGTCAGCGGTGCAAATAACCTCGCCCGCTGGAACGGCACAACCTGGAGCGCCGTTGGTGGGGCGAATGCAATCAACGGACCGGTCTACGCCGTCGCTATCAGTGACAACGACGTCTATGTCGGCGGTCGGTTCACCAATGCGGGTGGCGTCAGCGGTGCAAATAACCTCGCTCGCTGGAACGGCGTAACCTGGAGCACCGTTGGTGGGGCGAATGCAATCAACGGACCGGTCTACGCCATTGCCATTAGCGGCAACGATGTCTACATCGGCGGCGCCTTCACCAGCGCTGGCGGCGTAAGGAATGCGAATCGCATCGTGATCTGGAATGGGCGCCAGTGGCGTACCGTTGGCAGTGGGATTGACAACGGGCTTGTCACTGCGATCGCCATTAACAGGGACAATCTGTACGTCGGCGGCAGGTTCACTAACGCGGGCGGTAGTCTATATGCCGATCATGTTGCGCGCCTGACCCGGTTCCGCGTGTACCTGCCATTGACCATCCGGTGATGCATAAGCGATAGCCGATAGACAATGGTTTCTATTCGGCTATCATCTCAGCATTTGTGGTATGCACGCCAGAGCGCCACGATCTGATCCGGCACCAATCCGCCGGTCACACCGGAGCGCATTGCCGCTGCAGCCGCCAGATTGCCTGCCTGCACCGCTTCATCCAGCGTCGCTCCGGCGCATAGAGCAACTGTCACAGCTGCCAGTACACTATCGTGTGCACCAACGGCATTGATCGGTCCGGTAACCGGAATCGCAGGAATATGGGTCATGCCGTCGTCGCGGACTACCAGCATCCCGCGGAGACCGAGTGTGACGATCACCGGCTTCCCGGTACGGCGGCGCAACTGCTCGGCAGCCTGCCCGACCAGCGCCAGCGGAGGATAATCGCTGTCGCTGGCGTAGACGGCACGCACACACTCACGCGCATTCGGAACGACCATCACGTTTCTGAACAGCCCGGTTCGCCAGCGCGAGTGCGCCAGAAACCAGACATCCGTACGTCGAGCCGCCAGATCGGCGATCTCCAGACGCAGTCGGGGTGTGACCACGCCGCATTCTTCGTCAGGAATGCGATCAACAACGATGACAGCGTGCACCTGCATCACCAGTGAGCGCAGTCGCTCGATCAGCGCTGCGGTGGTGGACGGTGCCAACGGCGAGCGCGAGCGGATATCGAGCCGCTCCAGGTCGTAGGAGAGCGCTGTTGCGCTTTGATTGACCGGATGGATTGATGTTGCAGTATACCGATCGGCAGCAACAACCATCGCACGCTCATCGATACCCAACGCACGCAGACTGCGCCGCAGTTCATACCCGTCGCCGTCGTCGCCGATCACGCCAAGCGTGACAACCGCCGATCCAAGCGCACGCAGCACGGCAGCAACATGCCCTGCAGCGCCGGGAGCAGTCGTGACTGCGACTACCTGGTGCACAGGCAGACCGGTCTCTTCCGAACGCTCGATGCGCGCCGGATCGATCTGCAGACGTCGGTCAAGGACAAAATCACCAACAACTAGAACCCTCGTTTGCGCCCATCGAAGCACAATGTCCTGAAGCCTGTTTTCATCCATCATCATCGATGTAGCATGAGTTCGGCATCCATGGCAGGATGGTAGCACAGATTCATTCTGACGTATAGAGGTTAACAGGGTATGACGTTCGTCCAGAATGGGAATGATCACCCTTCCAACCGCTGTATCAATATGGTACACTTGTAAATAAAGTGAGATGATGCTTCTGGACTGAAAGGCACAGGTATGCTGATTCAGGCAATGCGTCTGCTTCGAACCCTTGTTGGCTGGATCTGTATCATCGGGGGCCTTCTTCTCTCGATTTCACCGATACCCTTTGGCTTTCTTATTGTTATTGCCGGCATCCTTTTAGTTGGTCCGCACGATCGCGGGCTGCGCCGAATGCGCGCCTGGTGGAATCGCTCGATCCGTTCACTGGCGTCTTCGTCCATACCATTGGTGGCGACACTGGCGCAGCATATCATCGCATTTCAGACCTCAATTGAGCAACATATTCGCCAATGGATGGCGACGCGATCCGCATCGCACATTGCGCCACGCCGCGCATCCGCTGAGGAGTAAGCGATTTTAGCAGCTCCTTCGCCTGAGCCAGTACCACGCCGAGGGCCAGGTTGTGTCGCAGACATGGGTGATCCCATGTTCAACACGTTCGACTGAGAACGCAGGGAGAAAGAGGCGTTCTACCTCGCCTTTCGCAATCCAGCGCGACATCTCGCTCGATGTTCCATCGTTCAGGTGCGCAAACAACAGGTATAACCCGCCAGGTCGCGTCAATCGTATCACTTCGCTGGCATACGCCTGAAGTTCCTCTCCGCTCATACCGTGCATACAACCGACATCGAGAACCAGATCATACGCTTCGCTTAAGAAATGAAGATCGGTGACTGAGGCAGTAAACAGACGTACCCGATGAGCAACTCCTGCACGACGAACCCGCTCTTCGGCGAGAGCGATCGCTTCAGGCACGAAATCGACGCCATCCGCCTGCCATCCCCGCGCTGCCAGATAGACGCACGCGCGCGCTGTGCCGCATCCCAGGTCGATCATGCGCCCTGGCGGAAGTTCCGCCGCCACAGCAATGACTTCGGGCGGCGGCAGCTCATGGTCCCACGGGATGTCACCATCACGGTATCGCTGTTGCAGACGTTGAAAGCGGGTCATTGGGTCGGTCATACGCTGAATCCCTTTCGCTCGTTGCTGTTGTTCCAGCATCGGAGCAGCACACTGCTTCCCTGCTATAATAGTACGGAATAGATGTCACCGACTTTGCGTGCATTGCATGGATGATGAGTCTGCTCTGGTTGCCGGGTTGCGTCAACGTGATCCCCAGGCGTTTGCAACCTTTTTTGAGCAGTATGCTGATCTACTACAGTGTTGCAACTGCCGCGTCGTGCTCGATACTACCCAACGCCTGATAGTGCTGCTCCACGACGAAGGACGACGCATCGTCCCGATGGGAGAGCCACGACCGTATAACGCACATCGCTGTGATTGCATGTGAACAATGAAAGCAATACCATGCCTGGACCAACCATCGATCTGACGATCTACGACAATGAAGAAGCATTGCTTGCCGGGTTGCGCCGCCGTGAGCCTGATGCATGCGCCTGCCTGATCAAACGCTTTGCGCCACTGGTCTATGCCCAGGCGATGCGGTTGCTCGGCGACGCCGACGAAGCGGAAGGGGCGCTGCAACAGACATTTATCAAAGCGTGCGACAAACTCGATACGTATGAAGGACGTAGCGGATTGGGAAGCTGGCTCTACCGCATCGCAACCAACGAAGCGCTCATGCTGCTGCGCCGGCGGTCGCCGCGCGTGGCTATCGACCACGTCGCCGATACGATCCAGGCGGACGAGATACCGCAACATCTGACGCCGTGGACGCTCGACCCGGCAGCTGCAGCGCTGAACAGTGAACTGCGCGCTACCCTGGAACAGGCGCTGATGGCGCTCCCCGAAACACTGCGCGTTGTCTTCGTGCTGCGGGACATCCAGGGTTTGAGCACCGAAGAGACTGCGGCGATGCTTGGTCTGGGCGAAAGTGCGGTGAAAGTCCGTTTGCACCGCGCGCGGTTGCGTCTGCGGGAGTTGCTTTCCGCATATATGCGGGAACATTGAGCGCTGGCAATCCCGGCGCGTGGAGGTCCGCCATGGACGATCCCCATCACCAACATGACGATCCTGATCATTGCCGTGACATTCTGGCGCAACTGAACGACTATCTCGACGGTGAACTCGCCGGGTCGCTCTGCCGCGAACTGGAACAACACCTCGCGGAATGCCCCGATTGTCGGACGGTGTATGATACCCTGAGTCGCACCATTCATATCTATCGCGCATTGCGTGATGAACCGCTCGATCTGCCGCCAGGGGTCGAAGCGCGCTTGATGGCGCGTATCACGCTCACATTGCAGGAGAAAACCCATGATCCGTGATATCGAATCATTCCGGGCGTCATTACAGGGGGATACGCCGCCGCCCGATCTGAGCGATGCGTTGAAGGCGCTCTGGTACGATGCGCGCGGCGACTGGAACGCCGCGCACCGCGCAGCGCAGGACGACGATAGTCTCGACGGCGCCTGGGTGCATGCCTATCTGCACCGCAAGGAAGGCGACCTAGCCAATGCCAGCTACTGGTATCGTCAGGCAGGCAGACCGGTCGCCTCCGGT
>JAGHYV010000055.1 GCA_017743475.1 Roseiflexus sp. | reverse complement strand
GTGCTGACGACGACGCTGAGCGATAACCCGATCGTCTCCAACGGCTACGATGGCGTGTATGCTGTGTCAGCCGTCAACCTGCGCGTCACCGGTGTCAATACAGCGACGCTGATCGCCAGTAACGGCTGGAATGGCGTGCGCATCGATGGCGGTCAACTGGTCGCGCTGGAGAATGTGGTCGTGAGCAACAACGGCGACGATGGGGTGCGCCTGACGAATGTTGCGGATGTGACGCTCCGTTCGGTGACCGCTCAGTTGAACGATGATGGTCTCGATGTTGCAGGTGCGCTGTCGGTGCTGGTCGAAAACAGTCAGTTCAACGCCAACCGCGAAAATGGCATCCGCTATGCGGGCGGCGTCACTACGACGCTGACCGGTCTGACAGTGCAGCAGAATGGGCAGAATGGTCTGTGGTTCACCGGCGTCCTGACGAATACGCGGATTGCGTCGACGCGGGCGATCAGTAATACGTTTAACGGGTTCCTGATCGACGGCACAACTGACAGCATGACCATTTCGGGTAACGAGATCGTCGGCAATGGTGCATCTGGCATGGCGCTGACCCTGACGACGGGAATTGCGCCGGTGCGCGATGTGATTGTGTCCGGCAATACCCTCGACCGCAACGCCTTCAGTTTGCCAGCTTTCGGCGTTCAGATCAGCGGCGGCACAGAGGTGGTGACCGTCACAGGCAATGTCGTCGATGGAACGCGCAATGGCGGCGGGTTCCTGCTCCCCGGCGCGGATCGCATGACGATCAGCGGCAATGTGGTGCGCTACAACAACGGTCCCGGATTCCGGGTGTCCGGCGGCAGCAATGGCGTGATCATCGAGGGGAACGAACTCATCTCGAACACCCTCGGTATCGAGGTGCGCGACGCAGCGACAGTCGATGTGGTCGTCCGCAGCAACAGCATCTCCCAGAGTGGCGCAACCGGTTGGGGCGGCTTCGGTTCCGGCGTCGGGGTTGCGGTCAACGACGCACAGCGCACGCGGGTCGAGGGGAACACGATTACCACCAATCTCGGCGCGGGGGTGCATGTGCGTGGTGCGGCGACGCAGACGCGGGTGCTGGGGAATTTCATCGTCAACAATGCGCTCGGCGTGCTAGTCGGTGCGCCGGTTGGCGGTCCGCTCATCCCGCCCTATCCGCAGCGGACGCAAATCCTGAACAATAGTATCAGCGGCAATGGCATTCCGCCTGACGGTCCGTTCCCGGTGGACGAAACGCTGCTCGGACGCGGGATCGTGCTCAATCCCGAAACCCTTATCGGCGGCGTCGCTGGCAATCCGAACAACGACATCGATCCGCCGCTCCAGTCGTCGTTGCGGATGAACGCAGCCGGTGTGCTGACGGGGCAGGTGGACACCACGGGCGCTCCCGGCGGGTGCCCATCGATTGGCAGCGTGCGCTGTCTGATTCAGGTCTTCCGCCCTGACCAGACGATGCGTGATGGGCAGGGTCAGGAGTTTGCCGGCGAAACGGTGGTTGACGCCACCGGCGCGTTTACCGTCACGGTCGGCAGCATTCCGCGTCAACTGACGCTCACGGCAACCGACCCGGTCAGCAATACGTCGCGCTTCGCCATCTTCGCGCCACGCCCATCGTTGAGCATCAGTGCGCCCCAGGCAATAACGGCGGATCCGGGGCAGGTGATCACCTACACCCACACCGTGGTGAATGATGGCAATATCGAACTGAGTGATGTGCGCATCGCCGTCACGACCTCGCGTGGCTGGGAAGGGTTGTCGCCGCCGATTGCCATCCAACCGTCCGGATCGTTCTCGCTTGCGCCGGGCGCGTCGCGCGCGATCACCGTTTCGGTGCGCGTGCCGACCGGTGGCGGTCCGCAAGCGGCGCCAGGCGTTGATCTGATGACGGTGCGCGCCAACGGAACAACGATCAGTGGTGGCAATACCTACACGGCGACGGCGTCACTGGTCAATACAACCACTGTCAATGCCCGCATCTACCTTGAGTTGACGCCAGCGCTTGTCGAAGGGCGCGGCAATCCGGGTGTGGCAGTTCCATATTCGTTCCAGGTGCGCAACACCGGTAATATCTCGGCGACAACCAGCATCACCGCCACCTTCGATGACCTGGTCTTCAGCGTCAACTGGCAGCGGTCGCTTTCGACGACGAGCCTGACGATCCTGCCGGGCGAGACGCGTTCGTTCCAGTTGACGGTCACCGTGCCGCCGGAAAGCGCCAATCCGATTTCCGGCACCTATGCCGATGTGACGGTGGCGATCACGCCGACGCTGCCGATCGATCCATTGCAGGCAAGAACGGCGAGAGCGCGGACAATCGTCGGTCAGGTGTCGCGTGCGCAGATAACCCCGGCGAGCGCAGAGAAAGAAGGCGCGCCGGGCGAGACGGTCATCTTCCTGCATGAGATTACGAACCTGGGCAACGGCGTCGACACCTTCCAGATCAACGGCATGCCCGCGCTGGGCAGCACGGTGCGCTTTACGTCGCTGACGAGCGGAGTGACGATCAACAGCGAGGGGCGCTTCACGCTAGCTCAGGGCGCAACTGCAATCATCAGGGTCGAGGTGACGGTCAACCCGCGACTCGCCAACGGCAATGTCGAGAATGTCTTCATCGACCTGCGCGACCTGAACGGCAATGTGATCGGCGGCGCATTCGCGCAGGATCGAGTGCGGGTGGTGAGCAGCATCCGCAGGGTCTACCTGCCGCTCGTCATTCGGTAGAATGAGGTGCCCATTGGCGCGTGCATATCGTCTTCTCTCCGTTTTCGCGTTGCTGGCGTTCTTTGTGGTCACGCCAGCACCACCGGTTCTGGCTGCGACGTTCACCGTCAACAGCACCGACGATGACCCCGATGCCAGCCCTGGTAACGGTGTCTGTCAGACTGCTGGCGGTCAGTGCACGCTGCGCGCAGCGATCCAGGAGGTCAATGCACTAACGCCTGGACCGCATACGATTGCATTCAACATCCCAACCGCGTCGTCCGGCTACAATTCATCCGGCTACTGGGTTATTCGACTGGCGAGCGCGCTTCCTGCGATCACCGTCGGGAACGTCACCATCGACGGCAGGACGCAACCGGTTGGCAATGCGAGTTGGGCGCACCCGCGTGTTGTGCTGGACGGATCGTTGATCACCGGCGGCGCGAATGGTCTGACGATCATCTCATCGGGAAACACCATCCGTCGCCTGACGATCCAGAACTTTGTGGCCAATCCGTCCGATTTTAGCGACACAACCGGCAGTGGTATTTTTATCCGCGACTCGACGAATAATCGTGTTCACGGGTGCTACCTGGGCACGACGCCGGACGGCACTTCGGCGGCGAGAAATCATCTCGCTGGCGTGCAGATACGCAACGCGGGCAACAATATTATCGGCAACCCAACGGCGGGAGCGGGTCCCGACATCGATACGGCGGGCGATAATGCATTCGGCAACCTGATTGCCGGCAATGGTCGAGGAACGTCTGGTACGTCTGCGAACGTGTATCTGACTGCCTCTACTTACGATAACGGACGCGGCAATGTCATCCGTGGCAACCTGATCGGCACGAACCTGGCAGGCACTGCGAAGATTGCTGGCGATACGGGCAATCAGCGGTATGGCGTGCTGCTCTACCAGTACCTGGATGATACGATCATCGATGCGAACGTTATTTCAGGGCATGATGCGACGTCCGGTTCCTACGGCATCTACATGTACGGTCTTAGTGTCGATGGTACGGATAGCCCGCTCGATACGGTCATCACTGGCAACGTCATCGGCACGACGAAAGGGGGAATCTCAACCACCCGCGTGCCCAACAGGGTCGGCATCTACATTGCAGGTGCGCACAATACCCGGATCGGCGGGGTAACGCTGGCGGAGCGAAACATTATCTCCGGCAATGGAACGACACCGCCAGGAGGTCATGGTATTCACCTCCGCGGTCGCTCGGTGTTGAATACAACCATTCAGGGCAACCATATTGGTCTGAACGCGAATGGTGCGTCGTTTGGGCGCAGCGAAACCGACTCGCTGGGCAATCTGGGGCACGGCATATTCGTCGAAAACAATGCGCGCCAGACAACCATTCGCAACAATGTGATCGCAAATAACTGGGGGAATGGCATTCTTCTGGCAAGCGATGGGGCAGTGGTTGTCGGGAATCGGATTGGGATCAACACTGCCACGCCGCCGATTTCCGACGATGCTTTCGCCAACGGGCAGGCGAGCATCTGGATCAGCCGCGGTGCGAATCCCGCCTCCTCACCGAACCGGATCGGCGGCACGAATCCCGGCGACGCCAATGTTATCGCGTATGGGCTGGGATCGACGCCGGTTGCAGTGCAGATCCGCTCTGATGGAACACCGAACACCTCGAATAATGAGGTGATCGGCAACTTTATCGGCGTGGCTGCGACCGGTCAATCGTTGCGCGCCAGTCCGTCACCGAGTTCAATCGGGGTCTACATCATTGGCAACAGTTCTTCGCTGCGGGCGGATAACAACCGGATCATCGGCAATACCATCGGCGGGTTGGGAACAGGAATCCAGATCGAGTCAACGTTTACAACAGGCAACGAGATCAGCGCCAACACCATCGGTCTTGCCAGCGCGGGCAACCAGCGTGGCGTCTGGCTATTCCAGACGAGCGGCAATACCATTGGCGGGGCTGGCGGCGTGGGGGTGAACAATACGCGCAATGTGCTGTCGTACAATACCCTGCACGGCATTCTGGTCGGCGTGAATGCGAACGGCAACACACTGTTGCGCAACCTGGCGCACAACAATGGCGGCACATCGGGTGGTCATGGTGTGTTCGTCGACTCAACCGTGGGTCAGGTGCGCATTTCCGGCACAGAAACGCGCGACAATAACGGCAAGGGGATCAACCGCGCGGGCAGTCCGCCGCAGCCGCCGACGATCACCGGCATCACTGGCGGCAGTCCTCCCACTCTTCAGGTGCAGGTCCCGGCTGGCGCGAACTGCGGCGCCAGCGGGTGCCGCATTGAAGTGTTTACCAGCCCCACCCGCGATGATGCTGAGGGTCCGCGCTACCTGGCGTTCTTCGACGGTGCAGCAGCTGGCGCGACGGTCAATGTGCCCGTGCCCGACTGCGACCGCTTCTTCTCGGCGACGGTCACCGATCAGACCGGGAATACCTCTGAATTCAACCCCACCATGTTCGAAGCGCCGTTCAGTTGCCAGACCGACTTCACGCTGGCGCAGACGGGGCGTAATCCACCGGGAACCGGTCCGGTCAATCCGGGCACGAATGTTATCTACACCTACACGGTGACGAATACCGGCGCATCGCCGATCACGGTCAATATCTCCCGCAACGACACGACCGGCTGGGCATCGATGCCGTCGCCCTCGACGCTCAATCTGAGCGCCGGGGCGTCGGGAACGTTCACCATTTCCTTTGCGGTTCCCGCCAATGCGCTGGCGGGGAACTACACCTTCAGCGTGACAGCGCAGGTCGGCGCGACGCAGCGCACCGTCAATACGACCACGTCCGTCGCGCAGGTGTACGGCGTGGCGATTGCGCCAACCAGTCAGACTGCCACGTTCGCGCGACCGCAGGTGATCACGTTTACGCATACGATCACCAATACCGGCAACGGTACGGACACGATGATCGTCACAGCCAGTGTTTCGCCGAACGATGGCGCGACCGTGAGCGTGGTTGGCGGCAACTGTGTGAACCTGGCGGCATTTTCATCATGCACGCGACAGATTCAGTTGAATATTCCCGTTGGTCCCGGTTCGTCGCTCTACACGGTGACGGTGACGGCGCAATCGAGCGGCAATCCCGCCGTTCAGGCGACAGCGACCGATATCGCATCGGCGGGCGCTGCGCCGCAGATCACGCCCGCTTCCCAACTGAGGGAGGCGCTGCCCGGTGAAACTGTGACATTCACGCATACGGTGACAAACATTGGTCAGAGCGCCGGAACCTTTACACCATCGCTCACCCTGTCGCAGGGCAGCCCCTGGAGCGGCGGACTGACCGACCCATCGCCGTTCAATCTGAATGCAGGCGAGTCGCGGGTGGTCACGCTGACAGTCACCGTGCCGAATGCGCCGATCCCGGATGCCGGCACGCTGGTGACGGCGACGCTCACGGTGCAGGCAACCGGCGGCGCGTCTGCGAGCGCCGCCAGCGTGACGCGCGTCGGGCTGGTCCCCGGATTTACGCTGAGTCCGGCAACCGTTCCAACCCTCGATCTGCCGCCGGGCGCGACGGCAGTCTTCACCCATACGCTGACCAACACCGGCAACGGGTCGGATACGTTTGTGGTAACGGCGACGTTGAGCAGCGGGCTGGAGAATCTGGTTGTCACGCCGTCTGCTCCGTTCCTGCTGGCGCGTAACGCATCGCAACAGGTGGTAGTGCGGGCGCGGGTGCGCGATGGACAACCGGCTGGCGCGCAGACGATCCAGGTGACCGGTGAGCGCGTCGGGGGCGGGGTAGCGCCGCAGACGCAGACCGACACGGTGAATGTGCAGGCGGCGCCGGGGGTGCGTCTCTCACCCGGACAGACGCAGAATGTGACGCCGCCGGGAAGCGTGACCTTCACCCATGTGCTGACGAATGTCGGGAATGTCGCCGGCAATTTCAGCGTCAGCGCAAGCGGTTTGCCGGGCGGGTGGAGCATTGCCGGTCCGGCGAACCTGGTTCCGGCGAACTGTCTGACGGGGCTTGCGCCCGGCGCGGCGTGTCGGTTCGATCTGATCGTCACCACGCCGTCGCAGTTGCCCCAGGTTCCGACAGGACTGTACCCGTTCCAGGTGCAGGCGAGCACAACCGGCGCCTCGGACGCGGTGACCGATGTGGTGAATGTTGTTGCCGTTCCGCAGTTCCTCTTCACCGCAAATGAGAGCGGTAGCGGCGCGCCCGACACGATGATCGGCTTCACCCATCGGATCACGAACACCGGCAATGTGACCGACACCTACACCTTCAGCGTGCAGGTCAGCGGCGGCGGGTTCAGCGCTTCGCCGCCGGGAGCAGTTGCCGCCGTGCCGCCGGGATCAACGCGGCTTGTGATGCTTGAAGTGCGCATACCGCCAGCTGCGCCAGCCGGAACGACCGGAGTCATCACCCTCACAGCAACCTCGGCGCAGGGCGCGCCGTCGCAGAGCGTCGTCGATACCGTAACGGTGAACGAAGCCGACAATGCGCGCCTTGATGTGGCTGGTCTGGCGCAACAAACGGTCTTCACCAGCGGCGCACCGGCGACTGCAATCTATACCCTCAATCTGTTCAACACCGGCAATACCGCCATCAGTTATACGCTGCGCCTAAATCCGGCAAGTCTGACCAGCGGCTGGACGGCAAGCGTCACACCGACGCTCACGCCGATCCTGACTCCAGACGCAACAACGCCGACGCCGTTGACGGTGCAGGTAAGCGTCCCGGCGGATGTGGTCGGAACGCAGAGTGTGACGGTCGAAGCGTTGCGCGGTGATGGTGCGGGTCCGGTGCTGGCGTCGGCAACGCTGACCACCACAGCGCAGTTGATCGCAACTGGCGACCTGTTGACGCCGGTCGAGCAGTGGGGTTTTGGGTTGCCCGGCGCAACAGTGGTCTACACCCACACGCTGCGTAATGTGCGTTCTGTCGCCGATACCTTTGTATTCAGCGCGCTGGCACCACTGGGGTACGAGGTGAGCCTGCCGCCAACGACCTTCCTGCTTCCTGGCGAGGAGCGCGAGGTCAGTGTCAGCATCCGCATTCCGACCGGCGTGCTCTCCAACACGATCGACGCCATGCGCGTGAGCGTCCAGTCGGTGTTGGATCCCAACATTGCCGCCAGTGCGCGCGAGTACACGACCATTCGCCAGGTAGTGAATGCAGTGATCTCCCCGGCGTACACGCGCGTTGTTCAGGCAGGCAACCAGGTACGGTTGACCCATCAACTGCTCAACACCGGCAATGCAACCGACACATTCGTGTTGACATACACCCAGACATTGAACTGGAACATTGTTCTGCAACCGTCGCAGCGCACGCTAGGACCGAATCAGCAGGCGCCGTTTATCACGCTGGATGTCAGTGTGCCGACGAACGCGCCGCCGGGTTCGGTCAACCGCATCCGGGTGCGGGCGCAATCGCAGAGCGATCCAACGAAAGCGTTTGAGGTCGAGAATCTGTTCGTCATTCCGGCGGTGATGCCGCAGGTAACGTATGAGGTCTATCTGCCGCTGGTGCAGCGATGAAAATCCTGGTGATCCACGGACCAAACCTGAATATGCTAGGGCAGCGTGAGCCGGAGGTGTATGGTAGCGTCACGCTCGACGAGATCGATGCAGCGCTGCGTGAGCGGGCAACTGCGGCAGGCGCGACACTCCTGACCATCCAATCGAATCACGAAGGGGCGCTGGTCGATTTCTTGCAGGTGGAAGGGTGGGACGCCGACGGGATTATCATCAATCCCGGCGCGCTGACGCACTACGGGTTGGCGCTGCGTGACGCGCTGGCGATGCTCAAGGCGCCGATCATCGAGGTGCATCTGTCAAATGTTTACCGGCGCGAACCGTTCCGGCATACCTCGGTAGTTGCACCGGTAGCGACGGGGCAGATCGCAGGATTGGGATGGCGCGGATACTTGCTGGCGCTGGAGTGGTTGCTGGAAGAAGGGCGCACCTAATCCCATAGTCGATAGCGCAGCAGCGCCAGAATCGCGTAGAAGCCCTGAATAGGCTTCATTTTTTTGCCTTCTTCGTAGGTGCGTCCTAGATAGGAGACCGGCACTTCATAGATGCGATGCCCGCGCTTTAGCACCTTAGCAGTGATCTCCGGCTCAATGCGGAAATCGTTGCTCTCTAGTTTCAAATCGCGCATGATCTCGGTGCGCATGACTTTGTAACAGGTCTCCATGTCCGAGATCCAGCAGTTGAACAGAAAGTTGGTCAGGAAGGTCAACCCTTTGTTGCCGAGTGCGTTCCAGAAGTACATACCGGTGTGCCGACCGAGGAAGCGTGAACCGAAGACCACATTGACGCGCCCCTGAGCGATGGGAGTCACCAGTTCGTAGTAGTCGTTCGGGTCATACTCCAGGTCAGCATCCTGAACAACAACGATCTCACCGCGAGCGCGCGCCAGCCCGCTGCGAACAGCGGCGCCTTTGCCCCAGTTGCGCGGGTGGCGAATGACCGTCATCGACGGATCGCGGGCGGCTTCTTCGCACAGGATGCGATAGGTGTCGTCGCTGGAGTGATCGTCAACAACAATGATTTCCTTGTCAATATCGATGGCGCGCACTTTCTCTAGAATGGCGCGTAGCGTTGCCGACTCGTTGTAGCATGGAATAATGACAGAGAGCAGCATTGTTCCTTAGCGAAATATCAGAAGAATGACCGGCAAAAGGAGCAACCCCAGCACCGCCAGCATTCCGATCAGCAGTTTGAGTTGTTCGGCGCTGCGGCGTTGTGCAAGTTGTTCGCGCACATCTTTAGCGTAGGGGACGTTCGGTTGTTCAGCGAACAAGATATAGCCAAGCTGGTGTGGCGCGCGAAGCGCTGTTGTCAGGATGGTCGTCACCAGCTCGCGCGCGGTGATGAATGGCGGCGCCCAGTAAGCCTCGTCGCGGCTGATCGGGCGACCGGTAAGCGAACAGTAGAGTTGTTCTTCAACAACCACCTGCGCGTTGTTTGATGATTCGGTTGGGGGCTGTTCAGCAGACATTGCGCGTCCTCCGACGGTTATGCATGTGTACGTACAAAACGCCCGATACGGTCGAGCGCCGTCTCAATGTTGTCCATTGATGCAGCGTAACAGATACGCACAAATCCTGCGCCGTTCGGTCCAAACGTTTCGCCAGGGATGACGGCGACCTGTTGCTCACGCAGCAGGCGTTCAGCGAACACATCACTGCTCATGCCAAGGTGCGCTACGCGCGGGAACACGTAGAATGCCCCCTGCGGCTCAAAGGCTGGTAGACCGATGGCATTCAAACCGGCGACGATTGCGCGTCGGCGACGGTCGTACTCAGCAACCATTGCAGCGACATACGGCTCACCGTTGCGTAGCGCTTCGAGAGCCGCATACTGCGCCACCGTTGGCGCGGACATGATAGCGTACTGATGAACCTTTCGCGCAGCAGCTATAATGTCTGCAGGCGCTGCCATCCAGCCCAGGCGCCAGCCAGTCATGGCATACGCTTTGGAGAATCCGCCCAGCAGGATGGTACGGTCGCGTGCGCCTGGCAGCGCGGCAAAGCAGGTATGGCGCACGCCATAGACCAGGCGATCATAGATCTCGTCGGAGATTACCAGCAGATCGTGTTGTTCAGCAAGTTCAGCAATTGCTGCCAGGCGTTCACGCGGCATCACAGCGCCGGTCGGATTATTGGGGTACCCAATCAGGATGGCGCGCGTGCGCGGCGTGATCGCGGCAGCGATCCGTTCAGGATCGACCTGAAACGAATCCTCGATAGTGGTGGGCACAAAGACCGGTTCAGCGTCGGCGAAGATCACAGCAGCCGGATAGGCGACAAAACAGGGTTCAGGAATGATCACCTCATCGCCGGAGTTCAGGGTCGCAATCGCAGCAATCTGGAGCGCCTCACTGACACCGACGGTCATCAGCAATTCACTCTCTGGATCGTAGCGCACGCCGTAGAGCGTCTCCAGGTGGTTGGAGAGGGCGACGCGCAACTCCAGCAAGCCAGAGTTTGAGGTATACGCCGTACGTCCCTCTTCGAGCGAACGAATACCAGCAGACCGGATCGGCTCAGGGGTCACGAAGTCGGGTTCACCGACACCGAGTGAAATAACATCCGGCATTTGCGCAGCGATGTCGAAAAAGCGACGAATACCAGAAGCCGGAACGCGATCCATGCGCCGGGCGATACGTTGGCGAGCCATACACCACCTTTATCAGCCAATCAACCGCATCACAGCGCGGGTGGCGCCGGGCAGCGGATAACTTATCAGAGCCAGCAATCGCCCATACCAGGGCACGACGATCTCACCGTGGGTGCGGCGCACAATTGCCTGCACCGTTGCATTGGCAACCTGTTCGGCAGTGCAGGCCGAAAGGCGGGCAATGCGCGGATACTTGTCGGCGCCAGCGCGTTGTTGGAAACCAGTCTCAGCGACGCCGGGACAGATCATCGCGCAACGCACGCCGCTCCCTTCAAGTTCAAGCATCAGGGTGCGACTGAGACCGACGAGCGCATGCTTGCTCGCGGCGTAACCGCCCATATTGGGCGCGGCGACTAGTCCGGCCATTGATGCCATCATCACAATCTGCCCGCTGCGCCTGGCAAGCATATGCGGCAGGAATGCCTGGGTACATGCCAGCGCACCGAAGACATTCACCTCCATCATAGCACGAATGTCGTCTAGGCGGGCTTCCACCAGACGGTCGAACACGCCGAATCCGGCGTTGTTGACCAGCACATCGACATGACCGAAATGGTCGAGCGTGGTTTGTGCCAGACGTGCGACGTCATCAGGGTTGCCGACGTCGGTGGTGACGGCGATGGCGCGGGCAGGACCGCCGAGGTGAGCAGCGAGTTGGTCGAGTTTTGCCGCCGTTCGCGCTGCCAGGGCAACGTGCGCGCCTGCGGCGACGCATCGTTGCGCAATCAACTCACCAAAACCGCTTGATGCACCGGTGATAACAATAACCCGACCTGTCAGCGATTCCTTGTGCAGCATATCTCGACGCGCATCTGATTCTGCATTGCGGCGAGAGTCTACGCCCTGATAGTTCATCTGTCAAGCGTTTCCCCATTTGCGCGGTATTCCGTCTGATTTACGAAAGCATTTGCTTGACAAAGTCAGAACGCGGGTGCTATACTAAATCAGGTACTCATACTGGCGTCGTGGAGCGTCGCTATGCCAATAGCACACCGCGAGCAGGGGGAAACACGCCAGCAAATACTGCTACTCCTTCGACGAAAGGGTCCGATGACGGCTGGTGAGTTAAGCGACGATCTTGGCATCGGATCAGTTGGTGTGCGTCAGCATCTGGCATTGCTGGAGCGTGATGGGTTGGTGCAAATCAGCGGCGTGCGGCGTTCAGTTGGTCGGCCTAGTCATCTGTATAAGCTCACTGCTGCTGCTGAGGCGCTCTTCCCCAAGGCATACGACCATCTTCTGATCGACGTGCTGGAGTTTGTCAAGGCACAGGGGGGCGAAGAAGCGATCAATCGTTTGTTTGAGGCGCGGCGAAAGCGTTTGCACGCTGAATACGCGCCGCGTCTGGAGGGGCGCTCCTTGCCGGAACGGGTCGCCGAATTGGCAGCCATCCTGAACGAGCACGGGTATATGTGCGAATGGCATCGCCTGCCGGACGGCGCGATCGAACTGGTCGAACATAATTGCCCCATCGATTGCGTGGCGCGCGACTACCCGCAGGCCTGCGCCCATGAGCGTGCGCTGTATGAGGACCTGCTCCGTGTACCGGTCGAGCGGCAGCAGACAATTGCCGTCGATGGCCGGTGTTGCCGCTTCCGCATTGTCGATCAATGATTCGCAACGCCCATACCTGGTTGTTGAGAGAAGGAGGGACTGTCCATGGCTTTCACACTACCGCCGCTGCCGTATGATTTTTCGGCGCTGGAACCGCACATCGACACCATGACCATGCAGATCCATCACGGCAAGCACCACCAGACGTATGTCACCAATCTCAACGCGGCGCTTGAGGGGCATCCGTCGCTGCAAAACGCGACGATTGAGGAAATCCTGAGCAATATCAATGATGTACCGGAAAGCATTCGCCAGACGGTTATCAACAACGGTGGCGGGCATCATAACCATACACTCTTCTGGAACATCATGGGTCCGAACGGTGGCGGTGAGCCGACCGGCGCACTGGCGCGCGCCATCAACGACACGTTTGGCAGTTTTGCCGAATTCAAAGCGAAGATCAAGGACGCGGGTCTCAAGCGTTTTGGCAGTGGCTGGGCCTGGCTGGTGAAGGATAAGGACGGCAAACTCCACGTTTACAGTACGCCGAACCAGGATAGCCCGCTGATGCAGGGGCACATCCCGATCCTGGGCATTGACGTGTGGGAGCACGCATATTACCTGAAGTACCAGAACCGCCGCTCCGACTATATCGATGCCTGGTGGAACACGGTCAACTGGGAAGCGGTTGCCGCGCGTTTTGAACAGTAAATCCGGGCACACAGGTTGTCCGCGAACGAAGAGGTCAGGGGTAACGAAGATGCCTCTGACCTCTTTGCTTCCCGTAACTGTTCACGTCTGGGGTAACACGCGCTCCCAGGAGGAATATGGCAGCGACGTTCTCCTCAGTGTGCAGCGCACCAGGATGCCCGCGCTTCCAGAAGGAAGGTGAACATTTACTTTACTTCCCCAATCCGCGGCAATGGACAATCTATGGTACAATAATAGGCGATTATCGTTGCGGTAAAGACCAGATAACACTCGTTGGTCGTTGTATGAGGAGTCGGAGCCATGGATAAGTCGACCTGGACGACAAAGGTCGGCCTGGCGCAGATGCTCAAGGGTGGCGTCATCATGGATGTTGTCACGCCAGAGCAGGCGCGGATCGCGGAGGACGCTGGCGCTGTAGCAGTGATGGCGCTAGAGCGCGTTCCTGCCGACATTCGCGCACAGGGGGGCGTGGCGCGTATGAGCGACCCGGAACTGATCCTGGCGATCAAAGAAGCAGTCACCATCCCAGTGATGGCGAAAGTGCGCATCGGTCATTTTGTCGAGGCGCAGATCCTGGAAGCGCTAGGGATCGATTACATTGACGAGAGTGAAGTTCTGACGCCAGCGGACGAAGAGCATCACATCAACAAGCATAAGTTCCGCGTTCCGTTCGTATGCGGGTGCCGCAACCTAGGCGAAGGACTACGCCGGGTAGCGGAGGGTGCGGCGATGCTGCGCACCAAAGGCGAAGCTGGCACCGGCAATGTCGTCGAAGCAGTGCGTCACGCACGCGCTATCTACAGCGAAATCCGCCGCCTGCAATCGATGGACGAGAATGAACTCTTCACCTATGCTAAAAACATTCAGGCGCCCTATGAACTGGTGCGTCAGGTGGCGGAAACGGGGCGCCTGCCGGTTGTCAACTTTGCTGCTGGTGGGATTGCCACGCCTGCGGATGCGGCGCTCCTGATGCAGTTGGGTGTGGATGGTGTGTTCGTCGGGTCGGGGATTTTCAAATCGAGTGATCCAGCGCGGCGGGCGCGCGCCATTGTCGCTGCGACAACGCACTATAATGAACCGGAAATCATTGCAGAAGTCAGCCGCGGGCTGGGTGAAGCGATGACCGGAATCGAAATCAGCAAGATCCCGCGCGATCAGTTGATGGCAGGGCGAGGCTGGTAGTGCATTCCGGCAGAGATCGTCTATGACGGTAGGAATTCTGGCGCTTCAAGGGGATTTCCGCGAGCACGAAGAGATGCTGCGGCGCATTGGCGCGCCAACCCTCCAGGTGCGTTTGCCAAAACATCTTGAGCAGGTCGAACGCCTGATCATTCCTGGCGGTGAAAGCACGACGATTGGCAAGTTGCTGTCAATGTATGGGCTGATCGAGCCGCTGCGCACCCGTATCCGCGACGGAATGCCGGTATGGGGTACATGCGCTGGCGCGATCTTGCTGGCACAACGGATTGCCAATGGACGCTCCGATCAACCGTCGCTAGGTCTGATGGATGTCACTGCCCGGCGGAATGCATTTGGTAGTCAACTCGAAAGTTTTGAGATCGATCTGCCGGTGCTGGGATTGGGTGATGAACCGCTACGTATGGTCTTTATTCGGGCGCCGGTGCTTGAAGACCTGGGGCACGATGTGACGCCGCTGGCGCATCTCGACGATGGGCGTGTTGTTGCTGCCCGACAGGGGACCATGCTGGCAACCTGTTTTCATCCGGAGTTGACGCCGGATGAGCGTATGCATCGGTATTTTCTTGATATGTGAACGGCGTCGTCCGACGCCGGAGAACACGCATGATCCGACCGGTTACGCTGAGTGACATCTGGACGCTAAGACGAAAACCGCGCAGCCAGGTGACGCTGTACAACGAGGCAATGCTGGCGTCCCCTCACCGTCCTTTCTGGTTCGCCCTGCGCTGCTGGCTGGAAGGGAGCGCGCAGGATTGTGCAACCTACATCTATCGTGAAGGCGCGCTTAGTGCCGTGGTGCAGTCGATTGGGCGACGTGGCCGCCCAGAGCACGATGTTGCACTGATGGCAGCATACGGCGGCGGGAATGGTCATCCGACCGATCCGGACGTGTGGTTTCGCCTGCTCGAGTCATTGTGTGTCGAAGTCGGCGCAGTGCGTATCCAGCGGATCTATGCAGCGCTGCCGCAACGCCACAATGAACTGCGCGAGATCTTTCGCCAGGCAGGGTTCATCGGGTATGCGCAGCAGTCGGTGCTGCGCCTCGACGGACCGGATTGGGATCAGGGAACAACGCTGGCGCCAATGCGCCCGCAGTCGAACCATGATGTGTGGGCGATCCATAAACTCTACGGCGCTGTGACCCCCCGACAGGTGCAACTCTTCGAGGCGCGCGATGCCCGATCGTGGATGCTGCCGCTTGATCGCGTCTGGCGTCGCCCATACCGCAATGCATGGGTGCTGGGCGCTGGCGACCGTATGGTGGCGTATCTCCATCGCACCACCGGTCCAGTGGGGCATGTCTTCTCACTGCTGATCAGACCCGAGGCGCGTGAGCAAATGACTGATGTGCTGCGGTTCGGGCTAGCGCAGATCCGCGATGCGTTGCCAGTGTACCTGGTGCTGCGCGATTATCAGCAGGAACTGTTTCTTCCTGCAGGTGATCTCGGCTTTCATCCGGTTGCCGATTACACGTTGCTCTGCAAACAGACGACCGTTGCAGCGCGGCGCTCCCTGCTGACCCCCGCGCTTGAAAGCCCGGAGACCCATACGCCAATACCAACTATTTCCTCTCAATGTGAGGATCGACGATTCTATGGCAGTGCAACAGGATATCACCAGCAATATCGAATTACTTCTGGCGACGCTTCCAGCACCTATTCGTCAGGCGATTGAAACGGGTCCTGATGACCGGGAGGATCTGCTGGAAGTGATCATGGACCTTGGTCGACTCCCCGAAGCGCGCTACCGGAATCACGAACGTTTTCTCAGCGACCGCGAAGTCACGCAGGAAGATATCGACTACGTCATCAGTCGCATCGGTGCCTTCGGTGAGGATAACCGCGCGGGCATTCCGCGCACGTTGCACCGGATCTCGGCGATCCGCAATCGCACCGGTCGCGTGATTGGATTGACCTGTCGTGTCGGGCGCGCTGTCTTCGGTACGATCACGATCCTGCGTGATCTGATCGAGTCAGGGAAGAGCGTGTTGCTCCTTGGACGGCCTGGCGTCGGCAAGACGACCATGCTGCGCGAAACGGCGCGGGTGCTGGCGGAAGACCTGCGGAAGCGCGTCGTCATTGTGGATACGTCGAACGAAATTGCTGGCGATGGCGACATTCCACACCCCGGCATCGGGCGGGCGCGTCGTATGCAGGTGCCGCGACCGTCAGAACAACACGCAGTGATGATCGAAGCCGTCGAAAACCATATGCCGGAAGTGATCGTGATCGATGAGATCGGGACGGAACTCGAGGCGCTGGCCGCACGTACCATCGCCGAACGCGGCGTTCAGTTGATCGGCACAGCGCACGGGCAGACGCTCGAGAATCTGTTGTCGAACCCAATATTGTCCGATCTGATCGGCGGCATCCAGGCGGTGACGCTTGGTGATGAAGAGGCGCGCCGGCGAGGAACACAGAAGACGGTGCTTGAACGAAAAGCGCCGCCAACCTTTGACATTCTGGTTGAAATTCAGAACTGGGATCAGGTGACAGTCTATCCCGACGTTGCTAGCGCGGTAGATAGTCTGCTGCGCTCTGAGCCGCCACAGGCTGAAGTGCGCCGACGCACCGCTGACGGTCGAATCGAAATCTTTCCGGCTTTCAGCGGTGATCAGGCTGTTCCGACGATTCCGGGCGTTCGTCGTGGCGGCAGTGGGCGTGAACGCGGGGATCGGAGCCCGCGCGCATCGTCAGCGCCCGCCGCTCCCAGCGTCGGAATGACACCGCAACGCATCTACCCATTCGGTGTTAGCCGTGACCGTCTGGAGCGGGCAATCGCCAGTCTGCATGTTCCAGCGACCATCGTGCGCGACATGGGTGAGGCGACGATGGTGATGACCCTAAAGAATTATTATCGTCAGGGATCGCAGCGCGTGCGTCAGGCTGAAGAGCGTGGCGTGCCGGTCTATGTGCTGCGGAACAATACCCTGGCGCAGATGGAGCGTCAACTCGCCGATGTGTTCAACATCAGCCTGAGCGACAATGGATCGCAACGCCGGGCGGATCGCAACGATGATGCCACAATGACCGAGGCGCTGCTGGAGGTCGAAACGGCGATTACCCAGGTTCTGAACGGCGAACGTTCGTCGGTCGAACTGCAACCACAGAGCAGTTATGTGCGCCGGTTGCAGCATCAGATGGCAGAGCGTTACAACCTGCAATCGGAAAGTCACGGACGTGAACCAAACCGACGAGTCAAAATCTTTCGCTAGGGCTGCACCATGATCGGCGATGATCAATGAGTCTGTTTGTAACATTTGAGGGTCCTGAGGGAAGCGGAAAAAGCACGCAGGCGCGTCTATTGTACGAATCGTTGCACGCGCGGCGCTTTCCAGTTATTCTCACGCGGGAACCGGGTGGGACGCGGATTGGTGATCTGATCCGGCGGATTGTGCTTGATCTTCAACATACCGAAATGGCGCCGACGACCGAGATGTTACTCTTCTCGGCAGCGCGGGCGCAACTGGTCAGTGAGGTTATTCGTCCGTATCTGGATCAGGGTGGCATTGTGCTGTGTGACCGGTACGCCGATTCGACCTTTGCTTATCAGGGATATGGTCTGGGGCGCGATCTGGCGGAATTGCGTGTGATTACGGCTGCCGCTACGGGCGGCTTGCGCCCTGATATAACATTCTATCTCGACATCAGCGCTGTAGAAGGACTAGAACGCAAGTGTCGCAAAGGTGCGCGTTCAACCGGACAGCACGGCGTCGGCGTCGAATGGAATCGTCTCGATGCGCGGGAATTGGAGTATCATCGACGGGTCGAAGCTGGCTATCGCGAGTTGATCGCTGCGGATCCAGAACGCTGGCGCGTGCTTGATGCCCGGCAGTCGATCGAGGCGCTGGCAGAACAGATCGCTGCAATTGTCGAGCCGTATCTGGCATCGATCACGCGGCTGGAAACTGTACCGTAGATGTGTAAGGTGCGCCCATGAAGCTGATCATTGCCGTCGTTCAGCGGCAGGATGCGGGGGATCTGATCGAGGCGCTCACTGCTGCCGGTCATCGGGTGACGCGTATCAGTAGCGAGGGTGGCTTCTTGCGCGAGGGGAATGTGACGCTGCTGATCGCTGCTGAGGATTATCAGGTCGATCCTATTCTAAAAATTGTGCGGGAGCACTGTTATACGCGGACACGCTATGTGTCGCCACTGCCGCCGGTTGCCGAGTCAGGTGAGTTCTACCCGCCAACGCCGGTTGAGGTGCAGGTGGGTGGCGCGACAGTGTTTGTTGTGCGTGCCGCCGATGTGCGTCGTCTCACGCCGTCATAGGTGTCGATAACCGTTCCTGCAGGTCGGTGAATCTGCGGCGGGCTTTTATAGCAGAGTTCTTACAGAGGTTGAACCTATCGGAAAGGGTTGAACGCCGCCCGGACGAATGCAATGAACATTGCGATCCCCCCTGCGGCGACTGAAAAATAAGTCCGGTGTAGTCCGCATAGTTGGGCTTTGCCCTGCATAGCTGAGGGCTTGTGGTCTTTGAGTAATTCTTCTGCTTTTGCCTGCGCAGGCAGGCTTCGCCTTGCGTAGCCGTTGGGCTATAGACTGACGGCTGGTCCAGTATAGCGGGTTTGATGCTCAATCTCCATTAGCCCCACAGCAAGTTGCAAATACCGGATTTTATAGCAGTTCTCATAAACGCTGAACCTGATGGACGAGGTTGGACATTCTCGGGAACGGCGTGCCCCAGCGTTGACCGACATACATTCTGGTCTACACTTTGCTAGAGGCGGGTTCTTGTGTGACACGGCAGACCCAGACGAAGGTCGACGTATCCGAGGGATACTGTAATCTGCAAGGAGTGGATCTTGGATTTTCGCGCAATCATTGCCAACCTGGCGCCGGTGGTATCGGTGCTGGCATGGATGTTGCTCGCCTATCTGATCATGCTCTGGGCAGCGTCGGTGCTGTGGACGTACCGCGATATTCACAGTCGGAGCGAGGATGTGGCGGTGCAGGTGCTGGCGGTGACACTGGCGCTTGTGCTTCCGTTTGGTGGTGTGCTGCTACACTTGATCCTGCGCCCCCGTCAGACGCTGGCGCAAAAGTATGAGCGCATGCTCGAGGAAGAGTATCTGCGTCGCAATCTGGAAGATCCCCATGTCTGCCCAAAGTGTCAGCGGGCAGTCGAGCCGGATTTTATCCTGTGCCCGCATTGCCGGACGGCGCTACGTCGGCGTTGCGCTATGTGTGACCGAGTCGTCGATCTGACATGGAGCGTGTGCCCTTACTGTGGTGATGATGGCACCAGTTCGCTGCCACGTCCCGCCTATCGCCAGCGGGTCGAAACGGAACGAATGAACGTGTATGATCAATGACACACCACGTTATAACTGGCGTCGGCGCGGTTTTCTGGTACGTCTTGCGTTGCTGACGGTCCTGCTGTTGATCGTTGCTGCGTGCGGTCCTGAAGCACCCCAGGCAACCGACCTGCGACCAACTGCTATCCGTCAGGCAGTGGTTGTGCGTCCATCTCCATCCGACGCAGCGCGCCCGCGTCCATTAGATGTCACTCCGATCCCCGCTTCAACTGTTGTTCCCGGCAATACGCAGGTATCGGAGCCCGCGCCGTCCGACGATCCGCGTGCGCAGGGTGCGCCCGATGCGCCGATCACAGTGGTGGAATTCAGCGATTTTCAGTGTCCTTTCTGTGCATCATTTGCGCGTGAGGTTCGACCGCTGATCGAAGAGCGGTATGTGCGCACCGGCAAGGTCCGCCTCGTCTACCGTGATTTCCCGTTGATGAGCATTCATCCAGGGGCGTTGCTTGCGGCGCATATTGCCAACTGCGCTGGTGAACAGGGCGCGTTCTGGCAGATGCATGCCCGAATTTTTGAGGGGATGACGCAACGCGAGTGGTCGTCGGGAGACGCGAATGATTTTCGTACCTTCCTGAGGTATGCTGAGGAGCTGGAACTCGATGCCAGCAAGGTGCAACGGTGTGTTGAGAGTAATCGCTACGGCGCGCAGATCCAGGAAGACATCCTTGCAGGGCAGCAGGCAGGCATTCGCAGTACGCCATCGTTCCTTATCAATGGTCAGTTGCTTGTGGGTGCACAACCCTTCGAAGTCTGGGAACAGATCTTCGAGCGTATCCTGAACACGCCAAAACCATGAATCCTTCAATTACCGATGTTCCAGGTGTCTTGGTAGGTCACGCGCAGGACGATGAAGCGTTGACTGGTTGTACGGTCATTCTGACCCCCGAAGGCGCGGTTGGTGCAGTCGATGTGCGTGGTGGCGCTCCAGGGACACGCGAAACCGATCTTCTCTCGCCAGTTGCCACTGTCGCGACGGTGCATGCCGTGGTACTCTGCGGCGGTAGCGCGTTTGGTCTTGCAGCAGCGACAGGGGTGGTCCAGTGGCTTGCAGAACGGGGCATTGGCTTTCCAACCGGGTTGCGCAACGTGCCAATCGTGCCAGCAGCGGTGATTTTCGATCTTGCAATCGGTAGCGCTGATCGGTTTGCCGATGCCGCGATGGGATATGCAGCATGCAACGCCGCTGGCACAACCGTCGAGGAAGGGTGTGTCGGCGTGGGAATTGGTGCAACAGTGGGGAAAATCCGGGGAATGCAGTATGCTATGAAGTCTGGCGTCGGTTCGTGGAGCGAACGCCTGGCGGACGGTGTCACCGTCGGTGCACTGGCTGTCTGCAATGCGTTCGGTGATGTGTACGACGAGCGTAGCGGTCGTTTGCTGGCAGGTGTGCGCGCCGATGATGGATCGCTAGCTGATACTATGACGTTCCTGCGCGCAATGGTGGGTGCGCCGCCGTCGGAAGGGCAGAACACGACACTGGCAGTAGTGGCGACCGATGCACGTCTGACGAAGGCAGAAGCAACGAAGGTGGCGCAGATGGCGCAGGACGCGCTGGCACGGACGATCCGCCCGGTGCATACCCCGTTCGATGGCGACACAGTCTTCGTACTGGCGACAGGACGACGTGCATCGCCGGGACTGTTGTCGCTCGGTGCGGTTGCTGCTGATGTTCTGGCGCGCGCTATCGAGCGGAGTGTGACGCAGGCGTGGTCGCTGGGCGGCGTGGTCGGGTTGAAAGGTGGGGGTTGAACGTTGTAAGGTTGGAAGGTTGAAGGTGAGCGCGTCGTTCGGAGATTTCGGGTCACGGTGGAGTTGAGCGTTGTGGAAGGTTGAAAGGTTGAGGGTCAGGACGTTGACTTCACCGCAAAAACGCACTGTTAAGACGCCGAGAGCACAGAGAACCCTAAAAACGAAACATGTTATGGATGCATGGCAGCGCATGTGTTTGAGTGACGCGATATGAGATCTTCCTTTGCAAACGCTGCGCCTCTATGGTGAAATAACCTTTACAGTGGACTCCTCACTGTTGGAACGTTGAACGCTTTGATCACAATCGGCTTCATCGGCGTTGGGCGGGCTGGCGGGGCGCTGGCGGCGGCATTCCATGGCGCTGGATATCGCGTCGTTGCGCTCCACAGTCGCAGAGTTGAGCGCGCAACTGAACTGGCGCACCAGATTGGTGCAGCAGTAATGGAGACCCCGCTTACTGTCGCTCGCACAGCCGACCTGGTGTTTCTCACCGTGTCGGACGCCGCAGTGACACCTGTGTGTCGCATGATTGCCGCAGCCGGTGGATGGCGCGCCGGGCAGAGCGTTGTTCACTGTAGCGGCGCATTCGGACGCGAAGCGCTGGTCGATGCGACTGCGAGCGGCGCACGGATCGGGGGATTTCACCCACTGCAAACGCTCGCCGGGGCGAAAACGGCAGCGCGTCTGCGTAACGCATATATCGCTATCGATGCCGATCCACCACTCGCCACGACCCTGCATGCGCTGGCACGCGCAATTGGCGCAATCCCTTTTGATCTTGATGCACGTCATCGCGCGCTCTACCACGCTGCCGCTGTCATGGTCGCCAACTATACCGTCGCGCTCTACGCTTGTGGAGCAGCGTTGCTTGAAAACATCGGATTGCCGGAAGAAGTGCGTGCACGTGCACTGCTGCCATTGCTGCGCGGCACCGTTGAAAGCCTGGAACACGCACCGCCAGATGTGGCGCTGACCGGACCGATCGCACGTGGTGATGATGCTACCGTTGCGCGTCATATCGCCGCACTTACGACGCATATGCCATCGTTGCTGCCCCTCTACCGCGAGTTGGGTCGTGTCGCACTCTCGCTGGCGCGTGACATTCCTGAACACCAGGCGCAGGCGCTGTCCCGGTTGCTTGGCGGGGAAGAGACAGCGTTGAAGGGTGAAGGCCTGCCCTGAACGTGCCAAAGAAAGATAGAAATGCTGATCCAGAATCCCAGCGTTCACGTGTCGAGCGACATGTATGACGAACATCCAGCGTCCGTTACTGATCGCAATGAAAGGTCATCCCGGATCCGGCAAGAGCGCAGTAGCACGCGCGCTCAGCCGCCGTCTTCGTATTCCCCTGATCGACAAGGACGACATTAAGGATGTGCTGGATGGTCATGTCGAAGATGCTGGCGGGCTGGCATACATCGCCATGTTCAATGTAGCGCGCCGACAGTTGTTGCAACATCTGAGCGTCATATGCGATAGCCCGCTCAGCGAGATTAGCGGGTACACAACCGCCTGTGTGGTTGCGCACGATACCGGTGCGCGTCTGTTAGTCATCGAATGTGTCTGTTCGTCCGAGGAGGAATGGCGACGGCGGATCGAACAGCGAGCGGCATTACGCCTGCCAGCGCATCATGTAACGACGTGGGAACACCTTCAGGATCATCTGCGCCGACGGGCTGAAACCTCGAACTACCCGATTCAAGAGCCGTACCTGGTAATCGATACGTATGCGCCGCTTGAGGACGTACTGCACACGATTCTCGAGTGGATCGAATCCGTATGCTAGTAGCAGTTCAGCGCTGAGAATCGAGGAAATCCTGCAGAATGATCGACGCTGCCACCTCATCAATGCGTGCCCTGCGCTGTTCGGGCTTGATGTTGAGATCGATCATCATGCGTTCAGCAGCGACCGTTGTGAGTCGTTCATCGACAAAGGAGATCGGAATATCGATGAGCGGACGTAGTTCATCGACAAACTGTTGCACGAGCGTCGCCTGCGGACCGACGTCACCGTTCATGGTCAGCGGCAGCCCGACGACGAGCGCCGTCACCTGGTAATCGCGGATGAGGGTAAGAATCCGTTTCAGGGCAGTTGAGCGCGGTACGGCGCAGATCGTTGTCAGCGGCGAAGCCAGCGTGCGGGTCGGATCGCTCAATGCCACGCCAATACGGCGCTCGCCGATATCGAGCGCCATGACACGTCCGGGTTCGCTGCTCATTGCCCCTCACTCCTTGATCACGATATTCCTGCGGGTCGTACATCGATGAGGAAGTCGAACCCCGGCAGTGCTTCGATTGCTGGCAAGCTATAGGTGCTGATCGCTCCCTGTTGCACAAACTGCTGGAGCCGCGTTTCTGCATCGCTGCGGGATGCGCCGATCAGGTCCTTTCTGATCTGATTGAGCATATCGTTTGTCAGCGTCCCATACTCGGTGCAGGTGATCGCGCCGTTGATCGTCAGTCTCGAGTCGTCCCAGCGCCATCCGGTAACATCGAACCCAATCCGCTCGTTTGGATTGCACGGTGTGCCGCGTTGTAGAAAATGCCGTGGTACGACCTGTTCAAGTTGCTTACTGACCGGACGATCGCGGGGGGTTGCCAGAGCGCTGAAACGTGTGCTCACCGTCACACGGAAGACCGGATTAGCAGGATCGACCGGTTGACCGAGTGGTGGTTCAATAAGCGGCGGGTTATACGACTCCGGACGCGCTAGTTCAATCGTGTCGGGGGTGATAGTTGTTGGATCGATAGCCAGCACATTTTGATCGATCTGCCGGGCAAGTTGTTCCATACCGGCGTTATACAGGCCTGTCAGCGCCTCGCCAAGGACACGTTGCACATCGGCTTCAGTGACGATCCGTTGCAATTCCTCGCTGCCGCCGCCAATCGCTTCGTGTCGAATCAGCAGATTTCCTCTGTCGCTGATGATCGGTTGCATACCAGGGATAAGGATCTGTGTCAACGCATTCTTTTCAACATTCGATGCGCTGCCGGGTGAGCGAGCGACCACATTGACCACAATTTCGCCATAGGTGGTGCTTCGACCACGATCGCTCGTAGTTGTGACCGCTGGCGGCACCGTAATCGGTCCTTCGACAACAAAACGCACCTCAGCGCCAGCAGGGTTCAACCCCAGAAGTTCCGTGCCTTCAGGGAGCAGGAAAGGTTGCTCAACAACATTAATGACGCGCACCTGACCGGTTGCCCGTCCGACAGGCGTCAGTGTTTCACTTGTCACCTGTCCCTGAACAGTGAAGGAAGCCTCCGCCCGTACGACTGCCGCCTGGATCGACGATGGATTCGCACCGGGATCAGCGGTCGTAATCGGGATAACTTCTCCGCGGAAGGGTTGCGTGCGGCTCTGGATAACTGGCGGTTCGACAATGACCGACACACGGTTCGCCTGATACCAGCCGAACGCAATCAGTAGCGCAACAATCAGGACTGCGACGGCGATACCAATGATCATGGTGCGATCGTTCGTGCGGGCAGGGACGCCTGCAGTGCGTGGCGCGGTTCGTACTGTTGCACGCGGCTGCGGCTGTCGTCGTGGCGCTACTCCGCTGCGTCGCGCCGTTTCGTGGGCAGATGCGCGCCGTTCCTCGTCTGCGCTAAGGCGCACATCGGCAGCGCTGACCCTGCGAGGCGGGGGAGCAGCGGAGGGTAGCGGCGTTTCGGGTTGCGTCGACGGCGCCGCAACGGTAGCAACTGCATCGGAGAAATCGTCAAGGGAAGCGGCAAACGCTGCATCTTTCTCCGACAAGTCGGCATATGGGCTGCGTGACGGCACATCGTCCAGGGCGCGCAGGAAGGCAGCATCGCGCTCATCGATCACCGGTCTGGCGGGAGGAGTCGTCGGAGCGGGTGTTGCGGGTCGCGGCAATGGCGGATCGCCCACAGCCATCGTTTCCAGACCGCCAGCGCGCGCCGCTTCGAGCACGTTTGCATCAGGACTGATTACCAGCACGCTGATGCCGTCGCGCTGAAGAATCAACCGTAACGCCGTGAAACTGCGCCACCCTTTCAGTACTGGTACTCCTTCAGGAACCAGCAGTTGAACACTGCTGGCGCGTGCTGCACGCACACGTTCGACAATGCCATCGAGTGTATCAGCGGGCACAACCGGCACAACTGCCGATGCCGGGTTGGATGCCAGAATGGCGCTGAGCACTGCTGTGATCCCTGTCGGTGGTGTTTTGGGCGGGAGAGGAATTGGTGACGTCTCATCCGACATGTGTGGATCTCCCTGGGGTCAAACCCCTGCCTGCTCCGCTATCACTGCGGCAACACGCTCCAATGCTTGAGATATATTCGCACTATCACGCCCGCCAGCCTGTGCCATATCAGGGCGACCGCCGCCGCTGCCGCCGATGATCGGCGCAAGCGCCTTCACGAGATTGCCAGCGTGGATCCGTTTCCCCGCCAGATCGGGCGTTGCCATTGCCAGGATCTGAGCTTTGCCATCGAATACCGTCGCCAGCACTACCACACCAGACCCCAATTTGTCGCGCAGCCAGTCACCCATTTCGCGTAATCGCGCGGCGTTGGGCGCTTCGACCTGTGCTGCCAGGAAGCGAATGTCGCCCACCGATTGCACACTGGCAAGCAATCCTTCCAGGTTGGATCGCGCCATACGAGCAGTCAACTCATCGAGTGCGCGCTGGCGCTGCTTCAATTCGGCAATCAACGCCTCGACACGCTCGACCAGTTGAGTTTGAGGCGCTCCAACGCGAGCGGCAATCGCCCGGAGGGTCGCAATCTGAGCATCGACCCACGCTTCGGCTTCAGGACCGGTCAACGCCTCGATGCGTCGCACGCCGGCGGCAACACTACTTTCCGAAATAATGCGGAACAGTCCAATCTCGCCGCTCCGCCCGACGTGGGTACCGCCGCACAGTTCACGCGAGCACATTGGAAAGCCTGCCAGTTCGCGCTCAGCCAGCGCAGCGGGCGAGGGCGCATCGTGACCATTGACGCATCCAATCGTGACCATGCGCACCACATCGCCATATTTTTCACCGAATAGGGCAATAGCGCCAGCCTCGATAGCCGCCTGATAGCTCAACTCCTGCCAGACAACCGGCGTATCGGCGCGGATCCAGGCATTGATGCGTCGCTCGATCTCGTGCAGTTGTTCCGGGGTCAGCGGGCGCGTATGCGTAAAGTCGAAACGGAGGCGATCTGGCGCAACAAGCGAGCCAGCCTGCGCTGCATGTTCGCCGAGCACATCACGCAGCGCACGATGGAGCAGGTGGGTTGCCGTATGGTTGCGCATAATGGCGGCACGACGCGCCCTATCAACGTGCGCTTCGACCAGATCGTGCAGCATCACGCTGCCGCTTTCAACCACGCCGTAATGGACAATCACACCGGGTACGGGTCGTTGCACATCTTCGACCCGGACACGACCGTGCGGACCGATCAAGACGCCGGTATCACCGACCTGACCGCCGCTTTCGGCATAGAACGGCGTGCTGTCAAGCACAATCTGCACTTGCTGACCGGCACTGGCTTCGGCGACCTGATCGCCAGCGACGACAATCGCCTGCACTACGCCGCTGCCAGAAAACGCCGTATAGCCGGTGAAGCGTATCGGCGGCAGATCGACTCCTGCCCACAACTCCGCTTCGGCTGCGCGCTTGAACTGTGCTGCACGACGGCCCCGGTCGCGCTGCTCTTCCATACGTCGCTCGTACCCTATTTCATCGACGGTTAAACCGTGTTCAGCAGCAATTTTCTGCGTCAGATCGAGCGGAAAACCATAGGTATCCTTGAGCGTAAATGCATCATCGCCAGGAATGACTGTACTGCCGCTGGCGCGTATCCGTTCAATAACGCTGTTTAGAATGCTCATTCCGCCCGAAAGGGTGCGCAGGAACTGGCGTTCTTCCAGATCGACCGTTTCCAGGATAAAATCGGCGCGTTCGCGCAATTCGGGATACACCGCACCCATCTGCTCGATCACCACCGCGACGATCTCTGCCAGGAACGGCTTCTCAAAACCGATCGTGCGACCCTGGTAGACCGCGCGACGCAGAATGCGGCGCAGCACATACGACCGCCCTGTATTGCCCGGAAGCACGCCGTCGGCAATCAAAAACGCCACCGCGCGGCTATGGTCGGCGACGGCGCGGTAGGGCGCAACCCGTGCGCGGTAGGTCGACTCGTCTGCGCCGAGCAGCGCCAGCTGGCGCTCGATTAGTGGAATGAACAGATCGGTCTCATATGTAGAGTGAACCCCCTGCAGGACCATTGCCATGCGTTCGAGACCCATACCGGTATCGACCGACGGGCGATGGAGCGGTTGCATGGTGCTGCGTTCAAACTGCATGAACACATTGTTCCAGATCTCGACATAGTTCGGATCGCCAGAATTGACCCCCTGTGCACTCATTGCCTGCAGATCATCGCCAATATAAATTGTGATCTCGGAACACGGACCGCATGGACCAGTATCCGCCATCACCCAGAAGTTATCCTTGCGTCCGAAGCGAAGAACACGATCCGGATTGGCGCCAGCTGCAATCCACAACTGTGCCGCCTCATCATCAGGCGGTACCTCGTCGTCGCCTTCGAAGACAGTAAACCACAAACGTTCGACCGGGAGTTCAAACACCTTTGTCAACAACTCCCAGGCCATAGGAATCGCCTCGGATTTGAAATAGTCGCCGAAGGAGAAGTTGCCAAGCATCTCAAAGAATGTATGGTGACGCGGCGACGGACCGACCTCTTCGAGATCGTTGTGCTTTCCCGAAACGCGCAGACACTTTTGAACCGTTGTAGCGCGGGTGTATGGGCGCTGCTCCAGTCCCAGGAAGGTATCCTTGAACTGCACCATACCAGAGTTGGTGAACAGCAGGGTCGGGTCATTTCCGGGGATAAGCGATGAACTGGGCACCCGGACATGATCGCGTTCTTCAAAGAAGCGCAAAAACTGCTCACGAATCGCGGCGCTGGAAAGTTTCTTCATAGCGATAATAGCCTTTACCAGACATGTTACCCTACGGAGGCGTCTGGAAGATAATATGTGGCAACGTCGTATGCATTGTACGGCATATGAGCGCACTGCGTCAACAATGCCGCCGCCGGATGTTGCACAAAATCTTGACAGGTGTGCTATAATAGAGATGCGAGTGAAGCATTGCGACGGCAATCCTCTAGATCTCGCATCTGACGCGACTCCAGAAGTCATACATTCCCCTGGAAAGCGCCAGGCGTCCGCCACACTGTGGTGTAACTCTGTGTTTCATAATGCAGTCATAGCATGGCTCTCCGTAAGCAATATGGCTGCAAGTTCCCAGTATGGTCGAGCGCCGTTCATGTAGCTTATCTATGAAAACAACGCGCCAGGTGCTGATTAGCACATATATTATTCCCATATCAATATAATTGGCTCAGTACGATCACCTCTAAAGTCTGAAGCACATGGCGTTACTGCGCTGTGTGTGAACAGAACATATCATGCCACAACGACGCACGTTTTGGTCTATCTGGAACGATTGAGTAAACATCCGCTATGTGGACAGCCGGCGTAAAGACACGTCGGCAAGGAGTCTTCTGTGCCAAGAATGAGAACGAAAAATACCACTAACAATAACAGCAATGGTAATGGTGGCGAGCCGGTCGCCGAGTACGCCGAACCCGTTCGTGACAAGCCAATCATCAACGTCGCCGAACTCGAGAGCAAAACGCTCAGTGATCTGCGAGAAATGGCGAAAGCGATCGGTATTACCGGCGTTAGCAACCTGAAAAAGCAGGATCTGATCTTCAAACTGCTGCAGGCGCAGACGGAAGAGGCGGGCCATATCCTGTCCGACGGTATTCTCGACATTGTCGCCGATGGGTATGGTTTCTTGCGCGGCGAACGGATGTTGCCCGGACCAAATGATGTCTATGTGTCGCAATCGCAGATCCGGCGGTTTGGGTTGCGTACTGGTGACCGGGTCTGGGGGCAGATTCGTCCGCCGAAAGAGAGCGAGCGGTACTACTCGCTCCTGCGTGTCGAGTTGATCAATGGGATGGATCCGGAAACGGCGCGCAAACGCCCGTCGTTCGATCAGTTGACGCCGATCTTCCCCAACGAGCAGATCAAACTCGAAACGGAGCCGCACCTGCTTGCGACGCGCCTGGTTGACCTGGTGGCGCCGATCGGTCGTGGTCAGCGCGGTCTGATCGTGTCACCGCCCAAAGCGGGGAAGACGCTGCTGCTCAAGGCGATTGCCAATGGCATCACAACCAACTATCAGGACATTCACCTGATGGTGCTGCTCATTGGTGAACGTCCGGAAGAGGTCACCGATATGCGGCGCTCGGTCAAGGGCGATGTCATCTCGTCGACGTTCGATGAGCCGGTCGAAGACCATACAAAGGTCGCCGAGATGACGCTGGAACGCGCCAAGCGACTGGTCGAAGGCGGGCAGGACGTTGTGATCCTCATGGACTCGATCACCCGTTTAGCGCGTGCATACAACCTGGATATGCCGCCGAGCGGGCGCACACTCTCCGGCGGTATCGATCCGGTGGCGCTCTACCCGCCCAAGCGTTTCTTCGGCGCTGCGCGCAATATTGAGAATGGCGGGTCACTGACGATCATTGCTACCTGTCTGATCGATACCGGCAGCCGGATGGACGATGTAATCTACGAGGAGTTCAAAGGCACCGGGAATATGGAACTGCACCTCGACCGCAAACTGGCGGAGAAGCGTGTGTTCCCGGCAATCGACATTACTCGCAGTGGTACGCGCCGTGAGGAACTGTTGCTGCCGCCCGACGTGCTGCGTCAGGTGTGGACGCTGCGTCGTATGGTCAGCATGCTCGGCGAGGGCGAGGGTACCGAACTGGTACTGACCCGCATGATGAAGACGCGGAATAATGCCGAGTTCCTGGCAACGTTGAGTAAGGCGAATTAGAGAATTGAGAACTAAGAACGGGGAACTGAGAACCGGAGACTGTGCGCCGGGGACTGGGAACTGTGCACTAAGGACTGTGCACCGGGAACTGCGCAGTGAGAACTGTGCAGTGGGAACTGTGCACCAGGGACGGGGAACTGGGAACTGCGCGCCAGAGACTGTGCGGTGAGAACTATGCACTGAGAACTGCACAGTGGAGACTGGAGATCGGGAACTGTGCGCCGGGGACCGCCCATGGGTGTCGAGATAGTCGGAAAACGCCGTTCATGTCTACGGAAGGATCCATCCTTCCTTCGGATATTCTGTTCGTACCAGCATCGTAGTGCGTGCAAGGAGTCGCATCCATGCAATGCCCAACATGTGGCGCTGTCCTTTCACCAACTGCCAAATTCTGCTCCCGCTGCGGCACACGCGTTGCAGCGCCACCGCCGCCAGTCGCACCGCCGCTGCCGCCTTCCAAGCTGGCACCATCATCGACAGGTAATCTGTACGCATACGGCAATCAGGTGGGTCAGCGGTTAGATCTGCCTGACCCGACGGTGACTGCGCGTGGGCGTGGTGTGACCGGGATGGAATATCAGATTGTCGGGACAACCATGCAGGCGGTCATCCTTGAGCTTGACCCTGGCGAGACAGTCTACTCCGAGTCGGGCGCGATGTCCTGGATGTCAG
>JAGHYV010000007.1 GCA_017743475.1 Roseiflexus sp. | reverse complement strand
AAAACCCGCCGGTCGATAACGCATATCAGGCGGGCGACACCGGCATCACCACCGCCACGGTGACGATCACCACCACCAACGGGACAGTGACGCCGCTCAGCGTGGTGTCTGACACGACCGGGTTGATCACCTTCACTCTGGTGCCGACGAGCAGCACCACGCCGTACTGGGTCAATGTCGACACTCCGACGGGCTTCACCCCGTCGCCAGGGAACACCGGCGCGGCGCAGGTCATCCCCAACCCGGTGCCAGGGCAGACGGTTGGACCGTCCGGGCTGGAGTTCGGCTACTTCCGCCCCGGCACGGTGACCGGCGCGGTGCGCTTCGACCGCGACGCCGACAACATCCTGTTCGCCGACAACGAGCCGGGGATGCAGGGCGTGACGGTCACGCTCTGGTTGAGCAACACCGTGGTGGCAACCGCGACCACCGACGCGACCGGCGCCTACACCTTCACGAATGTGACGCCGAATATCAGTTACACAGTGCGGGTGACCAATCCCGATACGCTGAACTTCGTGCTCGTCACGCCAGCGGGCGGCGACAACGATATGGCGACGACCGACGGCGGCAACACGTATGCCGAGACGGCGCCGTTCACCGTCACCTCCAATGCCGTCGTAGGCGGGCTGAGCGACGCGGCAGTGCGCGGACGCGCCACGGTGACCGGGCAGGTGTGGGAAGACCTCAACGGTAACGGCGTGCGCGAGACCGGCGAAAACGTCGGCGCGCTGCCGGAGGTGACGGTCAACCTGACGGTGACGGTCAACCTGCCGGGGCTGCTGAGCACCACAATCGCCGCCAACACCACGACCAACGCCAGCGGTGTGTACACCTTCACGAACCTGCCGGGCGGGGCAAGCGCTGCGGAGGTGAACTTCACTCTCCGCTTCGCCACGCCGTCCGGGTGGTTCGACACGCTGGCGGATGTCGGAACACAACCGGCGAACGATGACAGCGACGGCATCGGAACTGGCGTCGATCAACTCGATAACCAGGCGCTGGGGCGCGGCGCGACCGAAACCCGCGACCGCGGCTACTACCGCCCGGCGGTCATTCAGGTGCGCGTCTTCGAGGAGACGACGCTGCCGATCAATAACGTGTATGCTTCTGGCGATGTGCCGATTGCCGGAGCGACAGTAACCCTGACGCCGAACGTGACGCTTGGCGGACCGTTCGGACCTGATGCGACTGGCATCATCACCTACACGGTGGCGCCGACAACGACCACATATGTCATCGGCGTAACGACGCCCGCCGGATACACGCCCTCGCCGGGGAACACCGGGACGCTGACCGTCACGGCGCCGCTGACGAGCAATGCAACCTACGGACCGCTGGAGTTCGGCTACTTCCGCCCCGGCACGGTGACCGGCGCGGTGCGCTTCGACCGCGACGCCGACAACATCCTGTTCGCCGACAACGAGCCGGGGATGCAGGGCGTGACGGTCACGCTCTGGTTGAGCAACACCGTGGTGGCAACCGCGACCACCGACGCGACCGGCGCCTACACCTTCACGAATGTGACGCCGAATATCAGTTACACAGTGCGGGTGACCAATCCCGATACGCTGAACTTCGTGCTCGTCACGCCAGCGGGCGGCGACAACGATATGGCGACGACCGACGGCGGCAACACGTATGCCGAGACGGCGCCGTTCACCGTCACCTCCAATGCCGTCGTAGGCGGGCTGAGCGACGCGGCAGTGCGCGGACGCGCCACGGTGACCGGGCAGGTGTGGGAAGACCTCAACGGTAACGGCGTGCGCGAGACCGGCGAAAACGTCGGCGCGCTGCCGGAGGTGACGGTCAACCTGACGGTGACGGTCAACCTGCCGGGGCTGCTGAGCACGACCATCACGACCAGCACCGTAACGTCCGGCGGTTTCTACACCTTTACTGCGCTGCCGGGGTGCGTCACCGGCACCAACCAGGTCTCCTTCACGCTGGGCTTCGCCACGCCGTCCGGGTGGTTCGCCACGCCGTCGGATGTCGGACCACAACCGGCGAACAATGACAGCGACGGGATCGGCACCGGGGTCGATCAACTCAATGACCAGGAGTTGCAGGTCGGTCTAACCCAAACCCGCGACCGCGGCTACTACCGCCCGGCAGTCATTCAGGTGCGCGTCTTCGAGGAGACGATGCTGCCGATCAATAACGTGTATGCGTTCGGCGATGCGCCGATCACAGGAGCGTCGGTGACCCTGACACCGAACGTGACGCTTGACGGACCGTTCGGACCTGATGCGACCGGCATCATCTCGTACACCGTCACACCGACGACGACCGCGTACACGGTGGGGGTGATCGTGCCTGCTGGCTACTTCCCCTCGCCAGGGAATACGGGGGCGGCAACTGCACCTGCGCCGTTGATCAGCGGGCAAACGATCACGCCGCTGCCATTCGGCTACTACCGCAACGGTGTCATCAGCGGCACGGTCTGGTTCGACTCCAACGTCAATGGAACGTTCGATACTGGCGAGCCGACGATGGCAGGCGTTACTGTGACGCTCCATCTCGATCCCGATGCGACGGTCAACGGCAATGAAGCATTGATCGGCACATTCACGACCGGTGATAACGGCATCTACCAGTTCACGAACATCACGCCCACCGATGTGCTGACAACCGGTACGCTCTACCGCGTCCGCTTCGAACTGCCGACCGGGTACGTCTTCACAACCCAGGGCGCACCCATCACAACGGACAACAACAGCGACGCGATTACTGCAACCGGATACACCGACCGCTTCAGCGTCGGATCGAACGAAACGGTCACCTATGTCGATGCTGGCGCAATTGGCAACCTGTCGCTGAGCGGCACGACGTGGGAGGACGTCAATGTGAATGGAACCCTCGATGCAGGTGAACCCAGCCTGCCCAACGTCACGCTAACATTGACGGTGACCACATCGATCAACTCGACCAATCCCACGGTCATATACACGGTGACGAGTGGCGCAGGTTCGCCCAACTTCACGTTCAACCAGTTGCCGGCGGGCAATTACCAGATCAGCGTCACCGCGCGACCGCTCGGCTACCTGCTTTCGACTGCCGGGACGTTGAGCGGAACGCTGCCAGCGACCGGGCAGAACTTCGGGTTCTACCGCACCGCATCGGTCGGAGATCGCGTCTGGCTCGATGTGAACGGTAACGGAACCTACGAATCTGGCGTCGATGCTGGTCTGCCGGGCATTACCGTCCGACTGCGTGACGCCGCAACCGATGTGGTCATCTCTACGACCACGACGCTGGCAAGCGGCAATGCTGGCTTCTACGGCTTCGAAAACGTGACGCCAGGATCGTATGTGGTCGAGTTTGTCGTGCCGCCGGGCTTCCAGACGGTCAATAACGGTCTCGGTTCACTGAGCGTCGATAACGACAACGATGCACAGAGCAACGGGCGCACAGCATCGTTCACACTGGCGAGCAACCAGATCTCGACGACGGTCGATGCTGGACTTGTCGGCAGCGGGTCGATCTCCGGCATTGCCTGGATCGATGAGAACTTCGACGATATTCGCAATCCAGGCGAGACACAGCGCGTCGCAGGCGTTAAGGTCACCCTGACGATCACGCCGACTGTCCTGTCCTCGCCGTTGACGCTCAGCACAACCACCAACGCAAACGGTGCCTACACGTTCGCCAACCTACCACCGGGCACATTCGTGCTGACATTCACCAAACCAGCAGGATACTTCGAGATCACGCCACGCGCTGGCAGCGATCCGACAGTTGACAGCGATGCACCGGTTGCAACCGGAACGCTAGGTCCAGGTCAGTCGATCACCACGCTGGATGCCGGGTACCGGACGCGGACGCGGGTCTTCCTGCCGCTAATTATGGGGATGCCAACGCCGCCGGACCTGGTAGTCGAAGAGTTTACTGTGACGCCCGCAAAAAGTAGTTATGAAGCAGGTGAACCGGTGCTAATCACGGTGAAGGTGAAGAACGTCGGCGGTTCACCAACAACGATCGGGTTCTGGGTTGACCTGTACATCAACCCTTCGACGCCGCCAACCACGCCGAATGTGCGCTGGAACGACGTCTGCGGCATCTCGCCGTGCTATGGCATTGCCTGGTATGTGAATCAGTCCCTGGCGCCGGGACAGAGTATCACCCTGACATCTGCGCCAGGACAGTTCGCTGAACCGCAATCGATCTGGCCCGGCTTCTTCGCCAGCGGCACGAATGCCCTGTATGTCTACGTCGATAGTTACAACCCGCCGGTTCCAACAGGCGCAGTGGTCGAAGGCAATGAAACTAACAATCGCGCTGAAATTACCGGTTTCGTTGTCGCAGGGGCATCGTTCAGCAACGGCGTCGATCCAGAATCACCTTCCAGCATACCGAATGTGCCGGTTGCCCTGCCGCCACGACGGGCGCCTGGTCCGGTTGAACCGTAAATCGTAGTCGGACATCCTTCCCACGGAAGGTGCCTTCCGTAGGAGGGCAACGAAATAAGGAGTGTTCTTATGCGTCTTTGCAACGTTTCAACGTCACTTATCGTCTGTGGCGTGATGCTGCTGACGGCTGGTATAAGTGCACTCCTGCCGGGCGCAGCGTTTGCGCAGCAGGATCCGTTGCCAGCGCCATCTCCACGACCTGCGGTGGAATTTACCGAACAGAACAGGGGAGGAGGATCGGTGCCTGACCGGTCGGCTATTCCCGGACACATTGGCGGAACGGTGATCGATGTCGTGAGCAGCGCGCCGGTTCCCGGTATGCCCGTTCGGATTGGAGATAATATTGTGACAACCGATCAGAACGGTAACTACGGTATCTGGGTATCGCCGGGAACCTATCTGGTCAATGTGGCGCCAGCGCCAGGTCAGGGTGACGTTGTTGACGGACCAATGACCGTTGTCGTCAAACCGGAAACGCCAGTTATCCAGCATCTGCGCGTCGCCCTGCCCACCCGTCGGGCGCCAGCCGCCGAACCTGCGCCGGTGGTTGAAGCAGCGCCGGTCGAAGCGCCGCGTCGCCTGCCACGCACCAATGACGCTGCCGACGGCGCATGGTTATGGGTATCATTTGGTATCATGCTGATTGGCGGCGGTATTGCGCTGAGCCTGCTACCATCCAGCAGGCGCGCACTTGCAGCGCGGGCGGCAGAGGTTGCGCACTTGAGCAATCAGGCGCTGCTCCGCCAGTTGCTGCACGAACGACCGACGCCGCACCGGGAGAAAGACGAAGAACTGCTCAGAAAACTCCTCGACTCATAACTCATAGCTGCATGATTCGGAACAGTCTTAGATCGCGCACCAGAGGCAAACCGTATATTGGTCGTCTGGTGCGCGCGAATGTGTACGATCTCTGGCTGCTCCTCAACGAGTCCTGGCTGGTGCTGATTGGATTTGTTATCCTCGCTGCACTGACGTCGGGCTACCTTGCATTTCTCTATCCCGAAACCCCTGGATCATCACGCCCGCAAGGGTTGCCGGAAGCGCTCTATGAAACGCTGACACTGATGACCCTGCAGAGCGATCTGGCGTTTCCGCGCGGCGATCTGATCGGCGAACTGATCTTCTTTCTGACGCCGCTCCTGGGACTGGCGCTGATCTTTCAGAGCGTGTTGAACTTCGGGCGCCTGTTGCTCGACAAAGGGAGTCGCCGCGAAGTCTGGCAGGTGGCGCTGGCTTCGACGTACCGCGATCATGTGATTGTCTGCGGGCTTGGACGCGTTGGGCTGCGCATTGTCACGCAATTGCACGCTGCCGGGTACGAGGCAGTTGTGATCGAGCGCGACTGGAACAGCGAGTTTGTGCAGCGCGTGCTCAACCTGGGCGTCCCGATTGTGCTGGGTGATGCCCGCGAACCAACGGCGCTGCGCCAGGCGGGCATCAGGTATGCGCGCGCGGTCGTCGCTACGATCAACAATGACTTGCTGAATGTGGAAATTGCCCTTGGCGCGCGTGCCGTTCAGCCGGGCATTCGGGTGGTGCTGCGCGTGTTCAACGAGGAACTGGATCGCAATCTGGAACGCACGCTCGGACCGAACAGTGCGTTTAGCGTCTCACTGGTTGCCGCCCCTACCTGTGCCGCCGCTGCAGTCAGCCGCGACATCGATTATGCACTGACCACCAGCGGCTATCAGCTGGGAGTTGCACAGCTTGTGGTGCAACCGGACAGTGAAATTGCTGGCTTCATTCGCGCTGTCGAGTCAGCGTATCGCGTCCGTATTGTGTATCAGGTCAGTCAGGAAGGGCGACCCAAACTGTACAGCTCGCTCAACCGGTTGAGCGCCGGCGACCGGATAACGGTGATCGGAACCCTCGAACGGATCGAGGAGATGCGGCAGCGAAATGTGGCGTTCAGCAAAGCAGCGTTTCTCACGCCAGGAAAACTGGTGCGCCCTACCGAACAGTACAATACGGTTATCGTTTGCGGGTTGGGGAAGGTCGGATTTCGGGTTGTCAACCAGTTGCACAAACTGAACCCACGTCCGCGGATCGTTGTTGTGCGTCTGGGGAATGATCGCCCCGAATTCGTCCAGCAGATCGGTCAACTCGAAGGGGTCGTCGACGTGATCGGCGATGCGCGCAACGTCGAGGTTTTGTGCCGCGCCGGTCTGGATGAAGCCTATTCCGTTGCGGCAATGACTTCCGATGACCTGCAGAATGTGCAAATTGCACTTGCAGCCCGGCGTTATCGCCCCGATATCCACATCGTTCTGCGCACCTTCAGTGATGTCCTGGCAGAACGTCTGGTTGAGATTTTTGGCATTCATACCACCTACAGCACCTCGGCGCTGGCGGGACCGACAATGGCGGCAGCAGCGCTGGCAGGGAATATCCGCCAGGCATTCTTTATCGACGGGCGCCTGGTAGCCACCGATGAAATCTGGTTGACCGACGGACATCCCCTGATCGGCGTGCGCATCGACGATCTGCGCGAACGGGGATCGGCGCTTGTGATCGACGTGCAACGTAATGGTGAGACGCTTCTTCTGCCCGACCTCGATATGTGTCTGGCTTCCGGCGATCACGTCACCCTGCTGGCGCCGATCGAGAGTATTCAACGGATACGGAACCGGGGGATGAGGAATTGAGGGCGCAGCATACTGCGCCCCTACGGGTGCAGCAGCGCTGCATCCCTACTGCGCCCCCGTTGCGCTGTTGCGCCCCTACGGGTGCAGCAGCGCTGCACCCCTACTGCGCCCCTGCTGCCTGCGCCATCGCCCCGCTGCCCGCGCCTGTACGGGCGCAACGCTGTTGCGCCCCTACTCCCGCCGCAGGCGCTGCATCATACGTGCATAGAAGGTGCTCTGCGGATAGACGCGCGCAAAGGTGCAACAACGCTGCGAACGTTGAACAATCACCCGATCCCCTTCGTGCAATGCAATATGATCGTGCCCATCGGCAGAGAAGCCTGCCGGGTGACGACTCTGTAATGTCAGGGTTACAACCGCATCCTCGTGGAGTACCAACGAAGGAACATTTGTCAGGTGAGCAGCGACTGGCACAAGCACGAGGGCGGTTGAACGCGGATCGATGATTGGACCTCCAGCTGCCAGCGCATACGCGGTCGACCCGGTCGCGCTGGCGACAATGACACCATCGGCATGGTATGTCGTCAGGTGCGCATCGTAGATCTCCACATCGACAAGCACTGTGCGATTAATGTCACCACGCGCCACAATAATCTCGTTCAGTGCGAGGATCGGCGCAACGGTGATACCATCGGCGCGTTGAACGGTCGCCTCCACCAGGGTGCGCGAATCGAGCCAGAAACGCCCTGCCAGCATATCTTCAAGCCCCTGATAGAGGGTGGAAGGCTCCAGTTCCGCCATAAAGTTAAGGCGCCCCAGTGCTACCGGCAGCACTGGCACTCCGCTGGGAATGGCAAGACGCGCAGCGCGCAGCACAGTGCCATCGCCTCCCAGCGCCAGCACCAGATCGGTATGATCAACAGCATGCTGTGCACGCCCCTCGTGCGACACGCCCCGCCACACCTGAATCGAACGTGCTGTGAGCCAGCTGGTAATCTCATCGGAGAGACGCAGCGATTCTTCGGAATACGGATTGAAGATGATTGCCACCCGTTTGATCGGTTTCACGCGAGAGACTCCTGTGCCGCAGCAATAACAGCATCGGCAACCTGGACAATACTGACAAGGTGTTCAAAACGTGACGCATCGCGCTCAATCATCAGCAGTAGCATTGGGTTGCGCGTATGCGTTTCCGCCATCGAACTTTCAATATTTCTGTGATCGCCAGTAAGGATCAGCATATCACTTGAATGCATTATGTCGATCACTCCCGCGATCAATCCATCCACTCGCTCCACCGCTATATGGATTTGTTCTTTCACCGTATGTGAAAGGTGATTGGAGGAAGCCATGTACGCCAATCGTCCGTGACTCGCAAGGTCGGTAATGTCCCAAAGAATATAAGATCATAGCGTGTAGCAAGACGCGCCAGACGTATGCCAGCAGCGTGTGCAGAGATAATTGGCGCATCACTACTGCTGGCGCGGATCGTTCCGCCAGTAATATCCCATCCCCGTCAGCGCGCTACCGGCGCGCGGGCCGGTGTCGTTGCGAAAACGCACACTTGCGCCTGCAGCAGCGATCACACCGGCAGAGTGTCGCAGGCGTCGCGCTGCCAGCACCTCCCAGTAACGCACACCAAATGCACTGGCGAACGCAACCCACCTTCTGCCCTCGGTAAGACGTCGAAAGATGCTGCGTTCCACCAGCAGTCGTCGCAGCGCCACAGGCAGAACATTGTGGTTGATGACGACCATGAATCGCCGCCACGTTCACGCTGGTCAGCAATGCCGTCTGCCCGACGCCGCTCTGCGGCAAGCCTGTGACCCCCATCGCCGCATCGAATGGGCGCAGCGATGTACTGGACGAAGCGCCGACACCCTCGATGGTGAGTGCACCGTTTGAGCATTGAACGAATGGCAGGAGTCGGCGCATCCGCAGGTGGATTATCTAGATCTTCCGGCGCCAGACCTACTCCGTCAACAAAAAGAAACAGAATGCTCACGACCTGACTTCGAGACAAGAGAAGAGGATGTGCACAGGCAGTATAGAGCAACCTGAAGCAGGACGCAAACTTGACAGTTAGAGCGTCGCCGTGTATACTTTGCCTCTCGTAAATGAACATATCCGCACAGGCTCACCTCCCATACCTCGCTGGAGTAGCCGGGCAATCAGGAGTAAGCCGGAGCGGAGCCTTCGTGGGCGCCGCCCAGAGCGACGCCGTGATGTGGCGTCAGGTGTCGCGCATCCAGCGCGGCATGTTTGTGTCTGCCTGGGATCGCCCTCCCGCCTCGACGAAGGTGATGTTACTGGCGCCATTGTGCACAGGCGGGCAATGGCTGATTTCATCATGTTTGGAGGCCACTGCATGAGCGCAGTACCCGACAATGCCGTCCAGGAAACAGAAGATTTCGATTGGACGAAGATGCTTGACGACTACGATTATGCACGTCCGCAGCGTGGCGAGGTGCGCGAAGGCGTCGTCATGAAGATCGAAGAAAGTGGTATTCTGGTTTCAATTGGCACCAAGCGCGAAGGTATCATCCCAATCGCCGATGTGCGCGCTGCTGGCGATGAGGTGCTAAACAATCTGAAAGTGGGCGACCGGATCCAGGTATATGTGCAGGACCCGGAAAATCGCCAGGGCGACCTGGTGCTGTCACTGACGATGGTGCAGGTCGCGCACGATTGGGAAGAGGCAGCCCGCCTGAGCGCCGAGGGCGGCATTGTGCAGGGCCAGGTGATTGGCTACAACAAGGGTGGCTTGCTGGTACAGTTCAATCGCATTCGCGGGTTCGTGCCAGCTTCGCAGGTGGCGCAACTCCACGGGCGTACCGCTGCTGAGGAGCGGCAGCAGGCGTTGCAGCGCATGGTTGGGCAAACAATCCCGCTCAAGGTGATTGAAGTCGACCGTGACCGCAATCGGTTGGTGCTTTCAGAGCGCAGCGCAACCCAGGAGTGGCGTAAGGCGCAGAAACAGCGTTTGCTCACCGAACTTCAGCCCGGTGATATTCTGACTGGTCGTGTCAATCAGTTGACGAACTTCGGCGCGTTTATCGACCTTGGCGGCGCCGATGGTCTGGCACATATTTCCGAACTTTCCTGGCAGCGTATCAACCATCCGCGCGAGGTGCTGTCGCCGGGTCAGGAAGTGCAGGTGATGGTCGTGGAGATCGATGCAGAGCGCGAACGGATCGGTCTCAGCCTGCGCCGTCTCCAACCCAATCCCTGGGATACGATTGACCAGCGCTATTCGCTCGGTCAACTGGTCAGCGGTCCGGTGACGAATGTTGCACCATTTGGCGCATTTGTGCAGATTGAAGAGGCAGTTGAGGGGTTGATCCACGCGAGCGAGCTCGATGCCGATCCGCAGGCACAACCCCGCGATCTGTTGCAGCCGGGTCAGATCATTACAGCGCGCATTATCAGCCTCGACAAGCAGCGCCAGCGGATGGGGCTGAGCCTGCGTTACAACGGCACCGAAGAGTCGGGTGCAACCGAAACGCCGGTTGAGGAGACCAGCGTCGAGAGCTGAAGTCGTCCATCAAATGCAAACATCCGGTAGATATGTTTCTACTGGATGTTTATCTTCGATTACGCCGGTTTGACAGGATGCCCGCCAAACCCTTTGCGTAACGCGGCAAGCACTTTTGCCGCAAATGATTCCGGTCGGCGCGAGTGAAACCGCTCAAAGAGCGAGAGCGTGATCACCGGCGCAGGAACGTCGAGTTCGATAGCAGTCTGGATCGTCCAGCGCCCTTCGCCACTGTCTTCCACATACCCTTTGATACGCTCCAGGTCTGGATCCTGTCGAAATGCTTCTTCTGCCAGTTCCAGCAGCCATGACCGCACAACGCTGCCGTGATTCCAGACAGCGGCAATTTTGTGGAGATCGAGATCGAACTCGGTTTTGGAACGCAAGATCTCGAACCCTTCGGCATATGCCTGCATCATGCCGTACTCAATGCCGTTGTGCACCATTTTGACGAAATGCCCGCTGCCGACCGGTCCGCAGTGGAGATAACCATCTTCCGGTGCAAGTGTGCGGAATGCTGGTTCAAGCCGTGCAACCACGTCTGCATCGCCGCCGACCATCAGGCAGTAACCGAGTTCCAGCCCCCAGATGCCGCCGGATGTTCCCTGATCGACATAGTGAATACCGCGCTGTTTGAGTTCATCTGCACGACGTAGATCATCTTTATACATCGTGTTGCCAGCATCAACAATCGTGTCGCCTGGCGTCATCAGGTCTGCGAGCGCGGCAATCGCGCGTTCGGTCACGTCGCCAGCTGGTAGCATCACCCACACTGCGCGCGGAGGCGCTAGCGCAGCGATCAGTTCCTCGAGAGTGTACGCAGGAACAGCGCCGACAGCAGCAAGTTCGTCGATCGGTCCGCGACTGCGATTGTGAACGACAACGCGGTGACCGCCACGCAGCCAGCGGCGTGCCATATTCGCGCCCATACGTCCAAGACCAGTAATACCGATATCCATACCTCTTCTCCCCGGAATTCGTAGAAGCAATCGAAAGCCCGTCAATCATACGCGACCACAGGCAACGTGGCAAGGTAAGACTCGCCCTTCGTTGCGGGAGGTATGGTATAGTACCACTGCGACCACATTGAGAAAGGAACTATGACGTTGGCAACAGCCGTTCCCCTCTCGTATGTCGATCTGATCGAGCCGATGGCCTCCGCCGATGCTGAACTGCGCGCAGCGCTGCGTGCTCATGGGCTAACGTGGGAAGCCTACCCGGATCTGACAGGGGCTGCCCGCGAACGTGGCATAGCAGCAGCGCTTGCCTACCCGATGCAGGGGGTCTTGAAATATCACGGACTGAGCGACTGGAAATATCGCATTGCCTTCCTGCCAAGCATCTCACTCTGCAACGACGCAGGGCATACTCTAACGCTAGTCGAGTTCGACCCTGATCTGCCAGACGACAGCGTAACTATTAACGGTCAACCAGCGCGCGGACGTGAACTCGAACGGGTGCAGCAGAGTCTCGACGCAATCCGCGCTGTATCCGGCGCGACCGTGCGCGCCCGCGTGACATCGCGCAATATTACCCGCGGAACACGCTTTGGAAAGGGTCTTGGGTCAAGCGCGTCGGCTTCGGCAGCGCTGGCACTGGCAGCAATTGCTGCCCTGTACGGCGAGGAAGTAGCATCCAACCGTCGCCTGGTCAGTTGCATGGCGCGACTACTGGCAGGTTCCGGCTGTCGCAGTGCAGCTGGCGGATGTTCCATCTGGCTGTCGTACCCTGGCATCGCGCATGAAGAGAGTTTTGCCGTGCGTCTCGATGATACCGGGCAACTCGATGATGTGCGCCTGATCACTGTACCGATCGATTCGCGCATTGGACTGAAGACCGAACAGGCGCATATGGATGCGCCTGCAAGCACGCTGTTCCGCTGCTGGATGCAGAACCGTCATAACGAGGCGCTGGCGTGCATCGCAGCGGCGCGTGCAGGCGACTGGCGTACTCTTGGGCGATGGGCGGAATTGGACAGCATGCGGCTGCACGGCATCACTATGTCGGGGAGTCTGGAGAACAAACTGATCGGCTGGGAACCGGAGAACATTACACTGTTTCGCATGTGCAACGATCTGCGCAGCAGCGGTATACCCGTCTACTGCTCGACCGATACCGGTCCGACGGCAGTGTTCATTACCCACCGCGACTATGAGGATGCGGTCGTTGCAGCCATCGAGGCGACCGGTCTCGGACTGGAAACGATCCGTGGACGGGTCGCTGGCCCCGCGCGTCTGGTCGATATCGCCTGGGCGCAGGGAGCGTTGGGGGTTGAAGGGTGAACGTTTCGTGCGAAAAAAAGAAAGCAATGGGTGACACGAACGAAAAAGAGGCATACACACCTGAACCGGTAAACCCAGCATGCTTTAATTCAAAATGTAGCCTTCCCTATAGCTTAGAAATCGAACATATTCGTCAATCCATGGAAGATTTCATACACTTTATAGGCGTCATAAACAGACAGCTTAATTCAGAAGAAATGCCCGGAATCGAGACATTTCTGATGGCTGCCAGCTTTAGTAGCATCGTTGGAGAGTTCATAGCTTCCAGAATCCCCAAATACTGCCCAACTCTAGTAAAGAATCGATACCATAACGAACATCCTGATCTCATTCCTAAGGGTATGTTTTCCGATGACGCGGTACAGTATACGCACGAAGGCATTGAAGTCAAAGCCTCAAGATACACAAGCGGCTGGCAGGGACATAACCCAGAACCTGTCTGGTTAATGGTGTTCCACTTTGATAGCAATACACCCGGTGATGTGTCTCCCAGACCATTCTGCTTCAAAGGCGTCTATTCCGCAAAGCTGGATAAAAATGACTGGTCCTTCTCCGGACGCTCAGGAACCAGTCGTCGAACAACAACAGCAAGCGTCACACGAGAGGTTGTAAAGAAAATGAAAGAAAACTGGATATACAATGGATTTCCTCTGCGAACACTGCGCCTCTGCGGTGACACACCCTTTTTGCAGTGGACGTATGACAGGAAACAAAAGGTATGCCCGCAACACTTTTACGCTTCCTGATCGCCGCAGCAATCTGCGTGTGGCTGGCGACGCCGCATGGTGCGTTTGCACAGCGCGGCGAGCGTTGCTTCGCCGAGACAGGATATTGTATCGGTGGTCGCATCCACGAGTTCTGGGAACAGAACGGCGGGCTGCGCGTCTTCGGATATCCGATCACACCACTGCAACGTGAGACCATCGAAGGGCGCTCGCTTCAGGTGCAGTGGTTTGAACGCGCCCGGCTCGAACTGCATCCGACGAATCGGCGACCCTACGATGTGCAGCTGGGGCGACTCGGCGCGGAACTGCTGGCGCGCGGCGATCGCGGCGGAACGCCGGTCAATGTCGCCACGTCGGATGAGTGTCGCCTCTTCCCGCAGACCGGCATCAGCGCCTGTGGACCGATTCTGGCAGCATGGCGCTCTGCTGGTCTGCAACTCGATGGGAAGCCGGGCGTGAGCGAGGCGGAGAGTCTGGCGCTCTTCGGCGTGCCGTTGACCGAAGCGCGCCTGGAGACGTTTGCCAATGGAAAGACCTACCTGGTTCAGTGGTTCGAACGTGGACGGTTCGAGGTGCATCCCGACAATCCTCCACCCGCAAACGTGCTGCTTGGGTTGCTCGGACGCGAGTATGGTCCGGTAGCGCGCGCTCCTGAGGCAGCGACCGCAGTGCGCCCAGCGCTGGTGCGCATCGTCGCCCGCGAGATCGGAATGGACGCCCGGATTGTTCCGGTGGGACTGGATGCGCAGGGGATGCCCGTTGTGCCGGATCACGATGTGGGTTGGTACAACCGCAGCGCCTTGCCTGGTCAGGGTGACAATGTGGTGCTGTGGGGACACGTACTGCGTTTCAGTCATGCGCCGCGCGTCCCTGCTCCATTTGCCCGCCTGAAAGACCTGCGTCCTGGTGCGCGCCTGACGCTGTATGACTCGAATGGCACCGCTTTCGATTATGTCGTGATGCGCCAGGTGTGGGTACGCCCGACAGAAGTGGAATGGATGCTACCGCAGGGGAGCGAACGCCTCACGCTGATTTCGTGCATCGGCGATAAAGTGATTGTCGGGCGTGAGGTGGTAGATATGAGCCATCGCCTGATCACGATTGCGGAACCGGCGCGCTGATGGAGATTGAGAATTTAATCCGGTATATGCCTCGTGCCGTCGGGCTGAATGAATAGCCGATAAGCAATAGCTGATAGCTGATAGCCGAGAAGAGCGCTGACTGTCGGGCTAATGGAGATTGAGAAATAAATCCGCTATCACTGCCAGCCATCGGGCTAATGGAAATTGAGAATTTATTCCGGTATGCGCATTGTGCCGTCGGGCTAAAGCCCTCGGCTTTCCAGGGCAAAGCCCGCCTGCGCGGAACGCGAACTCCAATGGCAACCCTATCGACCATCGCCTATCGCCTACGATAAGCCCTCAGCTATGCGGGGCGAAACCCACCTGCGCGGGCTAGAGGGAATAATTACTCAAAGTCCATAAGCCCTCGCCTGTGCAAGGCGAAGCCCGCCTGCGCAGGCTATACCAGATTACTTATTGACCATAAGCGCGTTCAGATGGTCACCCGACAACCGCAGTGCAACTCGGCAGTATAGTGCCACGGATGGGTGACAGGCGAACGACCGTGACTAAAGTGGCGCACCCAGCGCTCATGCGGCTCGACGATCAGGACGTCTTTGACGCCTTGCGACAGATACCAGGGCGGATTGATGCTCAGGTCTTCTTCCGTATAGCCAGGACTGACGATCTCGATCACTGCTTCAGGCACACATTCCCACGCTTCATCGATGTCGGGCGGTTCAACGCAGAAGATGGCAATATCGGGACGGCGATACGACCCGTCGGGGAAGATCAGCGAAACATCAGCGAGATGATAACATCCGCATTCGTCTGCCCGCCCGGCAATCGGAGCGATCGTTGCACGAATGCGATCAATGACCTTCTGATGCCGTACACTGGGGAGCAAACGCCAGGTTTGGTACGCCGCCGGTTACTTCCAGCTTAATCCGCTGTTCACGCACCAGTTTCTCAAGCAGGTAACCTGGATCGGTCGCCGGAGTTGTCTGCGCCATCGTGGTCTCCACATATGTTGTTCTATTGAGCAGTCTCTACCAGCGCCCACGCGATGGGCAGCGGTTCCGCCTCGCTGCGATTCGCCAGAACGATTGCCGTGCAGCGGCGGTCGAGCAGGCGCACCATGGCAGTGCGGAAGCCATTCGTCTCGCCGGTATGATAGGCGGCGCGTTCACTGCGGATGTTCGTCAGAAACCAGCCATAGCCGTAGTGATCACCGGAAGGCGTGGTGACGTAGGGCGTGAACATGGCGGCGCGCCATGCTTCGGGAAGAAGCGCGTCGCTGGCAAGCGCCACATCCCAGCGTTCGAGATCGATTGTCGAACTGTAGATGCCACCATCGCCTTGGGTAGCGTTCGTGAGGTTCTGGTCGGTGCGCACGAAGACGCCGTCACGCAGCGAATAGCCATAGGCACGCCGGGGAATGACGCTTCCCTCTCCCTGATAGACAGCAGAGAAGTGCATGCCAGCCGGTGTGAACACCTGATCCCGTAGAAACACTGCAAAGGGTTGTCCAGCGACCTGCTCAACAATCAGAGCGAGCAGGCAGTATCCGGTGTTACTGTGGCGAAAGGCAGTACCTGGCGCAGCATAGCTGCGTTCGACACGTCGCACCAGGTCGAGAACATCACGGTCACATAGGTGTGTGGCGGCATCCGGTTCAATCAGTTCCTCATAATCAACCAGCCCGGATGTATGGGTGAGCAGATGATGGATGCTGATCTGACGCCAGAATGCAGGCGTGCGCTCAAAAAAGGATGCTATTGGCATATCGAGCGTGAGCGCGCCATGCGCTGCCAGCCGCAGGATAGCAACCGCCGTGAACTGCTTCGTCAACGATGCCAGGCGAAAGTTTGTGGCAATGGTGACTGCTGAGCCGCGCTCCAGGTCCGCCATTCCCAGCGAGCGGGCATAGACGGCATTGCCATCGACCAGCAGTAGTACGCTTATACCCGGAACATTCCCATCGAACGGACGCAACAGGTTGTCTGCAGGATGCGTATCTGGTATCATCGGTACACTCCTGGTTCAGACGACGAAATCATTGTACCGTATGCAACGCCTCAGATACAATCCATTCCTGCCTGATCGCATGCTTCCTGTATGGCGGCAAGTACGCGGGGCGCTGGTTCTCGCAGGTATCGGGTTTGTAGCGACAGCATGGTTCGCAGGAATGCCGTGGGTTGCGATCCTGATCGGCGGGAGCGGCATGGCGATCGGCAGCGCATACGGTTGGTGGCGATGGGCGACACGCCAGCGTCCCTCTGCGCGTCCGACGCTCTTCGTCGTCCGCCATCGCTACTATAGCATCCTGCGCCTTCTGCGAGCAATGGAAGCTGATCTGAAGCGGGACATTGCCACCGTTGAAACGCTGATCCGGCAGGTTGACATGCCGGGCGCGCCGATGAACGCCAATCCGCCTGCTGAACCCGGCAGAACCGTGGACATTGGAAAAAAGGAAGTTGCTGATCGCCGCGTCACTTGAAGAGAGCACACATCGATGCAGTCACTTTCACTCTCCGAAGCATCGATCCGCGCAGTCCGGCGCTATTATGAACAGAACACGCTCCCGTTTCGCGCCGCAGGGCTGGGCAACCGGTCGTATGCCGTGCATCGCACGCTCTGGGACGCATCGGTGACGACCTTCGATGCTGCATTGCAGCGGGTGAACGCGCTGGTGATAGAGGAAGTGCAGACATTTCTGGAAGCGTCGCCTCCCGTGCGATTGCACCTGATCGATCTTGGATGCGGTATAGGCGAAACGCTGGCATACTGCACGCGCGCGCTGCCAGAGGCGCGAATGGCAGGCGTGACCCTGAGTATAACGCAGGCGCGGATTGCGCGGCGGATTCTGCCCCGCGCGCGGCAGTGATCACCGCTGATTTCCATGACCTTCCATGTACGCCATGCTTTCACATTGCGGTCGCTATCGAGGCATTCGCCCACTCCCATGATCCGCAGCGCGCCCTGGAACAGGCGCATGCAGCACTGGTTCCCGGTGGGCGCCTGATCATCTGCGACGATGTTGTTGTGCGCGCGTCGTCAAATGCAGCCGAGGAACACCGGTTGAAAGTGTTCCGGGAAGGGTGGCGCGTCCCTGGAGTGCAACCGCTCGACAAGACCATCGCTGCGGCGCGCCGCGCCGGATTCGCGCTCCGTACAACCCGCGACCTGACCGGTGCGCTGCGACTGCACCGCCTTCCTCGGTTGCTGGCAGGCGCGGCGCGCGAAGGGTTGCGCCTGGTCAGCGGGGTGCATCCGTTCGCGCAGAGTATCTCCAGCAGCGTAGCGCTTCAGGAATGCCTGGCGCGTGGGATGATTGCATATGAACTGATCGTGTTCGAGAAAACAACATAGCCCTGGTGCCCGCTCATTATCTGATGCGTCCAGCGCTGGCAAGGCGGCACGCCTGCTAATGCTGAGAGCAAGTCTGGCGCCTTGGACGATTGTGAGACAACAGCGACATGCCGCCACACTCCAGAGTCCAGAAGCCTATCTCGTCCTAATGCCGATAATTGTGTGCCGAATGAACGACTGCCGAATTTCGAGGAGGAACATGTGGAAGGGATGCTCATGAACATCTTTCTTCTTTTGAGCGTGCCTCTGGGTCTTTTTATGTTCTATCACAGCGTACAGGGTTTGCGGAAGCAAAAGATAATGCACAATCTGTGTATATACAGGGGAGAGGTTAATGGAGATTTTATTGCCGTGATATACACGTTTCTCGAGTTTTGCTCCCCGATTATCGCAGTATTTAACATCGATACTGCGCTGATCCTATTCAAATTACCACGCTTTTTGACCTCGATTACCGGCTGCTGCTCGCCGAACCACCCGGAAATGCCCATCACCAGACTTCTAGAACTCGTGTAGTGTCTAGTGATGTTACTATTCTTGCAATTCGATGACGATTTTACGAATATGCATAGTAGACGCAAAACTTACTATGCACATCCATAAACAATCGGTTTTTGATGACTTTTAGCAACCATTTCGCAATCATTGGCGCTGCATCATGGCATTATGATGGAGGCGTAGTTTATTCGAGCACGACAATGCAGCACAACTATGACACACTTCATCCTGGAACACTCGCAGCCCATTTCGATTCCCCTTGATCGCATGCGTCCGTCGGCGACACGCCTTTTTCCCGAACCACAGCACCTGGAACGTGAGCAGTTGTTGCTGCTGCTTGCCGAGCGCGAGTCAGAGATCTGTCTGCTGCGTAGCATGCTTGCCGGAGCGCGGCGCGCCGGGCAGCGCCAGATCGCCCGTGAACTGCACGATGGCGTGGCGCAGCACATTACTGCTGCATACTTGCACCTCCAATCCCTGAGCGGCATCTACCGTCCACGTTCGCCGGAGGCGCGCGAAGCGCTCGCACGCGCCATTGAGCTGACCCGCCGCGCCGCCGATGAGGTTCGTCGGGTCATCGCTGGATCGCTGCCAGCGCCACTCGATGGGCGCTGCCTGGCAGACGCTATTCGTGCGGAAGCGACGGCGTTGAGCCGTGATGGGTGGCAGGTAACACTGCACATCGCCGACATTGGTTCCGTGCCAGCGGACATCGAACTGGCGCTCTTCCGAATGACGCAGGAGGCGTTGCAGAACGTGCGTCGCCACGCGGGGCATTGTCGCGTGTGGCTCAACCTGGAGCGCAATGGCGCATACGTGCACCTTGCGATCGCTGACGATGGGTGCGGTTTCGATCCGCAGAAGACTCCAGCCGCACGTTTCGGTCTGGCAGGGATGCGGGAGCGCGTGGCGCTGCTGGGAGGCACGATCAATATTCAGAGTCGTCCCGGCGCTGGCACAACAATTGTCATAACGATACCGCTGGACGTTCAACCACCGGATTCGGATGATGCGACATCTCTGAACATCGCGCTGCGGGAAACCGGCAAGCCGCGCACACCAATCGACGTGATCAGCGCTGGTACGTGCGCCCCCGAACATGGTGCGCTGCCAGAACAGCGGAGATAGAGGAGAAGCGTCATGACGGTCAACCCGACTGCTCCAACCACGTCTTCGCCTGTGCGCGTGCTGATAGTAGACGATCACGAACTGGCGCGCGCCGGGATTGCGGCGGTGCTGATGCACGAACCGGGCATCGAAGTTATCGGTGAGGCAGGCGACGGCGCCGCCGCGCTTGATTTTGTGTCGCGCCATCCGGTAGACCTGGTGATGATGGACCTGCAGATGCCTGGGATGGACGGTATCGAGGTGACGCGGCGGATCAAGGCATTGCGCCCCGCCATTCGGGTGATTATTGTGACGGTGCAGGCGAAGCCGGATGCGTTAATGGACGCGCTGCGCGCCGGCGTCGCCGGGTACCTGCTAAAGGACGCGAGTCGGCGCGAGATCATCGGCGCAGTGCGGCAGGTGCTGCGCGGCGACGCGTTCCTGAACCCCGATCTGGTTATGCAGACGCTGCGGCGTATGGCAAGCGCCACACCCGATGATGAGCCGCCGGTCGAGCCGTTGACCGCGCGTGAGCAGCAGGTGCTGCGTCTGTTGATGCAGGGCAAGACCAACCGCGAGATTGCGCGTGAACTGATCATCAGTCCAGGGACGGTCAAAGTTCACGTGGAGCATATCATTGCCAAACTGGGTGTTTCGGATCGCACCCAAGCAGCGGTGCGCGCACTGGAGTTGGGGTTGGTTTCGTTGTCGTAGGCGTTCTGGATGGACGGATAGCAATAACTCCGCCGAACGGCATAGGCAACGGATAGCCAATCGGCAGACGCGCCCTGGCAGTTGCTTCGCTACGATATATCCAGCGCTGGAGATCGAGCGAGTTGCAAGGAACCGCCTATGGATTGCTCAGGAGCGCCGACGCCAGGTTGCGTGTGCACGCTTGCTGCGGCAGCAGCCGAAAGGCGCGCACTGTTCCGTTCATTGCTGGAATGCCTTCCCCAGACCATGCTGGTCGCCGAGACTGACGATGGACGTGTTGCGCTCGACTACGTGCGGCACCGACGCTTCGACCTGGCGCTGCTCGATATTTCGCTGCGGCGATTGAGCGGGCTGACCGTCGCTCGCCAGGCGATTCGCGCTCTCCCCGGCATCGCTGTCGTCATTATTTCGGATATTGACGATCCCCCCTGCCTTCTCGAAGCGCTGCGGATCGGAGTGACCGGCTATCTGCCCGCCGCTGCCGCCCCCAACGATCTTGTCAGCGCCCTGCAACGCATCCTCGCCGGAGAAGTGTTGTTCGACACGGGGTTCGCCACCCGCGCCCTGCAGCAACTGGCAGTCTCCGATCCGGCGCGACCGACGTTTTCTCCGAAATATCGGTGACCATTGAAGGCATCGTGTCAGGATCCTCGCCCCACACGTTGCTTCCCCCGTTGAAGGTTGAACGTTGAACGTTGAACGTTGAAATCGTGTCGGGGTCCTCTCCCCGCACGTCGCTTCCCCTGTAGCATTGCTCAGGGACGACACCCGACAAGATACGCCATCCAGCATAGGCGCGATTGCCCAACAAGCAGACGCTGCTGCGCGCTGGTGATGCTACAGTCGAGACAAGCGGAGACCTTCCGCGAGTTGCGTGCAAAGTGAGCATGGTATGACTCTGCAACGTTACCTGACTCTCTTCTGGCGCTGGCTCTGGCTCATGCTGTTGATGACGCTGATCGCTGGCGGCGCAGCGTACCTGGTCAGTCGCCAGATGACGCCGATCTATGAAGCTTCGACCACCCTGCTGATCAATCAGGCGCCGGCCGGCAGTTCGTCACCCGACTATCAGGCAGTGCTGACCGCAGAGCGTCTGGCACGCACCTACGCCGAATTGCTGGTGAAACGTCCAGTGCTCGAAGACGTTGTGCGTGAACTGAATCTCTCGATTGCCCCGCCATTGCTTGCCGAGCGTGTTCGCGTGCGCCCGATCCGCGACACGCAACTGATCGTTGTGACCGTTGAAGACATCGATCCGCAGCGCGCTGCCGATATTGCCAACCGGATCGTTGCCGTCTTCAGTGAGCAAAACCGTGAGTTGCAGTCCGAACGGTTCGCCGAGTCGAAACGCAGCCTGATGAACGAGATTGCCAAACTTCAGGCGGATATCGATGCAACGCAGGCGGAAATTGCCGTCCTACGCGATATTGACAACTCGACGCGGCGGGCACGCTTGGAGGAGGCGCTGGTGCAGTACCGCAGCAGTTATGCGACAGTGCTGCGTAGCCTGGAAGAGGTGCGGCTTGCCGAAGCGCAGTTGACCAATAGTGTCAATGTGGTAGAAACCGCCGTTCCCATGGCGACTCCCGTGCGCCCACGGATCGTGACGAACACTGCAATGGCGGCTGTCGCCGGTCTGTTGCTGGCGATTGGATTGGCGCTGCTAATTGAATATCTCAGTGATCGGGTCAGTTCTGCCGAAGACGTGACCACTGCCACTCACGTTGGCATGCTGGCAGCCATCGGGCGAATTGACGGCGCGGAGCCATCAGACAAACTGGTGATGCTGAAAGATCCGTTCTCGCAGGTCGCCGAAGCGTACCAGATGTTGCGCGTCAAACTGGAGATCGCCCGATTTGAGAAGCCGCTGCATACGCTACTTGTGACCAGCAGCAGTCCTGGAGAAGGGAAGAGCACAACTGCGGCGAACCTGGCGCTGGCGATTGCGCGCTCCGGTAAGCGCGTCATCCTGGTGGATACCGACCTGCGGCGTCCATCGTTGCACCGCTTTTTCCGCCATGCCAATCTGCGCGGCGTGACGACGGCGCTGGTGCGCGATCCGTCGGACAGCCTATACAACCACATGATCGCCACCAGTCTGGAAAATCTACTGGTGCTGCCAAGTGGTCCGGTTCCCTCCGACCCGGCAGTGATGGTCAGTTCGAAGAAGATGCTTGACCTGATCGATGAACTCAAACGCATGGCGGATGTGGTGGTGTTCGACAGCCCTCCCATTCTTGCCGTGGCGGATGCGATACCGCTGGCGCATATCTGCGATGCCACGCTGCTGGTGGTGCTGGCTGGAGTTACGCGCACCAGTCAGTTGCGCCGCGCCTGCGATCAGTTGCTCCAGGCGGGAGTCGAGCCGCAGGGGGTCGTCCTGAACCGGGTGACAAAAGAACAGGGCGGGTATGACCATTACTACTACTACTACTACGGACAGAACCGGAAGCGCAGTCGTCGCGGGTTGTTGAGCCGACTGTTCAAACGGGGACGACGTCGCAATGCTATTCCAGGAGTCGTCGATACATCGGGTCTGGTTATGAGTAGCGGCGGGCAGACGCTCTATGGCGCATCGGACGTGGCGGAGGGAGCAGTTCACCGGCATGCGCCAGATATGACCGCGCACCCCGACGCACAACCGGCAATGACCAGCGCGACCGCGGTGCGGGGTCTGGACGAGCGGCGGAATGGCAGGACGCCTCATCAATGAGGGGAAAGAAGCGCACGATGGCGCATCGACCACAACCAGGAGTTGCACGTCTCGTGGCTGAGACCTACGCCATGCGTCTGATCACGCTGGGATGCCTAGTGATCGCAGCAATTCTGCAGGCGCGACTGCTTGGTCCTGAAGGCAAAGGTCTGCTTGCAACCGCACTCGCATGGTCGGCGCTGATCGGCGGGGTAGCGCTCTTCGGCTCGGATAGCGCCGCGATCTACTTTGTCGCACGTGCTGCAAACCATGCGCTGTGGCTGATGCGCACCGGTCTGATCTATGCCATCGGTCTCGCCATCCTCGCAGGAGCGCTGATCGGTGCAGCGATTGCATTCATGCCCCTGGCATTGGCAGATCTGAACATGATCCTGGTGATTGCGCTGTTAGCGCCGATTTTTATTCTCACGTCGATATTCAATGCGATCCTGGTCGGATTAAACCGTATCCGATCAACGAACAACGTCAATGTTGTTTCGGCGATCCTCTATACTTCTGCGCTTGCAGTATGTTTTTTGATGGATATTGAGACGTTTGAAGCAATCACGGCGGTTGTGATTGGAGTGCAACTTACTACGCTCATCCTGCTCGTTGCTGCTGTTCAGCGCGTCGGCGCCACCGAATGTCGCACACCGCAACTTCCGGCGTTTATGCGCTACGCACTGCAATCGTTCCGCGGCAACCTCGCCGGACTGTTGTTCTTGCGCAGCAGTCTGCTCGTGTTGGGGAGTTTCGCGCCTATCGCGCAGGCTGGCATCTACTCGATAGCGGTCGTTTTTGCGGATGTAGCGCTGATGATGCCGAACACGCTGACCAACATCCTGCTGCCGCGTCTGGCAGGACAGCATCCTGCATTGATCACAGCGCGCGTCGCTGCCGCAGCACGCTACGCCTCTACTGGTGCACTGGCGCTGATGCTGATGATCGGGTGTGGCGCATTTCTGGTCGTGCCGGTTGGGTTTGGCGAGGCATTCCGTCCGGCTGCACCGGTGGCGCTGCTGCTCTGCATTGGCGCTGCGCTTGGCACACCCGGCACGATCCTGTCGGTCTATTTCAATGCGCGTGAACAACCGGAAACACCGGCAACCGCCGCCTGGCTCGGGTGCAGCGTTGTGATCGCCGGTTCGCTGGCGCTTGTGCCCTTCGCCGGTGCAGCAGGCGCAGCTGTAGCGACCAGTATTGCACGCGCAGCGACGTCGCTATTCATCATAGCCCGGTTTTGTCGTGTCAGTGGGCTGAACTGGCGCGCATCACTGGTGTTTCAGGCAACAGATTGGGCGAAGAGTGAACGAAAGATTCACGCTCTCTATGAACAGGTTATCCGCGCTCGTCGCGCCTGAAACTATCCGGACAGGATCGGCGTTGCTGATCGGATTGACCATTGCGCCGCTGATCGGGGTGCTGGCAGCGACTCAGCCGGTGTTGCTGTTGCTGTTGCTGGGCGCTGCGGTATGGGTGTTCCTGGTGTTGCGTAGTGACAGCAGCGCCCCCTTCGTGCTCGGCGTCGCGGCGCCGCTCCTGTATCTGATTGATATACGCAGTGCGCTTTTCAGCCAGGCGATCCTGGCGCTCTCCAGCATGGCATTCATCCACGCAGTACATCAGATCGTCCATCAACCGGACGCGAAACGCTGGAACCGGCGACTAGCGATCCTGGTTATTGCCTGGGGTGTGATCGTTGTGCTGGCTGAGCGCGGACTTTTCAGCGAAGGATTAAGTCTGCGCCGCCTCATTGTTGCCACAATTGGGGTGCTCCCCTATTTCTGGTTTGCGCTGGCGGCGCCACGGATCACGAAGCAACAGGCGCACGCGCTGCTCGCCGGGATCGCAACTGGCGCAATCGTCACGGCTGCCGCGTTTCTGCTCAATTCGCGCACGCTGATCGAAGGGCTTCAGGGGCGCGATGCCTGGATCGATACCTATACCATTATCGGAAGCCTGAAGAACTCGCTCGGACTGTTGTGGGTCATCGGCTGGATACTCCTGATCGGATGGCGCACCAGAGGAGGTTGGGCGATCAAGGCGCCGCTGCTCGCCGTGCTGCTGGCTGCCATCCTGTTCTCGTTCAGTCGCTCTTCGTATATGGCGTTGATCGCTGCAACGCTGCTGCTGTACTGGGGACGCTCCTATGCCCTGTGGCTCGCCATTGGCGCAATATGCGCTTTTGTGCTCTTTGGCTTACCTGAAGCGGTGTGGGCGCGCCTTGAAATGACCTGGTCGCCGATACGCGGATTCGATCCATCGGCGGAAGCGCGCATCGAGTTGTGGATTGCTGCGATCAACGCTTTTCTCTCGGCACCGCTGACGGGCATCGGTTGGGGTAAGTTCAGCGACTACCTGGTGCGCACCGGGCAGGCGCCAGCTGCCGCCGGGCAGGCGGTGTACGACCTGGCATACGCCCACAACTATTTTTTGAGCGCATGCGCGATGCTTGGCATCGGCGGCGGCGTGATGAGCGTCAGCGTGTTTCTTGCCGCGTGGCAACGCGCGCGAGCGCTCATTGCCCGCCGGGTTCATCTGGCGCGGTTGGTGCAGGTAGTGCTGCTGGCAGTCGTGCTGGCGTCATTGTTTGGCGAACCGCTGTTTGATCCCGTTCTTTCGTTCGTATTTGTGCTGATCCTGGCATGCCTGGTCAGGCAGGAAAGTGAGCAGTGAATGTCCCGGTCATTACGTATCGTCCATATCGTTGGAAGCGCCTTTGCCGGTGGATGGGCGTTCCATCCGCTCTGCCTGCTGCGCGACGCCGGGCACGATGTCTTCCTCATCTGCCCGGAAGAAGGTCCGCTGCCGGAACGGACGCGTGCAGCTGGCATACCGACGCGGATCGAACCGTTTCCGCGCCGCATCCGGCATACGCGTAGCGCTGCGGCGTATATCGCGCGTGTGGCGTCCTGGTTGCGCTGCGAACGGATTGACGTGGTGCACAACCATCTGGCGCCGACCAATGTGTGGGGGCGTCTGGCAGCACGTGTGGCGGGTGTTCCGGTGCGCCTGACCCAGTGGCCCGGTCCGTTGCCGCTCGAAATTCCTGTGTCGCGGCGGATCGAAATGGCGCTGGCACCCCTCGACAGTGCGATTATCGCTTCCAGCACCGCAACCCAGCGTATCTATGAAACATGCGGTGTGATGCACGGGCGGATCCACCTGATCTACTACGGCTTTCCGTTCGATCCGTTCGATCCGATGCTTGACGGGAGTCCGATCCGTCGCGAGTTCGGCATTGCACCAGATGCACCGCTGGTGACGATGATCGCCTATATGTACTCTCCCATGAAGGAGCGTTCGTTGCGCGGGCTGAATGTCTTCGACGGGATCGGGCTGAAAGGGCACGAAATCCTGATTGAGGCGGCGGCGCACGTGCGCGCGTCACTGCCCGATGTGCGCTTCCTGATTGTCGGTGATGCGCTGGTGCCGGGTGAGGCGGAACGCTACAAACAGAAGTTGTATCGGATAGTCGCCGACCTGGGGCTTCAGCAGACGGTGCTGTTTGCCGGGAAACGCACCGATATTCCGGCGATCCTGGCGGCAAGCGATGTGGCGGCAGTGCCATCGCTCTCAGAGAATGTCGGCGGCGCGGTCGAACCGTTGCTGATGGAGCGACCCGTGGTTGCTAGCGCCGTCGGCGGGTTGCCCGACGTGGTGCGCAACGGTGAAACCGGCTACCTGGTTCCGCCACGCGACCCACAGGCGCTGGCGGATGCGCTGCTGCACATCCTGTCGCTGACTCCAGCTGCACGTCGCGCAATGGGGCGCAGGGGACGGGCAATCGTCCAGGAATTGTTCGACCTGAACAAAACCGTCGGGCAAACCATGCACTTGTACGAGGAACTGTTGAGTGCGCCTGCAATGAAAGGTTTGCGATGGGCACGCCGCTGACCATTCTCTACGTCACCGGCTATGGAGCGCACGAATGGGCGTTGCATACGCCGCGCTTCCTGGCGCAACGTGGGCACCGGGTGGCACTGGCATGCCCGACCGATTCGCCTATGGAACGCCTGGCACGAGAGGCTGGCATGGACGTGCACGACTGGAAGGCGCCACTCCGCCTGACAGAAACCCGTTCCATAGCACGCGCCGTCAACGCACTCTACCGCCTGTTTCGGCGGCAGCGCCCGGATGTGGTGGTGTACTATGCGATGCCGATCAGCCTGTGGGCGCGGCTGGCGGCGCGACTGGCGGGCGTGCCGGTGCGCCTGTTCAAACCGCCGAGCCTGTGGGACCTGGAATTGCCACACTACCGTATCGCAGAGTATGGTACCGCCTGGATGGACAGCGCGATCCTGGCGTCAAGCCGCGCGCTGGTGCGCTACTATCGGCGGGCGCCCCTTGGACGCACTCAGGTGATGTTGAGCTACTACGGTTTTCCGCTCGAACGGTTTGATCCATCGCTGGACGGGGGAGGCATCCGTCACGAGTTCGGCATCCCTTCCACAGCGCCGGTTGTGACGCTGGTCGCGCATCTGATTCCTCCCATTCGGCGCTTCAACCTGCACTACGGTATCAAGGGGCACGAGGTGCTGATCCGGGCGGCGCGCGACGTGGTGGCACGTCTGCCAGAGACACGCTTCCTGATCGTCGGCGCAGAACCGGAAAGCGCTGCACGAGGCGCATATGAGGCATATTTGAAGCAACTGGCGCACGATCATGGTGTTGATCGCCACGTCATCTTTACCGGAAAACGCACCGATATTCCGGCGATCCTTGCGGCGAGCGATGTGGCGGCAGTGCCATCGCTCTCGGAGAATGTCGGCGGCGCGGTGGAGCCGTTACTGATGGAACGACCGGTGGTTGCCAGCGCTGTCGGCGGGTTGCCCGACGTGGTGCGCGACGGTGAAACCGGCTACCTGATTCCGCCGCGTGATCCGGGAGCGCTGGCGGATGCGCTGCTGCATACCCTGACCCTGCCTGCTGCTGCGCGGCGCGCGATGGGGCGCAGGGGACGGGCCATCGTCCAGGAATTGTTCGACATCAATCGTGTGGCGCTGACCGAAGAGCGTATCTTTTACCACCTGCGAGGCGAACCGGTATGTGCGACCTCAGCATTGTAATCGTCAACTGGAACACCCGCGATCTTCTGCGCGCCTGTCTTGCGTCGCTGCCGGAAGCGGCGCGTTCCCTCGTCTGCGAAATCATCGTGGTCGATAACGCTTCGACGGATGGCAGCGTCGAGATGTTGCGCACGACATTCCCGCATGTGCGCCTGATTGCCCTGCCGGAGAACGTGGGGTTTGCGCGCGCCAACAACCTCGGATTCGCCGGGGCGCAGGGGCGTTACTTTCTCCTGCTGAACCCGGACACCTGGCTGCCACCGGGCGCACTGGACGACATGGTGGCGCTGATGGATCAGATGCCCGACACCGGCATCCTCGGTCCGCGGCTGTTGAACGCCGATGGCAGCCTTCAACCGTCGTGCAGTCACTTCCCGACGCTGCTGAACATTGCGCTAGAGAGTTGGGGCATCAGTCGCCTCGCACCGCACAATCGACGGCTGGCGCGGTTCAGGATGACGTACTGGGCGCACGATGAGTCCCGCGATGTCGATCAACCGTCTGGCGCCTGCCTGCTGGTGCGCCGTGAAGCGTGGCGGAGCGCCGGTCCACTTGACGAACGCTTCTTCATGTACTTCGAGGAGGTTGACCTGTGCTGGCGTGTGCGGCAGGCAGGATGGCGAATCCGCTTCACGCCGACACCGCAGATCACGCACTACGGCGGTCAGAGTTCGCTCCAGAACCTTGATGCGCGAATCACGCAACGGTACGCCAGTCTGTTGATCTTCTTCCGCAAGCACTACGGTGCGCTGACGACGGGTGCGCTCTGCGTTGCACTGGCGCCAGCGCTCATGTTGCGTGCCTGTCTGGCGACAGTGCGCGCCATGCTGGAAGGTCAGCGGCGACAGTGGAACTACGCCGTCCAGTACTGGCGCGCAACGGCTTATGTGTGCAGGTTGACGATAGGTGTGCAGTAATGCCAGAGGAAACGATGAACGTGCTCTTTCTCACACGCTACAGTCAGAGAGGCGGCAGCAGTCGCTACATGGTGCATCAGTATCTGCCCGCATATGCACAGGCGGGCATGACCTGCACTGTTACGCCCCTGTTCGACGACCGCTACTTCGATTTTGGCGTGCTTGATCGTCCAACGGGGATAGGGGAGATTGTACGCCATAGCCCGTACTATGCGCGTCGCGTTCTGCTGCGGTTGCGGGCGCTGCTCGAGGCGCACCGCTACGACCTGGTCGTGTTTGAAAAGGAACTGTTCCCCTATGTGCCGTATGGCTTCGAGGAGTGGCTGCGGTGGCGCGGCGTGAAACTTGTCGTGCTGTTCGATGATGCCACGTATGCGTACTATCGACACCATCCCTTTCCCCTGGTGCGCTTCCTCTGTCGTGGCAAGATCGAACGCATCGTGCGCAGCGCCACGCACGTGATCGTCTGGAACGACCATCTGGCAGGATATATGCGCCGCCTGAATCCGCGCGTTTCGGTAGTGAACAGCAGCGTTGACATCACCCGCTACCCGCCGAAGGATTACCGCGCACCGCGCACGACGGATCGACTGGTCATTGGCTGGATCGGCACACCGAACGGTTTTCCCTATCTCCGCTCATTGGAGACGGTCTTTGCCGAACTGGCGCAGCAGTATCCGCTCGAACTGCACGTGATCAGTTCGATGGCATACAGCAGCGCGCATGTGCGCGTGGTCAACCGCACGTGGAGTATGCAGACCGAAGTGGAGCATCTCCACGACCTGGACATTGGCGTGATGCCGTTGCCGGACGATGAGTGGACGCGAGGCAAGAGCGGCGTCAAAGCCGTGCAGTACATGGCAGTCGGCGTTCCGGCGGTCTGTTCACCGGTCGGCGTGGCGCGCCAGTTGATTACCCACAATGTGAACGGGATGCTGGCAGATCACCCGACTGCGTGGCGCTACGCATTGGCGCGATTGCTCGACGATCCAGACCTGCGGGAGCGCATGGGCATGGCGGGTCGCGCGACGGTCATTCAATCGTATTCCACTCAATCAGTTGCGCCGCGTCTGGTGGATATCCTGCTCCAGGTGGGACGCAGTGCATAGAAAGGACGTTCCATGACCCTGCGGGTGGCACATATCACAACGGTCGATCAGTCGCTGCGCTATCTGCTGCTCAACCAGATGCGCAGCATCGCTCAGGCGGGCTATGAGGTGACCGGCATCTCGGCGCCGGGGAGCGACGTTCCCGTTATCGAGTCGATGGGCATCCGCCACATCGCTGTCCCTCTCACGCGACGCCTGACGCCCTTCGCCGATCTGCGCGCGCTGGTGCATCTGTACCGCATCTTTCGACACGAACAATTCGCGATTGTGCACACGCACACCCCCAAACCGGGACTGCTGGGACAACTGGCGGCGCGCATGGCGGGGGCGCCGGTGGTAGTTAACACCATCCACGGCTTTTATTTTCACGAGCATATGCCGCCTGCACAGCGACGCTTCTACATTGCAATGGAACGCATCGCAGCTCGTTGCTCCGATCTCATCCTCTCGCAGAGCCGCGAAGACCTGGACACCGCCATCCGGGTGGGCATCTGTCCACCTGAGCGCATTCAGTTGCTCGGCAACGGTATCGATATCCAGCGCTTTGATCGGAACCGGGTCGATCCAGCGATGCTGGCGCACCTGCGCTCAACGCTGGGATTGCCGCCGGATGTCCCGGTGATCGGGTTCGTCGGGCGATTGGTGGTCGAAAAGGGCATTCTCGAACTGGCGCGCGCCGTTCAGCAGGTACAGTCGCGTTTTGGTCCGGTCACGCTGCTGATCGTCGGCGGCGTTGATCGAGAAAAAGCAGATGCGCTCACCCACGAGGACATTCAGGCGGCTGCGGGAACGGCGACATGCATCTTCGCCGGGGTTCGCCAGGATATGCCCGACATGTATGCACTGATGGACATATTTGCACTCCCTTCGTACCGTGAAGGATTTCCGCGCGCGCCGATGGAGGCGTCGGCGATGGGAGTCCCATGCGTGGTCACCAATGTGCGCGGTTGTCGCGAGGCGGTAGAGCACGAACGCAACGGGTTGATCGTGCCGCTGCGTGACGTGGATGCGCTGGCAGAGGCGTTGATCAGCCTGTTGCGCGATCACGACCGACGCAGGGCGATGGGTGATGCCGGACGCAGGATGGCGCATGAGCAGTTTGACGAACGGCTGGTGTTTCAACGGATTCTTGCCGCATACCATCGGCTCCTGCACGAAAAAGGGTTGCTGGCGTCGGAGAGCGCGGCGACCGGCAGGGTATAGCAGTATGTATCGCTATCATCTGAAGCGTGTGTTCGATCTCTGCGTCGCCAGTATCGCGCTGGTTACACTCGCGCCGCTGTTGTTGATCCTGGCCACACTGGTGCGGATACGGCTGGGTGCGCCGGTGATCTTTCGCCAGCAGCGCCCCGGACTGCACGGGCGACCATTCACGATGCTGAAGTTTCGTAGCATGACCAATGCGCGCGATGCAGAAGGCAACCTGCTACCAGACGAGCAGCGCCTGACGCCGTTCGGTCGTTTTCTGCGCAGCAGCAGCCTGGATGAACTGCCGGAACTGATCAATGTGATCCGCGGCGATATGAGCCTGGTAGGACCGCGTCCCCTGCTCATGGAGTATCTGGATCGCTACACCCCCGAACAGATGCGCAGGCACGAGGTGCGTCCCGGCATTACCGGGTGGGCGCAGGTCAACGGACGAAACGCGATCAGTTGGGATCAGAAATTGACGCTGGACGTCTGGTATGTCGATCATCTCTCATTCTGGCTCGATCTGCGAATCCTGGCACTGACCATCTGGCGGGTTGCGCAGCGTGACGGGATCAGCCAGCACGGATGCGCCACAACGACCATATTTCAGGGAACATCGGAGGGCGGTTACCAATGAAGCGCGTGCTGATCATCGGCGCCGGCGGTCATGCCCAGGTGGTTGCCGACATTCTGCTGCGGATGCATGAATCGGGCGCTGATCTGCTGCCGATTGGGTACCTCGACGATAATCCGCACCTCTTCGGCGAATGGCGATTGGGGTTGCCGATCCTCGGTCCGCTCGCCGTCATTGACGCGATTGAACACGATGCGCTGGTGATTGGGATCGGCGATAACCAGACGCGCAAGGCGATCTATGAACGTCTGGCTGCGTGTGGTAAGCAGTTCACGGTTGCGTGTCACCCATCGGCAATTATCGCTCGTGATGCTGTTATCGGTGCAGGAACGGTTATTGCGGCGCGCGCCGTCGTGAATGCGGGTGCGCGTGTCGGCGTAAACGTTATTCTCAACAGCGGAAGCATTGTCGAGCATCATAACTGCATTGGCGCCCACGCTCACATTGCGCCGGGATCAACTCTTGGTGGCGGCGTTGTAGTCGGCGAAGGGGCGCTAATTGGTATCGGCGCCACGGTGCTTCCGCAGTGTACGGTCGGCGCGTGGAGTGTGGTTGGCGGCGGTGCGCTGGTGACCTCGGCGGTTGATGATCACCTCGTGGTCACCGGCATCCCGGCTCGACCACATATGACTGTACCACGCAACGGACACTCCCATCAGCAGCGCGTCCGTATGCGAGTATAACGTCCGGTCGCATCTCCTGGCGGAAGATTGCCTTCCAAACTTTTCTTATGTCAAATCATCAAAGGTGCATTTCTACGAGGTCAACCTCTAATCGTTCTGGAAGGTTCCTGGCATGCCAGAATGGTGCGCATCCCCGCACTGCCTGGGTGCGCGGGCGTCTCGCCCGCACGCATCAATGTTGACCCTTACATGGAAGCGCCAGTAGCGTGCCCCCGACCGCTATCCTTACACCCTTTCTCCCTTCTGCGTTCCCGTACATTTTTGTCCCTTATCCCCAAACCCCCTTCTCCCATACGAGGTTGAAAGGGGGATAGGCGTTCAATCTGTCAATCCTTTCGTAGCGACGGTCGCCAGGCAACCAGCCTGGTCTAACCATTGTCCAGAAGACTGGCGTTCGCGCAAGAGGATGCCTCGCTCTAATGCGGAACGAGTCTGGTGCACCGCGACCCAGGTCTGCCTTCCCTGCCGCCGCGCCACCAGCACGCTCCGACGTGCAGCATGTCGGGGGCAGCGCCTGGCAGGGTTGACCAATGCCACCGTCGATCATTGACGCTCTCGTCACCGCCCGTGTAGCGCGCTGGTCGACCCTACCAGAGAGGTGGGACCATTGGCTGGCGCACCCTGCGCCGCCGACCATGGATCCGCCCCTGGCGGGCGCCGATCCGCCAGTCCCCCGCGCGGTCGGCGCTGACCTGCTGTGCTGGACGACGGTGTGGCAGACAGGTACCGACCGCTGATCGCGGGGTGTGCTGCGTCGGCGCAGTGCGACGCAATCGTAATGCTGCGCGCCAAAGCACGGTAGCGCAGGATGGTCATCAGGATGCGCTCGTCCGAGCCAATCAGGGTGTATAGCGCCCTCAGCAGCGGCGCGCCATCTGCGCCCGTCACCTCCATCTCGCAATGCGGGTGCGCGCCACGTCGACCTGTGCGCCGACCGGTCAGGTCCGCCAGGCAGTGCTGCGGTATGTGACCGGAGCGGGGCATAGATGGCACAGGAGGTTTGTGGAACATGCGGACAACGGATCGCCAGCATGCTGGTGGCTGTCTGGATCGCAGGCGATGATGAACCGTGAGTGCTGCTGACCGATCTTCCGCCAGCGCAGAGCGATACGCAGTTGCTTTTCGCCTCTCCGGTTGCGCCATGCGCCGTGCCCCACAGCGGGTGTGCACTATAGAAGCAGCAGGGACGGAGTGGGGGTCACGGTGCACTGTCGTTCATTTACTCTCTCACCCTACAACATCATCCCTCAGATTGCCTTCAATCCTTTCACCGGGTGCGCCAGCTTGGCAGGGCGCTCTTCAGCATATTCGAAATCCGGGAAGCCGCCCTATCGGAAGCAAGTGCGCAGATAATTGAAAACAACGTGATGGTTTCTTGTCGGATGCAGCGCTAGATAAGCGACCGGACTTATCTCAGGGTTGCTGTTCCCGCAATCGCTTTTTGACTGCCGCATCGAGGTCAGCAATGGTCACTCCATAGACACTCAAGAGCGCTTCCGGCGTCACTTCCCGGCTGAGGTTGCCAAATCGCGAGCCAAAGCCAACCGAAAAAAGCGGCATCCGGTCGATCACTTTTTCCGTTGGCACACGACTGAAATACCGGTAGAACTCCCGAAACGAATCCGTTCCGTAGGTGTCGATCAGATAGCGCACCGTTTCGCCTGAGAAGATATATTCGTACCCGACGCTCTGACCAAGAAGGTCGTAAGCGCCAAGGCTCTCCTCGTCAGTGAGCCGCTCCAGGCTCAGGTAGTCCAGTCTGCCATCTGCAACCAGGCGACGCCGGAAGTCGGGCGAGAGTTGCCCGGCGTAGTACATTGCAGCGCCCTCGACGAGCCAGATCGGCGTGAATGGTCGACTCTCGCGTGCCAACGCCAGGTGCACCAGTTCGTGCCTGATAGTCGCCAGTCGTCCAAAGGGTCCGCTGTCATCGCGTTGGTTTTTGAACGCCTCGCCGTTGATGTAGAACGCCCGTCCCAGCGTCTGTATCTCATCGCCGGCAAGTTCGTACAGCGACAGAGCAGCGCCGAGGGTGCGCGATCCCATGCCGGTCTGTGCCGTGAAATCCTCCTGCGTGGTTGTGAGGTAGGCAACAAACCGCTCCTCCGGTTCAAGCCCGGCAGCCTGAATGTCGCGGTATGCCTGTTCGCGCTCCTGCGCCACTTTCGTCAACGCATCGCCAGCATCCGGTCGCGTGATGATCAGGAAATGCGGCGTTTCCTGTACTATAACATCGCCGGACCACCAGAAGGGCGGCGGTTTTTCCGGTTCATATGCGCTGACAATCCATCCCCCATTTTGTCGTTCGAAAGTGTAGCGCACTGTGTGCTGGAATGGATTGTCCTCCGGAGCACCGCGCAACCAGTACCGTATGAAGACGGCAATGTTGCTGATGCGTCCTCGTTCCAGATGGGAGGACAGCAGCATCGTTGAGGGCGATGTGCTCAATTGATAGTCACTCAACGGCAGTTTCCGACTTCGCTCGAAGATCGTCTGCTGTTCCCGGCGCAACCCTTCCGCGAACGTTGCCAGGTATGCAGTCAGATCGCCGGTTACCAGTGCCTTCGTCTGCCGTTCCAGCAGGTTCTCCAGCTCGCGCAGCGCCACCTGTTCCAACGTCGGTGTCGCTGTTGGCGGCGGCGCGCTGCCAGTTGCTGAGGTGACCGCAGCGCTTGCCAGCCCGGTCGCATTGAAGCGCAGCGTTGCAGCGGCATACTCAGGGAAGATGAACCGCACCTCTTCCATACGTTCCGGTCGAGGGAATGTCACCTCCCCAACATATGCCTGTCCCGGCAGCCATCCTTTCGGCGGCGCAATATTCTCCGCCAGGCTATCGCTCACCCTGATCGGCTCATACGCCGCAAACTCGGCGTCGAGCAGGCGTGCATCGCTTCCTTTCAGACCCTTGCCCAGATCGTACCCCCGACGCAGGGTATTCACAAAGGCGATCTGAACGATCACCTCCCGCTGCGTCACTGTGATGGAGTCCAGACGCAGACGGATCGGCATGAGCGCGCTCCGTCCACTGTACAGTTCGACTGCGAGCGGGTATGTTCCCTCGGGAACCGATTGCATCGCCGATGGCACCGGCTGGTCGAGTAGTAATTGGGTCATAAGTCGGGAAGCGGAGTTCGTAAGGCGCGGGTCCGGTCGGTACACGAAATGTGACATCGCTGACATTCGCCTGACCGGGCATGAAATCATTCGGTGGATCGATGCTTTTCAGATTGTCGCTGAACTCAACAGGCTGGTACTCATTCCCTGCGGCATCGACCAGGCGCAGATCGCTGGCATCCACAGTCGCGATGATGGAAAAGCTTGAGTCGCTGACATTGTGGAATCCCACACGCAGGATCAGGCGATCACTGGTCAGCGTTGCACGGTAGAGCACCAGGTTGACACGCTCGAATGCGCTATGAGCACTTGTGGCGCGTCGGTTGATGAGATAGATCCCTTCCGCTGCGGTTGGCGCGACCGTCGGCTGTGCTATGGTGGGAATGACAGTCGGCCGCGTGACAGGAGACGGCAATGGCGATGTCTGAAGTGCTGCAACAGGCAGTGTGGCAGTTTGAGCGTCAGGAGAAGAGAGACCAGTACAGGCAGTGGTCACAAGCAACAGGAGGACCATCACAAATGAAGTGAACCGTTTCAGATTCATGCATCTATCAAACGTGGGTCATTCGCCTGGATGGAGGTCGAGATCGGTGCATACAGCGCACAGAGGGGCAGCGAAGCAGCGAATGATGTTGCAGGAATGCAGGGTATACTGTCGATTCGATTGTCGATTATCTGCAACTTCGTCTTCTCTTGGAAGGAACGTAGGGGTTGCAGGTGATGAGCAGCAGGATGTTCTTCTGCAATGCATTGAGACTCTATCACACTTCGCTGGATGGGATCAAGCCCTGACAGTTGAGTATTGTTCACTTCGGAAGAGGATGACCGTCGTCTCTTGCAAAAGGTCATCCTTCCACCTCTGCCAAAAGTCGGAACCAACGCTGGCGGTTCGATAGATGTGCTGTATGCCGCTTTGTGCTATGGTTGGTAAAGAAAATCACACGAAAAGGAGTGCGCAATGGAAGAGCGATCTTCAAATAATGCGATAATTATCGGCATTCTTCTAGTGCTTTTTGGTGTGCTGAGCCTGTTGCAGAACCTGGGTATGGCCGGTTTCGTGGGAGAGCTGGTGTGGGGAGCGGCAGTCGGCGCTGGCGGCGCTGTCTTCCTCTATTTCTTCTTGAAGAGCGACGCCAGCTGGTGGGCGTCCATTCCCGCAGGCGCGCTATTGGGCCTTGCGATGACGATTGGTGCTGAGGAACTGCTACCCTGGCTTCCCGATGGCATCGTCGGATCGATCTTCCTCGCTATGTTGGGTCTGGGGTTCCTGGCGATTGTCCTGATGAATCGGTCGCGCTGGTGGGCGATCATTCCCGGTGGTGCACTGCTGAGTGTCGCTGCAACCGCAGCGCTCGCCGATGTACTACCCGAAGCAGCGATCAGCAGTGTGTTGTTCCTCGGTCTGTCGGCGACGTTTGCGATCCTGGCACTGCTGCACACCAATCCCGTCATGCGCTGGATGTTCGTTCCGGCTGCGGTGCTTGGCACAATGGGCATGCTGCCGCTGATGTCAGCGGCGCACCTGACTGGCGTCCTGTGGCCCCTGGTGTTGATTGGCATTGGCATTGCGCTCCTGTTTGGCAGCCACCATCGAGAGATCTATCGCTAGCACTTGAATGTGGACGAACTGGCTGCAATCGGTATCGCCTGAAGACACCTCACCACTGTACAGTCAGGTTGGCGGAACAATTGATCAGATCATCCTGCATCCTGGACGGGCGAAGGTCGTACCTTCGTCCGTCCTTGCGCTTCTGGCGAGTTCATCTTCTTTCTGGCATCGAGCGCCTGCGCTGGCATTGCTGCACGACGGAGGATAAACCGCTTACTGGCGCTCACGATCGGTTCCGACCGTCATGGCATAGCGAATTCCCTCTTGGAGGGTCGCCTTTGTTTTCACGTCACGGATCTCGGCGCCGATATGCACCAGTGTCTGGGCGATCTCCGGGCTGATGCCGGTCAAGATCACCTGTGCACCCAGCAGGCGGACTGCCTGAGCAGCACGCAGGAGCACTCCAGCGACCTGGGTGTCAACAACTCTAACGCCAGTGATGTCGATAAGTGCAACGCGCGCCTTATACTCGGACACGCCATGCAGCAAACTCTCTATAATCTGCTGTGCACGAGCAGTGTCAATTACCCCAATCAACTGCATCACCACCACCCCATCGGCAATTGGCATCAACGGCGTGCTCAGTTCGCGGAGGGCGGCCTGCTGAGCTTGAATAATCTGCTCCTGCATCGCCACCCGTTCGCGCTCGGCGCGACGATGAGCCGTGACGTCGCGAGCCAGCACAAGGGCGCTATCCTGGAGCGGTACCATCCGCGCTTCGTACTCTTCGATCTGTCCCATAAACTCAATTTGATACTCATACACCTGCATTTCGCCGGTGCGTTTGAGACACTCGAGATGGGAAAGCACCTGGGCTGCAAGCGGCGGTGGAAGCACCTCATTGACGTGGCGGTTGAGAAACGCCTCTGGCGGCAAGAGCAGCTTATCAGCCTTGTAATCAAGAAAGATGCCATCAGCGCTCAGCACGAACATCAGATCGGGTATTGCCGCCAGCAGAGCGCGATTCCGTTGCTCACTCCGGCGCAATTCTGTTTCGGCTTGCAATTGGGAAGTCATATCACGGTTGACCAGAGCATAGGCGATGAGGTTGCCCTGGTGATCGCACAACCCGATCATTCCCGTATGGACTGTTATCAACGTTCCGTCACTGCGCACGTAGCGAACGACGTCCCATGCCGCCTGACCACGCTCTGCTGTTCTGGCGGCTGTTACCAGCGTCGCGTGATCGTCTGCGCACACCAGTTCGACAACCGACCGCCTGACCGGTAATGGCTCGTCGAGCATGGCATTGAATGCATGATTGGTATACGTCAGTCGAAGATTCTGGTCGACGATCGCAAAGCTATCAGGCGAGTTCTCAATGAACAGCCGAAAAGCGCGCTGCGTCTCTTCCTGCTATTTCATTTCAGTGATGTCGCACGTGACGACAGTTATCGATTGGAGTCGTCCTGTATCGTCCTGGTGGAATGTCACCTTCCAGAGCATATGAAAGAGAGCGCCGTGACGGTGAACGACCCGAATCTCGTCCGAAAGGTATCGCTGTTGGTTCATGCTCCATTCTGAAAGCCATTGCTGCACTTTTTCATGATCATCAGGATGGACGAACGCTGTCACCGGTTGACCAACACACGCGGCTAGCTCTGCCCCAAAGTAGGTGGAGGCAGCCTGATTCACGTAAGCGACCTCTGGAGTCAATTTCGATCAATCACCGGTCTCCACAATGCGTTTCAACTGTTCCATCTGCGCCAGACGGTCAGTGAGAGCAACAGGGTTGACAGGATCGGGGACGCTATTGGCAATGTTCATTCCTTAACTTCTCCTCTCTGACATCATAGGGGCGTAACTTTAGTGCATACGCCGAAAAGAACGTTCGGAGCATTATTATCGAACCTAAGGCTTCGCAAAAAATGCTTACGCCAGATAATCGTAATGGATGTTCTCTTGTTCGCTCCGCGAATCTTACAAGAGGTTGTATAGCCCGCGCGGACGGGCTTCGCCTCGCTTAGCCAAAGGCATATGGTCTTTGAGTAAATACATGGCCCGCGCAGCCGGGCTTCGTCTCGCATAGCCCGACAGCACGCGGCGCATACTGGATAGGCGTCTCGTTCGATACAGCAGACCTAGACGATAGTCAACGTATCTGAGAAATCCTGTAACGTGAAAAGCCAGGCGACACCGATCACCCGATCGTGCGAAGTCGGGCCGTGAGTTCTTTCTGCATCGCCACCGTCGTGCGCTGCATGGCAAGCAGGTCACGTGTGAAGACCGGCGTCGATTGCCCGACAGCGCGGTAGAACGCCGTCACCATTGGCTCGATCTGCGCAACGCTGGTTGTCCAGACTGCCTGAAACCGGCGTGAGACGCGGTGCGGTGCACACTGTTCCTCATCGTGTGCCACCAGTGCGGCGGCGCACATTGGTCCCCAGGCGATCACAATCCACTCGTGCACCAGGGGCCAGTCTGCTTCCAGTGCGACCAGAGTGACATTAGGCAACTCAGGAGGTGTTTCGTCCGGGAATCCCATCACAAACGCCTGCACCAGTCTAGGCACTATGTTCCGGTAGCGTCGAATCTGGCGGCGATAGTTTGAGAAACGCTGGAATGCCACGATCAGGTGCGTCCCTGGGGATTGGGCAGCATAATCTTCGATCAGGAAACTCAACGCCAGCATCATGCTGCGGCTGTGGAGCGTTTTCCGCTGTTCCTCGACGAACGATGCGAAACTAAAGCGATCAAGGGCGTTGGAGCGTTGCCAGTCTGGTAGAGTGAGAGGTTGCATCGAGGCGTCTCCTATCGGGAAGGTATCGGTCGTGGACGTGTGTTCCAGGCAGTGTCAGGGTTTGCCAGAACGTCTGTTGTCGTGCACTGACTTAGCTGATATTGATCTGCATATCTGTTATACGTATGTCGGATGCCAGAGTATTACCAAGAATACTATGCCTGAATGAGAAACGACTGCGTGTCGTGCAGCGCTGCGATTCCCCTCTGGTATAATACCCAATCCATCAGCGGAATATGGCTGCAGACCGTTGGAGAGGGAGGTGTCTGTGACGATTAAATCCGACCGCTGGATACAGGTGATGGCGCGTGAGTACGGCATGATCGAACCATTCGTTGCCGAACAGGTGCGCGGCGGCATCATTTCGTATGGACTTTCCTCCTATGGCTACGATATGCGTGTCGCAGATGAGTTCAAAGTGTTCACCAATGTCTTCAATACGCTGGTAGACCCGAAGCATTTCGATCCGCGTTCATTCGTTGATGTGCGTGGTGATTATTGTGACATTCCCCCCAACTCTTTCGCCCTGGCGCGTTCGGTCGAATATTTTCGCATTCCGCGCAATGTGCTCTGCATCGTGCTCGGAAAGAGCACCATTGCACGCTGCGGCATTATTGTGAATGTGACGCCGCTGGAGCCGGAGTGGTGCGGGTATGTGACCATCGAGATTTCAAACACAACGCCGTTGCCAGCGCGGATCTATGCCAACGAGGGGATTGCCCAGGTGCTGTTCCTCGAGAGCGACGAGCCACCGCTCGTGTCATATGCTGACAAAGCGGGCAAATATCAGAATCAGACGGGGGTTGTGCTGCCGCGGTTGTAGCGACTATGAGCAGGATGATGACTGCGGTGGGATCAGCGTAGCGGCGCGAGCGATTACGAGACGGATCTGATCATACCCGGCGCGCACCTCCGCCTCACCAGGCGGAAACCATCCCACAGCTGTGATTCCTTCGGCAGCTTCAGGAACCGCGTCGCTGCTATCCGCATGCAGCAGAAAGAAATCGACGCGCTTTAGATACGATGCGCCCTTCTTCTGCACCGGGTAGGTGATCGTACCGACAAATGCGCCTAACTTGCCAGTGATTCCGGTCTCTTCGTGTACCTCGCGCACTGCCGCTGTTTCGGCGTTCTCGCCTGCATCCAGGTGACCCTTGGGTAACGTCCATTTGCCATACTGGTCGTGGATCAGCAGAATGAGCGGTTGACCATGCTCATCGTAGCGATAGACGACGCATCCTGCTGCGTCGGGGTGACTGTTCATGCGTTGTTCCTTCCGCTGGATTGTCTACTGTTCAAAGAAGATGCGTTGCACCCACTGTTCCAGGCTGAGCGCCCACTGTGCCAGCGGAGTACGCTGCGCCCACTCGCTCAGCGCCGTCAGTTGCCCGGTTGCCAGCAACAAACCCATGAGAAAGAGTAATGCCCCGCTGATCAGGCTGGTAGTGTGCAGATGGAGGGTGTACCTGCCGACGCTCAAGGTGAATCCGCGTCCGCGCAGCACTTTCCAGACAGGCGAGCCAGTCCCCAGTCGGCTGAAGAAGGTCGCTACGATGATCAGCGGTGATCCCAGCCCCAGTGCATAGATGAACGCCAGTATCGCCCCCTGGAGAATCGCAATGCCCTGTGTTGCCAGCAGGGTAAGCAGCGCTCCCAGGATCGGACCAACGCACGCCGTCCATCCCAATGCAAATGTGGCACCATATAGATACGATCCGGCAATACTTGCCGATGGGCGCGACAGGATCTGAATGCCGCTGAACCCTTTGCCAAGCATGCTGAGGATGCCGAAGATGATGATGATCACGCCGCCAATGAAGGTCAATGTCTCCAGGTTACGAAACAGCAACTGACTGATCGCCGTCGCTGTTGCGCCCAGCAGCACCATCGTCGTCGCCAGCCCTAGAAAGAAGGCAATGGTCATCATCACGATGCGCTCGCGTTGCGCCTGAAACGTAAACGCGAAATAGGCAGGCAGTATCGGCAGCGTGCAGGGCGAAAGAAAACTGAACACGCCCGCCAGGAACGCAGCTGGCGCCAGAATGAGCATGCTGGCGCCACGCGGCACAACCGGGTTGCTGCTCCCCTGGCTCAGCAACGCAATTGCTGCCAGCGTCAGCGCTACGCCGAGACCGATCAGCAATGCGCGCCACGGGAAACGCGCTTCTGAAGACGTGGTTGCCGGGTTTGTGTTGTGAACAGACATCTCTTTACCTTCTTTACATTGTGTTATCGAAGCCAGCTGGCAATTGCGTCGGCGATCTCCTGACCACTCTTGATCGCCAGGTGAATGCGCCCAAGCCCGGCAGTATAGTCGCCAGCAAAGAATAGCCCGGTTTGGGTCGTGTTCAACACTGCCGTGTCAGCCATTCCATCTGGCAGAGCATAGCGCCATCCCTGACGATCATACCACAGCGGCTGGCGCAGATCCTCCCCAAGCATCATACTGACGATCTCGATCACCGCCGACGCCAGTTCCTCAGCAGGCGCATCCCACTGCTGCATGCTGAAGGGTCCTGCCATTTGCGCAATCAGCAGACTATGACTGGGGGGACAGCGCTCTGGTCCTTTCGTGTGCTCAAGTGCCAGCCAGGCCATCGGATGCTGCCGGTCAATATTGACCAGTGCGTAAAACGGACGCTCAATCGGTCGGTTGTACGCCAGGGTCACCGTCAGGCAGCGTCGATACGGTACGTGGATCAGTTCCCGCACCAGCATATCACGCAGCATCGGGTCAAAATCGCTCATCGCTAGGATTTCCGCCGTCTGCGGCGCTGGCGGTGTCAACAACACCGCATCAGCGGTTCCGACGTGCGTGCCTCGCGCGTCGAACAGCATCCAGCGCGCGCTTCCTGCTTCCCGACGCAACGCAGCAATGCGTGTTTCCAGGCGCACGTCGAGGTCAGCGGCGAGCAACTTTCCTAGCCGGTTGAGACCACTGGCATAAAACCAGGATGGTTCGGCATTGAGTGTCGGATCGCCTCTAGCGATTGTCCCATCGGTGTGGAAAACGTAGACTGGGCGATCTATGCGTCGCAACTCTTCGGCAGGAAGTTCAGCAGTCAACAGATGTTTCATACCGGCATCCGGCGCCTTGATGACCTGTGCGCCATGGTCAAAGACGAACCCATCGCGCCGCCGTGTGGCAACACGCCCACCGAAGCCGCGACTCTTCTCATAGATGGTGATTGTCAGATCGGGTCGTCGCCGACGCATCTCACGCGCTGCGCTGAGACCGGCCATCCCGGCACCAACAATTGCCAGATGCATGATCCTCTCCTTATATGACCGGACATCCGGGGTCATCGATCCGGCGGGTGATGTCCGAAAAGCGTGATATGCTCTCCGAGAATCCTACCACAAGAATGTCTGCTGCGCGGGGGAGGCTGGGAACGTTGAAGGTTGAAGGTTGGAACGTTGAACGTTTAAGGTGGTACTATACATGTACAGGAATCTGGTCGGTGAGCGAGGAAGGCTCATGACAGTCGAATCGCATGCTAATTCATTGAAAATCACGCGCAGCGACGGGCTGGAAGCCGATCTTGCGCCGCTTCAGGGACTCTGGACGGAGCAGCAGTACCTGCGATTGACCGAACAGACCAACCATTTGATCGAGTTTGCAGACGGCTCTATCGAGGTGCTGCCGATTCCGACCAGTCGTCATCAGACGATTCTGTTGCTGCTGTACGAACAGTTCAAGACGGCAGTGCAGCCGACAGGCTGGAAAGTGCTGGTGGCGCCCCTGCGTCTGCGGCTGCGTCCGGGCAAGTTCCGCGAACCCGACATTCTCCTATTGCGATCTGCCAGTGATCCCCGGTATCAGGACGCCTTCTGGCTTGGCACCGATCTCGTCGTTGAAGTTGTCAGCCCTGACCGACCGGAGCGCGATACTGAGGAAAAGGTGCGCGACTACGCCGAAGCAGGCATTCCCGAATACTGGATCGTCAATCCGCTTGATGAGACGGTAACGGTTCTCACGCTGCATGAATATGCGCTGCATGGCATCTTTCACCGGGGTCAGCGCGCAATCTCAAAACTGCTTGATGGATTTGGCATCGCGGTTGATGATATTTTCGATGCATAATAGCCAGGACATGTCTATGCGTTTCAGATTGCTGATATTCCTTCTGCTGGCGCTGCTCCTCGGCGCATGCGCGCAGCAGCCGACGCGTTCCGGTCAGGTGACGCCAGTCTTCGCCTTCACCGAAGCGGTTGTCGGTCCGAATCGCATTGCGCTGGGTCTGATCCGCGATGGTTCGCCGGTCAATGATCCGGGCGCGAAGATTCATCTGCGCTTCTTCGATCTGAACGATACCAGTTCACCAGTCAGGTTCGAGACCGATGCGATCTACTATGGTCAGGGGCTTCCCGCAGCCATCTACGTCGCCTATCCGACATTCGACCGGGCGGGGAATTGGGGGATCGAGGTGCAAACAACGCTCAGCGGTCAATCAGAACCGACGGTTGCACGGTTGCGTCTCGAAGTCAAAGAACGTTCGGACGTACCGAATGTTGGCGATAAGGCAATACCCGTCAAAACATTGACCGTGCGTGATGTGCCCGATCCATCGTATCTTTCGTCTGGGCGGGTCGACGACCTTTCAATGTACCAGATCAGCCTGGATGCAGCACTGCAGAACGGTAAGCCAACGGCGCTTCTGTTCGCGACGCCAGCGTTCTGTCGCACAGCGGTATGCGCTCCCAGCCTGAGTGTAATGCAGGGGTTGCAGAAAATCTACGGTGATCGCATCAACTTCATCCATGTCGAGGTTTTCCGCCACCCGTTCCGCGAGTCGTTTGAAGCGCAATCCGCGGTCTTCCAGAAGCTGGCGCAGGAAGGGCGTGCACCCACGCTCGAAGAGCGCAACGTAGGGCTTTCCGATCCAATGATTGCCTGGGGATTGCAATCGGAACCATGGTTGTTTCTGATCGATGCGAACGGCACGATCGTCGCCCGGTACGAGGGGGGCATTACCCGCGAGGAAATAACACCAGCACTGGAGAACCTGATCGCTGGCAGACCGCTGCATGGCGGGAGTTATAAACCTTGAACGTTCACCCTCTCGCTGCCTGCACGAATGCCTGGAACACTCGCGCCCAGCGCGGATCGGTGCCGTTCCACAGCATCTCTGGATGGCATTGTACGCCCACGACCCAAGCTGATGATCCTGCTTCGACCGCTTCGATGACGCCATCTGGAGCGCAAGCAGTGACGCGCAGCGCTGGCGCAACATCGCGCAGCGCCTGGTGATGCACGGTATTGACCATCGCTTCGGTTGCGCCAAGCAGATCCGCCAGCCGCGAGTTGGGTTCGATAACGATAGGGTGCGCCAAGTATCGCATGTCCTGCTGGTCGGTCGATTCATTGTGGTTCAGAGCGCCTGAAATCTCAGAAGGAATGTCCTGATACAACGTACCACCGAGCGCTACATTCAGGAGTTGAATGCCACGACAGATCGCCAGGATCGGCTTCCCGTCCTGGAGTGCACGTCGGGTCAGTTTGATTTCGACATCGTCCTGCAAGGGATCGGGGTTGCCCAGTCGCGGGTGGCGCGGAGCACCGTAGGAGGCGGGATCGATATCTTCGCCGCCAGCCAGGAGCAATCCGTCGATCTGCTGATAGAGGGTGTTCAGCACGTCATCATTTGTTGTGAGATGGATGAGCAGCGGAGCGCCTCCGGCTGCTTCGATTGCCTGGAGATAATCAATAACGTTCCCGTAGATTTTGGGAAACCAGGCGTCGTCTCGGGCGAAGTAAGCGATACCAACCAGGCATGGAATGCCGATGATCGGGCGGTGCGTGTGAGACACATGGAACTCCTTGATTGAGCGGACTTTTTGTAGATATATTGTACCATCTCGTTCCACATTCGGATTTGACACTCGTGCCAGTGGCGGCTATGATCCGCACGCAGCGCACCCGAAGGAGTGAGCCATGCGTCTGGTCACCTTTCAGTTCATTGATCGCCAGCCGCGGGTTGGCGTGCTGCTCGGTAGTACCATTATCGACCTGGCGGCAGCTGCGCCGCTTGTCTTCGAAGATCCACCTCAGCCACCCTGGAGTTTGCTTGATGTGCTGGATGGCGTGCCGGATGGCATGGGTCTCGATGGGGCAGCAGAGATTGTGGCGGCGGTCATTGATCAGATCGGCAGTGTGGATGATGAGCATCTCGTTCCGCAGTACGGTTCTTTGATGATCGGCGGCGTCGAAATGCTTATCCCGCTTGACGAGGCGCGCCTACTGCCGCCATTGCCGCGCCCTTCCAGCCTGCGCTGCTTTGAGTCCAGCGAACGACACATGGCGGCGCTTGCCCATCTGCACAGCAGCGGTATTCCCTATTTCTGGTATGAACGTCCGCTCTTCGCCTTTGGCAACCACGCAGCCATGTATGGCCCCGAAGCCCATGTGCCGCTCCCACGCACTGTCGCCTTCGATTACGAACTCGAAGTAGCGTGCGTTATTGGTCGCAGCGGAAGCGACATTTCCCCCGAAGAGGCCAACGATTATATTGCCGGATATCTGCTGCTCAATGATTGGACAGCACGTGACATCCAGCGCGAGGAACTGATCGCCGGGTTTGCCTTCAGCAAGAGTAAAGATGCAGCGACCTCCATCGGTCCCTGGCTTGCCACGCCGGACGAACTTCAGGAATACGCCCTCGACGATGGTCAGTTCAACCTGACCCTGATAGCTCGCGTCAACGGCGTCGAACAGTCGCGCGGCAACCTTCGCGATCTAACGTACTCTTTCGCCCAGATGATTGCTGCTGCTTCTGAAGGGTGCACCCTGTTCCCCGGCGACGTGATTGCCTGTGGTGCTATTGGCGGTTCGCTGCTCGAGGCCACCGACGGACAGGGACCCTGGCTCAAACCTGATGATCTGGTTGAGCTTGAGGCTGCCGGGTTGGGTGTTCTCCGCAACCGTATTGTTGCATGAGATCTCCTTTGTGAACAGAGTACAACGATGCGCCTGGCTTCATGGCATCACACTGATACTGGCGGCACTGCTGACGGCTGCTGTCGCAACTTCTATCGCTCCTCCGCCAACGTGCGACGTCGGCGCTGGCGAGGATGTCGGGTGCGCCCGCGGCTTCGAGACACGCGAACGTGATGGATACGGTTCGTTTCGGTGGACTGACGGCGATGCGCGTGTGACGTTGATTGCTTCCGGTTATGGCGTGCCAGTCGTCGTCGAGATCGTTATGGCAGCGCCCCGCCCCCCTGAAACGCCCTCTCCATCGGTTACTCTGGCGGTTGCTACAACATCGGTCACAGGAACGCTGTCGGATGCCCCTCGCCGTTACCTGCTGCTGCTTCGCCCTGATCTGCTGTCGGGTGATGCCTTCCACATCACGATTCAGAGCGACACGTGGAAGCCGCCCAACGACCGTCGCAATCTTGGCGTGCTTGTCTACCGCGCCAGCGTGGCATCTGCCCGGATGCTAGCGCTCCCATCAGTGCAGCATGTCCTCGCATTGCTGGCGATCGGTCTGGTTGCCAGCCTGATCGGACGCAATGCTATAAGCCTGATAGGGCGAACCGCCGTTGCGCTGGCAGTCATTGGGGGATGTGGCGTGCTGTGGGTCTGGCTGCCAGCGCGCACAGTTCCATTTCTGCCGTTCTACGCCGTTCTTCTGGGGGGTGTGGCGTTCCTGTTTGCCTGGCTGGAACGCCGGGAACCGCGCCATGTGCCAACAGCTGATTGTCGACCTGCACTATTGGTGGCGTCCGGCGGCGTGGCGCTCGATGCGCTTCTAGTGACAGGTGTTGCACGAGGGGATTGGAGCGTAGCAGTAATTGCAGCACAGGCAGCGTGCGTCGTGTGGGGTATGTGGCATAATATCGGACGAACCCTGACGCTTTCGGGGGTGCTGCAGATCGCACTGGTCGTTCGCCTGGCAGCGCTGACAACACGGTTGCTCTGTGGGGAGATCGGCAGTGACCCGGATGTTGAACTTTTCTACAACTACGGACGCGCAACACTGGAGTTGGGGTTGCCAGTGGTCGAGTACCCTTCCGGCGCACTGATACCTTGGGCGATTCTGGCGCTGCCCACGAGCCGTGAACTGTTCGCACTGGCACTGCCGATCTGCAACACAGTCGCTGACCTGCTCATCGTCTGGGCGATCTGGAGCATGAGTAAGCGGCGATCTTCATCTTCAACCAGCGGGAATACTGAGCTGGCTTGCTTCTATGCGCTCTCGCCGCTGCTGCTCCCCTTCTGGCATGGCAAATACGATCCGTTGCCAACAGCATTTCTGGCACTTGGACTGGCGGCACATACACACCGACGTATAGTGTGGAGCGGTGCGGCGCTTGGTATCGGCGGCGCCCTGAAATGGACGCCCTGGCTGGCGGCGCCAGCACTGGCGCTGGCGCATCTCAGTTCACGGGAAGACCGCCGCTACGCGTATATCCTGGCATTTGGCGGCGGTCTGTGTGCAGCAGTTGCTGCGACAGCACTCCCATTCGCGCTAATCGATGGAGAACGCTTTCTTGCGCCGTACCTGATCCAGGGTAGGCGCGCCATTACCGGTGAAAGCGTATGGTTTCTGGCAGTGTTGACGACTGACCCGGAGTATTGGGCGCGTCTTCCGGCGCCGTGGGGATCGGTGGAAACTGGCGGGACGATGATGGGGATTGCCGTTGGCGTGCAGGGTATCGTTCTCGCGAGCCTGATCCTGAGCGCACTGCGTTTTCCGTCATCCACATGGCGTCCGGCGGCATTGGCAGCGCTTGCACCGGCAGCATTCCTGCTGTTGAACCGGGTATTCAGTCCGCAATACATGGTGACCATCACGGCGGCGCTGCTGATCGCCTGCGCCATCGCTGGTCAATCGTCGCGCCACACGCGAGGAATTGTTCTGCTGTTGACCATTGCCCAGGCAACCAACCTGCTGATCTGGCCCAACACAGTTCCGTGGTGGCCAATGCTCTCGGCAGTGATGTTTGCAGTTGCTCTGGCAGCGCTGGCGTGGCTTACGGTGATAACAGTGCAAAAGGAGCGTGCCGCCGATTGAAGCGGTGCCGCGCCAGGCGCATACCAGGGGAAAGACCGAATGTCGTCTTTCACCTGTCACCTTCCACCGACCACCTTCAGCGTCCAACCTCCAGCGCCATCGGAAATGCCCCAATCTGCAACATCATCGCCGAGCCATCGTAACTCCACCAAGCCTCGGCAATCTTGCCATTGGCAAATCGCTCAATCGTGATACCGTGCAGGGTAACGGCATTGTAGCTAGGAGGGATCGACCCAAAGAATCCAGTGTGCGTTCCTGTCCATTTCCAGCGAATCACGACCCGATCACCTTCAGCAATCAGGTCTTCGATTGTCATGCGCATATCTGGGAACGCAATGCGCAACCGCTCAATCCAGCGCTTGAGCGTTTTCGCACTGCGCACCTGTTGCGCCGATGGATCGTGGTTGATGAAGTTGGGATCAAAAACGTCGTCGATGACCTCCAGGCGTCCCTGATTCCACACCGCTTCGGCGGCATATCGCGCGATCGCGCGATGGGCTTCGACATACATCGGGAGAGCCTCCTTGTTTGTGCTAACATTGCACACCAGCGACGTTGCCAGTGCTCCTCGGGCGCATCATTGCAGCTCTGTCAACCGCTAGAGTATGGTGTTCTATGACTCTGCGGCATTACCCATCTCGATTTAGAGGCACATATGCGTAAGGGATGACTGACCGCATTCTGGGCGGAGTCATCCCTCTACTTTTATATGATACCGCATGATCAAGGCTTGCAGGTAGAGTTATGATAATTAGATGTTATCGCTTCGTAACCGTATTGAACCGGGAATGCAGCGCGTGCTGCTGAGTGGTCCATCGGCGCAGGCGCACAAATAGTCTATCCAGCCTAGTGTCTGTTGCGCAACTGGCTGGTCAGGTCGCTGCCAGCGAGTGTGTTCCAATCACTCCTGTGGCGTGCAGCTGGATACGATGTCACAGCGTCATAGAATGACCGGCAAGTGTGGTACAATGCCCGGAACCGGATTGCTCCCGTGGTTGTATCTGCAAAAGCGCGGGTTCTCGGTTCTCAGTTCCTGATTCTTGGTTCTTGGTTCTCAGTTCTTCACCACCGTGAAACATCATCTCTTGCTCTTCATTGCGCTGCTCATGGTCGCCGCCTGTTCCACAGCACCCATCGATCCGTCAACGCCATCGTCTCCATCGCCGATCCCTTCATCACCAACCGCCGATGTCTTCACCGATTACTGGACACGCTCTGGCAGCGCGGCTACCCTCGGTGAACCCGTCAGTGCGCCGATTTTCCTGGACGGGATGCCGACAAAAGTATACCGCCGCGGCTTGATCGCGTTGCGCCCCGATGGATTGACTGTGCTCCCTCTGCCGTCTGGTTGGGCGCACGGTTCTCCCGCCGAACTCGAACACTTGCCCGCCTCGCCATGGCGCGCAACGCTGATGGCGCCAGCCAATGCGCTACCACTGACCCCTGTCGAGATTCGGATTGCAGCGCCGGGCTACCATGGTCGTGCGATTCTGTATCTCTACGATGGACGGGCGCGCCGGATCGAACGCCGGGTGATTGACATCGTCGATGGGGCCGGGACCATTGCCGTGCAGCCGGGCGGCGCAACTGGCGCACACAGCGCCCTGCTGATCATCGATGGTGCAATTGCGGGCGGTTCAAGCCATCTCTACACGCTCGATGCCGAGACGACGCTGATAACTGGTCAGGAGCGCTTTGATGCCCTCTACCCCATGATTCGTCGCTTCATGGAACAGTGTGTGCTCGAATACGACCTTGACGGCATACCGGTGCGCGGGTATCGTTCGCCCGACAATCCGCTGCTCTGGTTGCGCGATCACACATACCAGGCGCGCGGATTTCGCTATTTCGAGAAGGATGTCACCAGCCTGATCGATGCCTTTCGACAAGCTCAGCGACCCGATGGCAGTTTCCCCGATGTTCTCGCACGCCCTTCAGTTGGTGTTATGCATCCGCTGCGCAAAGAAGTCGAGGCAGATGTTGAATACCTCTTCGTGCAGGCAGTTTACGAAGCCTGGCAGGCAACCGGCAATGACGCCTGGCTGCGAACCAATCTCGATGCTATGCGCCGTGCCGTGCGCTATACCCTGAACGATCCGCTTCGATGGGACACACAATACAGATTGGTCAAGCGCCCCTATACTATTGACACCTGGGATTTCGCCTACGGTCCGACCACGACCGACCCAACCACCGGCAAACCAGCGCCGCGGCACTGGATCGACAATCAGACGATCTGGGGCATTTTCCACGGCGACAACACCGGTCTGGCGCACGCACTTGAATTACTGGCGCGGATCGAAGAACGGGTCGGCGATCCAGCACTGGCGCACCGGTGGCGTGCCGAAGCAGATGGGATCATGGAGCGTCTGAACGCGCTGAGCTGGAATGGACGCTTCTACACCCACTTTGTGCCGCTGGAACCGTTTGACACACCAGGTATCGATGAAGCTGCTCAACTCAGCCTTTCAAATGCATATGCGCTAAACCGTCAGGTCCTGAGTCGCAACCAGGGACGGGCGATTGTCGACGAATATTTCAGGCGCGGGTTGCAGCGCGGTGAGACGTTTGCTGAATGGTACAGCATCGATCCGCCATTTCCGCCAGGCAGTTTCGGGCTTGCTGGGCGTCCTGGCGAGCGTCCTGGCGAATACGTCAACGGCGGATTGATGCCGCTAGTCGGCGGCGAACTGGCACGCGGCGCATTCCGCTATGGCGCGGAGCGCTACGCTTTCGAGATCCTGCACCGCTACTATTTTCTAATCAGTACCACTGGTGCGTCCTATCTCTGGTACTACCCTGCTGGCAATCCAGGCATCTCCGGCGAGGACACGCTGCCAACTGATGGATGGGGCGCATCAGCAATGCTCGGCGCGTTGATCGAGGGTGCAGCGGGTGTTGAAGATCGTGGCGCGCTTTATCGCGAGGTGACGCTCAGCCCGCGCTGGATCTTCACCCATGACGTGGATCAGGCACAGGTAACGGCGCGCTATGCCGCCTCCGACGGATATGTCGCCTACCGATGGCGCCGGATGGAGGACGGCGTCGAGATCCATGTGACCGGTTCGGGTGAGCGCATCTATCTCCGTGTACCACTTCCTGAACATGTTACCGCGCCATCCCTGGTTATGTTGAACGCCACGCCGCAGGACTATGCAATTGAAGATGCCAACGGCAGCCGCTACGTCGTTTTCGATCTGACGGCGCCGTTTGGGAACGTGCAAGTGCTATGGGCAACCGGGAGCCTACATCCCGTCCGTTTCGGGTGAGCGTTCTTTATAGCAGAACGGACTGGTTACCACCGCAGTCGCCGCCTCAAGACGCAACTGAACCATTGCCGACATCTAGATAAACGGACACGCCATCAGTTGCACCGGACCGCGCAACGGCGTGCGCGCCACAATCACGGTCAGGATCAGAATCCCGGCAAAAATGGCGAACCACGTCATCTCTTCGATGTGGATATGCCATACCTCTTTGCAAGCAACTCCGCACTGATCGCCGTAAGAAGCAGAAATGCGCCCGTCTGTACTACTGGCTCCACGAAATCATGCGGGTAAAGATCGTGGCTGCGAACCGTATCACCAGAATACCGATCGCCACCCCCAGCATCACTACCTAGAACTCGTCCGACAGTGCCGCGGCTGCAATCACATTGATGGATGGTGGCTGAACCTGATAAGGTAGCTTTTCGATGCAGAAATGCGCCCGGGATTGAAACTCAGCTATAATATCATACGAAGAATAACGCTTTCGCTCGTATCGTATCACAGTTTTTGGGTTGCAGTGCAGAAGGGAGCCCACATATGCCGGTCGTCGCAGTAATTGGCGCCCAGTGGGGCGACGAAGGCAAGGGGCATATTGTTGACATGCTTGCCGAACGGTCGCGGCTAGTCATTCGTTATGGCGGCGGCAACAATGCCGGTCATACCGTTGTCAATCGCCACGGGACGTTCAAACTCCATATTGTCCCGTCAGGCGTCTTTGATCCAGGGATCGTCAATATCATTGGCAGCGGTGTTGTTGTTGATCCTGCCGTTCTATTGCAGGAGATCGCCGATCTCGAAGCGCGCGGCATTACAACAGCCAAACTGTTTGTCAGTGACCGGGCACACGTGATCATGCCCTACCATGTGCTTCAGGATCAGTTTGATGAGTCGCTCCGCGGTGATGCGAAGATCGGCACTACCGGGCGTGGCATCGGACCGGCTTATGCCGACAAAATGATGCGGATTGGGATTCGTATAGGAGATCTGCTGCATGAGGAAACATTGTTGCGTCGCCTCCGTCATGCGCTGGAAATCAAGAATAAAATGCTGACGGCGTGGTATGGCGCACAGCCGCTTTCACTGCACGAAACGTTCCTGAAGTACCTGGAGTATGGCAACAAACTCGAGCGTCATGTAGCCGACGTGCATCCAATCATCCAGCGCGCGCTGGATCGTGATCTGCCGATCCTGCTCGAAGGGGCGCAGGGGGCGCTGCTTGACATCGACCACGGCTCCTACCCATATGTTACATCGTCACCGCCTGGTGCAGCTGGCGCCTGTCAGGGGAGCGGGATCCCGCCTGCCCGCCTCTCTTCGGTTATCGGCGTCTGTAAGGCATACGCCACCCGTGTCGGTGAGGGTCCCTTCCCGACCGAGATCGAAGACGAAACGGCGACCGTCCTGCGTCAACTCGGAACCCCGTGGGCTGAAGTCGGCACGACGACCGGTCGCCTGCGTCGGGTTGGCTGGTTCGACGCGGTAATGGTGCGGTATGCTGTGCGGGTGAACGGCATCGATACCCTAGCGATCACTAAACTCGATGTGCTCGACACGTTGCCGCGCATCAAGGTGTGCGTCGGCTACCGGCGTCACGACACCGAACTCGATTATCCGCCAGCCAATCCGTTTATCCTTGGGCAGGTCGAACCGATCTATGAGGAATTTCCCGGCTGGCAAACCTCGACGTCGGGCGCGCGCCATTTTGCGCAACTTCCTGCCGAAGCGCGCGCCTATGTCGCGCGCCTGTGCGAGCTGGTCGGCGCACGCCTGGGGATGGTATCAGTTGGACCGGGGCATGACCAGATCATCGAGGTTCACCGAGTAATGTGATGTACTATGTGTGAGTGACGGCTTTGCTTGCCAGCATCCATGATAATCACGGCATTTCTCAGATACATCGACATTCGTCTAGGTCTGCCGTGTCACATGAGACGCCCACTTCCGGCAGAGTATAGACCAGCCCGCGCAGGCGGGCTTTGCCCTGCCTGGCCAGTTTATATTCTCAATCTCCACTATTTCGGTCGCCGTAGGGAGTGCGAGGTTTACTGTGGTCGTCTGAGGAGTGTTCAACCTTGTCCACCAGGTTCAATGCTATGAGAACTGCTATAGATCACCTCTAAAAAGTATCACCTCCGGACATCGCCGGGTCCCCACAGAGCGTTCCACAGGTCCTGAACGGTTGTCTGGACGGTAGCGATTGTCTGGCGGATAGGATCAGGTGAAAGCCGCGCGTCGAGACGTGTACGCGCATCTTCGATCACCTCTGTCAGCAGCATATGGGCATGCTGCCCGTACAGCATCGTTAATTCGTCGGTATACCGCTCGATCAGCATGTCGCGTTCATCGGTCTGCTGCGCGTCGGTAAGCATCCGCTCGAGCAGGCAGCGCGCTTCAATGCGAAAATCATCGACTCCCATGGAATCACTCCTGTTTACATAACCACATATGCCGCAGGATTGATTTGGCGATTGGCTGTGCCCTTGCGAGGACGCAAACGGCGAGTCATTCTCGGCGCGCTCATCGTCCCCGGATCAGATTCTGTTTCTTATAGCGGCACTGCACACAATAACTGACGCGATAACCGGCCAGATGCGTATGGTGCAGCGTTTGCCCGCAGTGAGGGCAGGTTTCCGATACGTCGGATGGTGCTGGAACAACTGGTGCAGCGGATGGCGCTGAGTGTTGCAGTGCGACCGATAGCGGACGGGCAGGTTGTGGGCGTGCAGTAAAACCAAACGATCGACTAATGTGTTCAACCAGCATGGCATAATCGATGGCACCGCGCGAGTGCGGGTCGTACTCATAGATTGTTTTGCCCTGTGCAGGCGCCTCGGAGAGGCGTACATTCACGCGCACCGGTGGCGTCACCCGGTCGCCATAGCGGGTTCGGAGCTGCGCAAGCAACTCGCCGGACTGCCGCATCCGCGGGTCGTACATCGTCGGAATAATCATACGCACCTGCCCGGCAGCGCCTTTGATCCTGCTGATCTGGAGTGTCAGCAATTCCAGGCTTTTGACTGAAAAATGCTCGACTGTGGTGGGGGCGATCACATCGTGGGCGCAAACCAGCGCATTGACATTCAACGGCGTCAGCGAACCGGCCGAGTCGATCAGCACAAAGTCATAAGCGCTGGCGACCGGTTGAAGCGCCTGCGCCAGCACACGGCTCCAATCCGGGCGTCGGGCAATGATCGGTTGTGCGCCGATCAGGGTTGCATCAGCTGGCAGAAGATCGAGTCCGGGACGGGCTTCGACGATGCAACGTTCAACAGGAGCGCTATCGACCAGGACATCGTAGAGCGTGCGGTGGGGATGGATCCCCAAAGCCATTGCCAGGTTCCCCTGGGCATCGGTATCGACCAGTAGAACACGCGCGCCTTTCAATGCCAGACCCGCGCCCACATTGACCACCGTCGTGGTTTTGCCGATACCGCCCTTGAGGTTTGCAACTGCAATGACCCGCGCCACATTTTCCTCCGAACCCATCTATGATTCGCTCATTTAGTGTAGCACATCGGCGGATGGGCCACAAACGACCGGTTAGTAAGAAAAATGTCATTGTCACCGCTTCGTTAGTTTACCGCAGCTTCATTGCTGCGTGCTAAAGTGGCATCAGCAGTGACAACGGCGGTGTTTTGCCGCCGTGATTCACTTTCACTGGCAGTGATCAACGCCCCTGTGCGTAAGGAGATGAAGCATGCTCATTGCACGCTCACCGGTACGGATTAGTTTTGGCGGCGGCGGAACCGATCTTGCTGCATACTATGAGCGTTTTGGTGGCATGGTCGTCAGCGCTTCGATCAACAAGTACATTTACGGCATCGTGACCAGGAATTTCGATACGACCTTCCAGGTCATTTCTGCCGATTATCGTAGCAGTATTCTTCAGGTGCCGGTGGATGGCGGGGTTGTTAACAGCAACCTGGAAATGCGCATGGGTCAGGCGATCTACGAACACTTCAACCTGCGTATGCCAGTCAATATCTTCATCGCATCGGAAGTGCCGCCCGGAACAGGGCTGGGATCATCGAGCGCCGTATCGGTGACCCTTTGCAATATTTGCAGCACGCTGGCGGGCAACGCGATGAACAAGCGCCAGCTGGCTGAGACGGCATACGAAATCGAAACCAGACGTCTCGAAGCACCGATCGGCAAGCAGGATCAGTACGCCGCAGCGTTTGGCGGTCTCAACTGTTTCGAGTTCAGTGCCGACGGGGTGCGCGTGACGCCGCTCAACATGAGCGCGAGCAGCATCCGTGCGCTCGAGCGTCGTTTGATGCTCTTCTATACTGGCGCTACGCGTCAGGCGCGCGATATCCTAAGCGAGCAGCGCGAACGCAGCAAGCAAGGTACGGGCAAAACGGTCGAGTCGTTGCACCGCATCAAAGAACTGGGCTGGCAGATCAAGGCAGCGCTCGAAGATGGGCGACTCGATGACTTTGGCGCACTGCTCGATGAAAGCTGGAGGCACAAGAAACAACTTGCGAGCGGTATTTCCAATAGTGCGATCGATGAAGCGTATGCCGCAGCAATCGCAGCTGGCGCTGGCGGCGGCAAAATCACTGGCGCTGGCGGCGGCGGGTTTCTCATGCTCTACTGCCGCGAAGATCGGCAGGAAGCAGTGCGTGCTATACTGACACGCCTGGGATTGATCCAGATGCGCTTTGCCTTCGAGTTCGAGGGAGCACGCATTCTGTTGTATACCAACCTGCTCGACTCGCCGTACAACTGGAACGAATGAATGATCGTCCTCGCCGCGGTTGCAGCGCCATAGTTCACACTTCCGAGTCTTGCTCAGATGGAAAGGTGATCCGATGCGGACGATATTTCTGGATCGCGACGGCGTGATCAACGAAAATCGAGTCGATCACGTCAAATCATGGCAGGAGTTCGTGTTCCTTCCAGGTGCGCTGGCAGCGCTACGCTGGCTCAACCTTGTCGGATTTCGCGTCTTCGTGGTCACCAATCAGGCAATCGTCGGCAGAGGCATCGTTTCGGCGGATGTTGTCGAAGACATTCATGCGCGGATGCAGGTGCAGGTAGCACGGTATGGCGGACAGATTCACGATATTCGCTACTGCCCGCACGACGATCATGTCAGGTGCGACTGCCGCAAGCCCCGTCCTGGTATGCTGCGCGATCTTGCGCGCCAATGGAACGTTGATCTCTCGCACGCCTACCTGATTGGTGACGCCTGGACTGATATCGCCGCTGGGCACGCAATGGGAATACGTAGTATACTGGTACGTACCGGAAGAGGAGCGCACCATGCGCTGCTGCCGGAGATGCAGAAGTATCCGCCAGCGTATATTGCGAATGACCTCCTGGGCGCGGTTGCCTGGGTGATGCATGAGGAAGACGTTGCGCTAGTGCGGCGCGAAGCAGATCATCCGCTTTATGAACGCTATGCTGGCGCGTCATTGATCTCGTGGCAGTGACAGGATCATTGACGCATCAGCCAGAAGACGCCGTGGTTCTGTCTCATGGCTGCTGCGCCTTATGCGCTGGCGGTTCAATCCACGAGTGATAGTGATGTCGAACAGCTTGCAGGAGAAACCGCTGGTGATGATCTCCCTGAATGAACTGATCCGCCTAGCACGTCCAATTGTGCGCTGGTGGTGGATTATTCCTATTGCGGTTGCGCTCTCTTCTGGTGTCGCTTTCGCTATCAGTCGCACCGAAACGCGCTACTACATTGCTCGCGCAACCCTCATGATCGGCAACACGCTCGAAAGCCAGCGCCCTGATCCAATCCAGTTGCAGTTGGGATCGTCGCTCGGACGTTTCTATGGCGAACTGGCGAAGCGTGAGCGCATCCTTCGCCCAGTGCAGGAAAAACTGAATCTCCCCTTCTCCTGGGATGTGATCGCCAACTACATGCTGCGGACATCGGTGGTGCCAAGCGCAAACCTGCTCGAAATCTATGTGACCGACTCGAACCCGGTGCGTGCCGCAGCCATCGCCAATGCCATCGCCGATCAGTTGATCGCCTACAGCCCGACATCGCCTGACAAAATTGCCGCCGAGCAGATGACCATCGAGCAGCAACTGCGCGAGAGTGAGGTGCGGTTGAACGATCTGCGGGTACGTATTGAGGAGACAACCCTTCGCCGTCAGCAGGTGGTGTCGGCCAGCGACCTTGCGGAGATCAACCAGACGCTGATGCAACTCGAAGCGAGCCTGAGCAAGGAACAGGAGACGTACAATCGCCTTCTGTCCTACAAGAATAGTAGCGTCGTGAACGTTCTGACCCCGTTCGAGCCAGCGGAGCCGCTAGGCAGTCCGTTGCCATCGCGCCGTAATCTCACGATCCTCTTTGCCGGTCTCGGCGGGTTCGCCATCGCGGTAGCGGCGGCGTATGTGCTGGATCGGATCGATCCACGGCTGCGCGATCCGGGTGATATTCGAGATCGTCTCGATCTATCAGTTCTTGGGAGCGTTCCGAAAGGTCTCCCGTTACAATTCGTGCCGGAAGCCGTAGCGGAGCGCCGATTGGAAGCGATGCGGCAGGTGCAGACCAATCTGATGCTAGTGGCGCGTGAAGAAGGAGTGCGTGCGTTGCTGGTCACCGGAACGCAACCAAACGAGGCGCGCAGCGCGGTCAGCGTCGATCTCGCCGATCTGTTCGCCCGCTCTGGGTACCGGGTGTTACTGGTGGATGCAGAGCCAACTCAACCGCATCTGACCCGCCTGTTCAATGCTGAGGCTGATCCCGGTCGCCCGTGGACGAAGTTGGGTGCAGGGGATCGTCAGGAATTGCGGGCGCGTCTTCTTCCTTCCGCAATCCAGAATGTGGCGTTCCTCCCGGCAGCGCCGACGCTCAATGCGCAACCAGCAATACTAAGTTCGCGTCGCTGGCACGAATTGACCCATCTATTCGGCAGCATTGCCGATGTCGTTATCTTCGATGGTCCGGCAGTAATGACGGGACCGGATGCAGCGTTACTGGCGCCGCATGTAGATGGGGTTGTTATAGTGATCGATCCGGCGGTTGACGAACAGGATATGATCGCGCAGAGCAGGCAGCGTCTCCAGAAGGATCAGCGCACGCATCTGATGGGAGCAGTGCTGCTCGAACCATCTGCTCTCGATTCGACTCGATACCCGTTGATTGGCGCCTGGCCCTGGCATCGCAGACCGGCCCTCCCTGATCTATCGGGAAATGGCGCCGCTGTGACAGCGTGCACTGGCAAACCGCATCGTGATGGCTGGTCGCCTGCGCCACAGACATCTGTGGTTTCCGATATCGATACGTCGCAGAGCCCAGAAGCCGATCGCATCATCATCACGCCGCCTCCTGATAATGACGTTCCCCACAACGAAGAGCGCCGCGTGATCGTGCCGCCGCCGGAAGCTGTTGCGCGTATGTCGGATGAGACCGACGCAGCACTGGTCGGGCAGGTCGATCAGAGCCAGGATGTTCGTGTTCTAGAGCGGAGCGTCAATGACCAGGAGATGCCAGAATCTGGCGCGCCGCTGTATCCAGAGCGTGTACCTTCAGATCAGCAACCTGGCTTATCACGACGCTCCGATATGTCCAGAGAAGCAAAAGCGCCTTCTTCGACTGCAAAAGCGCGTCGATCAGGGCGCGCCAGAAATCGCAGACATAGCAAAAAGCCATGATCGACCAGGTCAACCTCTATCTCTCTCGTCAATCATCGTCAATACGCCGATACGTATGGGAGCAGGTCGTCCAGGCGGCGGTCGGATGGATTCCGGGTATCGTCGGCATTGGCATACGCGCGGTTGCATATCGCGCAATTCTGCACATGGACGGCGTGGCAGCGATCGAGGATGGGGTGCGCATCCGTTTTGCCGATAATGTGCGTCTCGGACGAGGCGTGTACCTCGATCACGGCGTCTATCTCCATGCCTGTCCTGGCGGCATCTCCATCGGGCGCGAAAGTTATGTAATGAAGAACGCTATCCTGCACGTCTACAATTTTCGCAATCTGCCGCACGCTGGCATTCGCATTGGCGCACGGTCGCTGATTGGCGAAGCATGTATTTTGCGGGGTCAGGGCGGTATCAGGATTGGCGATGACGTCTTCCTCGCGCCGATGGTGCAGATGCTGGCGGTGAACCATATTTATCACGATACGACCAGACCGATCAGCCTCCAGGGGATCACCTGCCAAGGCATCGTTGTCGAGGATGGCGCGTGGATTGGAGGCGGCGCGATTATCCTCGACGGGGTCCGCATTGGGAAAAATGCCGTTGTTGGCGCTGGAGCCGTCGTTACCCGCGATGTGCCTGATTATTGCGTTGCCGTCGGCAACCCGGCGCGCGTTGTGCGCGACCTGCGCAAGCAACCAGCAGCGCCGGTGAAACTGACCGTGTATTGATGTCGTTCGTCGGTTGTGAAATAAGATGACTTACCGACCATTATCGCTGGAATGACGCACCATCTTCAAAGCTCGCCGTATCGCCTCATTGCGCTGATTGTTGGCGTACTTGCGGTTATGTATCTGCTGTACGCTAATCATTTATCCTCACCCATGGTTTGATGAAGGACTAAACGCAGGCACAGCCGCTACGCTGGCTCGTAGCGGCTTGTATGCATTGTCAGACCCAGAAAAGCCCCGAGTTCTCGACCCGGCGATCCAGACCAGTCCAACGGTCATTGTTCTGATTGCCCTTGCGTACCGCATAATCAGTCCGGGCGTCTGGCTAGCGCGCATGGTTGTCCTTCCATTTGCAGTGCTAGCGTGTGTTGTATTTATTCTCTTAGCGCGACGGCTCATCGGGGATGGCGGCGCCAGTCTGGCGTTCCTCTTTTTGCTGGCAGGCACGTATGATATATGCCAGTTTTGTGCCGATGGCACGCCAGGCATTGGGCGAAGTTCCTGCGCTCGCTTATCTGCTGACTGGTCTTCTGATCTGGTTCCGCTCGCTGGAACGCAAAACGCATGCTCCGGTCGCCTGGATATTCAGTGGGATTGCCTGGGGCATTGCTATGGTAACCAAATCGCAGGTGCTCATTTTGTGCCTGTCGCGCTGGGGATTATCCTAGCGCTGGACAGACTGTACTACCGTAAGGCCAGCTGGCCAGCAGTGATTGTTCCTGGCGTCTGCGCTACGGCATGTGTTGCTGGCTGGTATGCAGCTCAGATCGCTATTGTCGGTAGTGATCAGTTCTATGACAATGCTTCGGTGTTGCGTGACAGATTCTGGCTCCATATCGCAGCGCTTGATCCAGAACGCCGGCGTAATGCTTTGAGCGTCCTCTGGCGAACCGGACGGTGGCTATTGGGAGTCCTCGCGATCGTATGGGGTGTCTATCAGGCGCGTCAGCCGACCTCTCACGGGTTTGTACACGCAGTATTGCCGGTTTTTCTAGGTGTCAACCTGGTGTGGTTTGCCGCACTATCGATCGGGTAGGCGCGGTACGCTTTTTACTTTCTTGTTCTGACGACGATCCCCCTCGCAGGCGCTCTCATTGCGCTCTGGAAGTATGCTGCAATCCCTCCTATCCTCCGGAAAGCAATAGTTGTCCTTTTATGCGGTGCGTATGTGGTGTATCAGGGTCTGCCAGACAAAGTCTATAACGTCCTCCATCCTTCCGACAACGGCTACCGGCACATGGTGACAGTTTTACAACGCACTGTTCCTGAGGGTGCAATTGTTGCATCGTGGGAATGGGAGTTTAGCATCGAGTCTGACCGGCGCATTATCTATCCGCCTACTCAGGTGGTAAACGTGTATACTCGTTATCTTATGCTTTGTCAACGACTGCCTGACAATATGCACGATGCTATCTCTTCAGATCCGGATTATATCCTTGTAGGCAGTTTCGGCTCGTGGACAAAGATGTACGACAGATACATCAACCCTCGCAACCTCCAACTGGTCGCCAGGCATGGCGTCTACAGCCTCTATCGGGTCGTGAAATAGCCGACTCCTGACGCACTCCTCACCCCTGCTTCCCCGTTATGTCATCCGATTGTCATATCTCCATGCCACGATCTCCGGCAGTGATATGGCAGATCCGTTCCTGCGTCGGGCGCCGGACCGGCGCTGCGCGACAGGTGCGTATGAGATGGAGGAATCAAGCGGCATGACAACCCTATCGGTCGTGATCCCGGCGTACAACGAAGAAGATGGCATTGCATCAATCGTAGAACGGGTGCTGGCCATTGAGTCTGAACTGCCGAAATACGGCGTCGACGCGCTGGAGTGTATTGTGGTCGATGATGGCTCGCACGACCGCACCGCAGAGATTGTGCGGCGCTATGTGCCGCGGGTGCGCCTGATCCAGCAGCCAAACAAGGGGTATGGCGGGGCGCTCAAGACCGGGTTCCAGGCGGCGACGGGCGAATTGCTCGGATTCCTTGACGCGGATAGCACGTATCCGCCGGAATACTTCCCGCAGATGTGCAAAATTGCGCTCGATGGTGCCGATCTGGTGATTGGCAGTCGGATGGCGGGTGCAACCAGCGAGATGCCGCTGGTGCGACGTATCGGGAATTTCATTTTTGCCAATTTGCTCTCGCTGGTGGCAGGCGTGCGCATTAGCGATAGCGCCAGCGGTCAGCGGGTCATCCGGCGAGAGGTATTGCCAATCCTCTATCCTCTGCCCGACACGCTCGACTTCACGCCAGCAATGAGTACACGCGCGCTGCATGAAAACCTGCGCATGGTTGAAGTGCCGATCCCATACAAAGAGCGTTCTGGACGCAGCAAACTCAGTGTCGTGCGCGATGGGCTGCGCTTCTTCAAGAGTATTGTGTGGACGGCGCTAACCTACAATCCGGTGCGAATCTTCGGTGGCATCGGCGTACTCTTGCTGCTCGCCAGTGTGCTGGTGATGGCGCTGGCGTTTGGTATGCAGGCGTTCGGCATTGACTCCGTCGTCTCCTTCCCGCGTCTCTTCGGTGCCCTGGTGCTGGCGGTCGCCGGGGTGACACTGTACACGACCGGAACCTCGTTCAGTTATATTGTTGCCCTGTTCCACAAGCGCCCCATCCGGCAGGGAATGTTCGGTCCGCGCGGCAATGGGCGCAAGATCGAAAAGCACTACTGGTGGCTGGGCATCCTGGCAATTCTGCTGGGGGTCGTTCTGTATATCGCTGCCGTCGCCTTTGACCTGACCAACCCTGCGTTGCAGGTTTCGTGGTTTGCGCCGGTTGTCAGTGCGCTGATGGTGCTGACCGGCGTGCAACTGGTGAGCGCCTGGAGCCTCGCACGCGTACTGGCGGAACTGAGCGTGCGTGAGGGTCTGGCAGCGCGCGACCTGAACGGCAATGCCATCTCGTCGGGGATGACAAACCCTGAAAGCGCGCATCCGGCTGTGGTGTCGTAAGGTGCAACGTTTATGAACACCAAACGTAAGAAGCAGCCTGCGCAGCGTCCAATCATTACTCGTCGTCGTTTCCTTCAGGCGTGTGCGTGCACCGTCGCAGCTGGCGCGCTCGGCGCAACCGGGTATGTTGCGGTCAATGCGCCGCTTCCGGCGCCGCATCCGGAGTCGGCGGCGTTGCTGGCGCAGGCTACGGGTCGCCCGCAACCAGATGCGCCGATCCTGCTGGTCACCAATCAGCGGGCGATTCCATCGTTTGGAGCGTACCTGGGCGCCATCTTGCGCGCTGAAGGGTTCGCCGCATTCCGTACAGTCCGGATCGATGATCTCGACGGCGCGTTGATCGGTCGTTTCCCGCTGGTGATCCTGGCTGCCGGCGAGTTGACCTCGCCTGAAGTTGAGATGTTCAGATCATACGTTCTATCCGGCGGCAGGCTCATTGCGATGCGTCCCGATCCGCAACTGGCCGATCTTATGGGTGTACGCCATACCGGGGGCGTGTTGGCGCGTGCGTACCTCTCCGCCGCCGATCATCCACTGGCGCGCGGTATTGACCGACACGCCTTCCAGATTCACACGCCGGTGGAGCAGTATCAACTGGCTGGCGCTGAACCGATTGCCTGGGCCAACCAGCCTTACGGAAGCGCCACACGCTATCCAGCTGCAATGGTTAACCGCGCCGGTAAAGGTATTGCCGCTCTCTGGGCCTTCGACCTCCCACACAATATCGCCCTGATACGGCAGGGAAATCCTGGCGCCGCCAATCAGGAGCGCAACGGACTCGACGGGATTCGTACCATGGATCTGTTCGTCGACTGGATCGATCCGGACGTGATTGACGTACCGCAGGCCGATGAACTTCAGCGCCTGCTCGCCAACATGATCCACGCCCTCACTGACGCAATGCCGCTCCCACGAATCTGGTACCTGCCGCAAGGGGCGACGGCGGTACTTGTTGCGACAGGTGATGCGCACGGGATTCAGGCAGGCCATATTACGCCGGGCCTCGAAATTGTTGAACGCTATGGTGGAACGATCTCGGTCTATTACACGACCCCCAGGGTCAGCGCTGCACGGCGCACGGCACGGCGAATCCAGTGGTGGGCCGAAACCCTTCCAGTCGTCGGGCATGTTTTCGAAGAACATTCAGGCTACCCAACTCCCCGCCTTGTTGAAAGCTGGCGCGAACGGGGCCATGGGTTCGGCCTGCATCCATGGGTTGAGGAAGGTGTGGCATACGGCTATAACCGTGCCTGGAACGATTTTGTGAAACATGGCTACGGTCCTGCAGCTCCGACGGTGCGTACCCACCGTGTGCTCTGGTCAGGTTGGGTTGATACCGCGAAAGTGCAGGCGCAGTACGGCATTCATATGAGCCTCGATTATTACCATGCTGGCCCGGCAATGCGCCGACCCGATGGTCGTTATGTCAATGGTTACCTGACCGGCAGCGGCCTGCCGTTGCCGTTTGTTGACGAACAGGGCCGCCTGCTGCGCGTCTACCAGCAGCACACACATATTGTTGATGAGCACCAGATTGCTGCATTCGACCATGGGTATGAGATGAATCTGAGTGCGGCGGATGCTGTGGCGTTATCGCGACAACAGATCGACCAGGCGGTCGAACGGTTTCCATCGGCGCTCGGGCTACAGAGCCACTTCGATCCATATGCACTTTCGCCCGAAAAGGCTGCACTGGAACGCGACTGGCTCGATGGTATCCTGCACCATGCTGCCAGTCGTGGTGTTGCCATCATGTCTGCTGAACAATGGCTGGCCTTTACGGAGATGCGACATGGCGCCGCGATGCGCGACCTAACCTGGAATGACGCCGAAGGGGTGCTGACGTTCGAGACAGAGGCGGGAGGGACGGCGCAGCATCATCTGCTGTTGTTACTGCCAGTGGAACACCGGCAACGCACGCTGCGCCAGGTGATGATCGATGGCATGCCGACGAGCGCTGTGCGCAGGCAGGTCGGTGGTGTAACCTATAGCGCAGTGCCGCTCGCTCGCGGGCGACGTCGGATACGGGCGTATTATGCCAAATCTTGATCGATAGGATGTATTCTTGCTGGAGTGCCGCATGGTCGTTCCAGGATGTTCTTAGCGCGCTGGAACTGGCACGTCCCTGCATCATGCGCAGGCGCCGCTGTATGTCTGTCGCGCTCTGCTTGGTGGCATCAGGCACGTCCCCGCATGCACGGGCGTCGCGTGGAGATGCCCTGGGTGTGCGCGTCTCCGGCGGGCGCATCCCCGCATGCGCGGGCGTCGCGCCCGCATGCAACGGTATGATCCATCACGGGAGCGAGGGCATCTTACTCTCAGTCGCCCCGCGAGAGCGTCCCGCTCTCGCTCCGTGGCAAACCGCGCAGATGGTAAACAAACACCAGTACACCGCGCATCGCGTTCTAACAGATTTGACATCAGACCAGAGAGCAACCGTGTATCGTTACGTTTGAGCCGTTTGCGTCGGTATCCTCACAGGATATAGCGAATAAGGATACGTAGTTCCTATTCTCCGCGTCAATACCTATAACAAATGCGGCAGATTCGTATCTGGCTTCAGCGCAGGGCGTGCTGCGCGCATGCCAGGTGTGCATCATCGCAGACGCGGAAGGGCGGAGACAGAGTTTTTGTGCACGAATAACTGAGAACAGGGAGTCATCATGGCATGCGTTCACGTTCACTCCTGGCGCAGGTATGTCGGGCTGGCACTGGTGACAGCAAGCATACTGGCGTTGCAGATCACGTTCACCCGCATGTTTTCGATCATGATCTGGCACCATTTCACCTACCTGATCATTGGTGTGGCGCTCCTGGGTGGCGGCGCATCCGGCACATTTCTGGCAGTGCGTGGATGGAGTGCTGCAACACTCGAACGTCGATTGGGCAGGCTTGTCATCGGGTACAGCCTGATGGTCCTGCTCAACCTGGCAATCATCGGCGGCATCGCTATCGATCCGCTGCGTAGCAGTCAGATTGTTCAAACCCTCATCGGGCTGGCAATCTACTTTATCGGGCTGTTCACGACCTTTTTTCTCGGTGGAGTCATCGTTTCCGGCGTCTTCACCATCTGGCACAAAGAAGCGCACCGCCTCTACTTCGCCGACATGCTCGGCGCAGGCGCAGCGACGCTGGCAGTGGTATGGGTCATTCAGGCGCTCGGAGGACCGGCGACGATTGTGGCGACGGCGTTACTGGTGCTGGCAGGCAGTCTTCTGTTCGGCGTTGGTCTCACGCGCCCCTGGCGCATCGGCGCAGTGGCGCTCGGCGTCGGTCAGGGCGGGCTGATCCTGTGGTTGATCCTCGGTTCGCCGCTGCACCTGCCGGTTCCGGGATCGAAGGAACTTGGATGGGCGCAGCAACACTTCGACGTTCGACCGGAGTACACCCGCTGGAATCCGGTTGGGCGCGTGGATGTGCTGCCGACTATTCAGGTCAAAGAACCGATGATCGTTGGCGGCATCAGCCGGGTCTATCTGGCGAGCGACGCATTTCAGCAGGCGCCATTGTACGACCTGAAACTGGTCACGCTTGATGGGACCTCGATGACCGGCATGTACCGTTTTGATGGAACCGACCAGGACCTGCAACGCTTTCGCTTTCTCGACCACGCCATCATCAGCGCGCCATACCATCTAGGGCTGAAACACGACACCACTCTGAAGATCGGTGTTGGGGGCGGGCTTGATATTCTGCTGGCGCGATTGTACGGCGCCAGGCAGATCACCGCTATCGAACTGAACGCCGATGTCGTGAAGTTGCTGGAAGGACCCTACCGCGAGTTCAGCGGCAATCTTACAGGGCACCCCTCGACACGCATCGTCGTTGCGGAAGGACGGAGTTTCCTGACCCGCGATACTAGAACCTATGATCTCATTCAGGGGATCGGTCTCGATAATCTGGTCGCTCTTTCGGGTGGCGCGTATGTGCTATCAGAGTCGTATCTCTACACGGTTGACTCATTTGCGCTGGTTTTAGCGCGGCTCAACCCGAAGGGCGTGTTTTCGTGGACGCGCAACGTCGATCAGCCGCCGCGTGAAATGCTGCGGATCACCGGTCTGGCTGCCGAGGCGTTGCGACAGCGCGGCATCGCCAATCCTGCGGCGCACATTGCAATTGTTGCGAACGACACCAACACCCAGGCGACGCTGCTGGTTTCGCCATCTCCGTTTTCGCCGCAGGCGATTGAGCAACTGCGGGCGTGGGCGCGCACCAATGCGTTCATCATGTTGCACGATCCACTGGAACGTCTCGACACCACCTATGCGGAGTATCTGTATGCTCCCGATCCGCGCGCCTTCGAGTCCGCCTATCAGTTCAACATCTTTCCGGTGACGGACGATAATCCGTTCTTCTACAACTACTTCAGATGGGATCATGTCGCCTTCAATCAGGCATTCAGCGGCAAGATCAACCGTTTTCCAATCGGCAATCTTATCCTGATCACCATGGCTGTCTTTTCGCTGGCAAGCGCGGCTGCCTTCATCATTGCACCGCTCTGGCGACACAAACGGCGGGGTCTGCAACTGCCGCTGGCGCGCCTGATGCTGGTGTATTTCAGTGCGCTGGGAATCGGCTACATTTTTGTACAGATTGTGCTGATCCAGCGTTTTACCCTGTTTATCGGCTATCCTACCACCGCCATCACCACGACGATTTTCAGTATGCTGATCTTCTCTGCGGCTGGAAGCCTGCTCAGCCGTCGCCTGATCGATAGCGCCACACGGTTGCGCACAGTGTTGATCGGTGTAGCGATTGCAATCGTCGTCTACATTGTAGCGCTGCCGTCACTCTTTCAATCGTTCCTGCACCTGCCGGACAGTGTGCGCGTGGCATTGAGCGTTCTGATCATCGCGCCGCTGGCGGTGATCATGGGGATGCCGTTTCCCACCGGGCTGCGGCAACTCGGCGCCCACGGAGCGGAACTGGTGCCGTGGGCATGGGGAATGAACGGCGTGTTTTCGGTGATTGGCTCTACCGTGGTGATTATCATCAGCATGGCGAGCACATTTACGGTGGCAATGGCGTGCGCAGCACTGTTCTACGCGATAGCAGCGTTCGTTGCTGCCGGTCTCTACGAGCGCAAGGCGGTTCAGATAGTGGCGGCGGAAGGCAGAGGGAAGGAGGCAGGGGTTAAGGGTTACCTGTAACCTTCCTGCATTCAACGTGCAATATTCAACATGCCCCATGCCCCGCACCCCGCGCCCTATCCGCCCCGCTGCCAGTCCGGGCGCAGCAACGCGGCGCCCCCGCCATGATTCTCGCCGCTAGTACGGGCGCAGCTGCGGGTGCGCCCCTACACGTCGTTGTCCCACGTTCAACGTGCAACGTTCAACCTTCAACCCCTCGTGCCTCATCCCCTCGCGCCGCTCGCCCCTCGCCTCTTGCCTCGAATATGTCACCTCTGTAACCTGGCTTCAATGCCTGGTTCAGCCGCCATTCACCCTGGAATGGTACCGTAACGATGTGCTATCAGTCCAGCGCGCAGCGTGAGCAGGGGAACCTCGCGGCAGCAGACCCCGCGACCCCCGATGCCCGAGGCGCGTTGACCCACGTGGGAGGAAGAAGACACATGACGGATCACGAAACGAACGCAACGAATGGGAAGCATCTTGCCCCTGGCGACAAAAAGCAGGGCATCAAACTGGTCGCTCCCGCCCGCGCCGATGAGCGGGCTGGCGAAATCAAGTTCGTCGAGATGCCGCGCGAGAAACAACCGCGCCTCGACGTTCTGGTGCTCAACCCGCCATCACCCGATGGCGATCTGTTCCTGCGCGACATCGCGCGCGTGGGGCGCCGCACCCGCGACGGCATCATTTGGCCCCAGACAGCGCTGGCGCAGATCGGCGCTGTGGTCAAAGAAGCAGGCTACACCGTCGATGTGGTCGATGCAATCGGTCTAGGCATGACGTGGGAGGAGTTCGAGCGCTACATGTACCGGCACAAGCCGCGCTACATGATCATCCACGCCACAGCGCCGACACTGACAAACGATATGCGCACCACCTTCCTTGGTAAGGCAGTTGGTACGATCACAATGGCGATCGGCACCCACGTCACGCCGATGAGCCGTGAGACGCTCGAGTCCTACCCGACGCTCGATATCGTGGTGCGCGGCGAACCGGAAATGACCATCCTCGATGTCATTCAGACCATCGACCGTCAGGTGGAACTGGAGAAAGCAACCGACACTGTGCCGGTCGGCAACCCCGACCTGACAGCGCCGTGGCGCAAACTTCCCTTCCCGGATGCGTCGTACCTGACGACACGTGGACGTTTTCTGGGGGTCTACCCACAGGTCATTGCCCGCGCCCTGCGCGAGACGCGCGGCATTGCCTTCCGCAACGAGCACGGCGAAGTTCAGATTAATCCTGACCGTCCGTTCATCGAGAACCTGGATAGCCTGCCATTGCCACTGCACCACATGCTGCCCTGGAAGAAGTATAAAGTGCCAATCGTCGGCGGACCGTACACGTTTGTGTTGACAAGCCGCGGGTGCCCTGCCGGGTGCCGCTACTGCATCAAGCACGTCACCTACCAGGCAAGCGTGCGTCATCGCAGCCCGCAGCATGTGCTTGAAGAGATGTACATGCTCAAAGAGATGGGCATGCACCACATCCATTTCGAGGCAGACCTGTTCACCGTCAAGAAGGAGTTCGTCTACGACCTGTGCAATGCGATCATCAAGGACGGCATCAAACTACAATGGTCATGCAACAGCCGCGTCGATTTTGTCGACGAAGAAGAACTGGCGCTGATGAAGAAAGCTGGCTGCTTCATGATCGCCTGGGGGTTGGAGAGCGGCAGCGAGGCAGTGCTGAAACGCGCACGCAAGGGCACGACAGTCAAGCGCATTGAAGAAACGATCCACGCCAGTCGCAAGGTCGGTATCAAGAACTGGGGGTACTTTATCATCGGTCTGCCCGGTGAGACGGTCGAGACCATCCAGCAGACGATTGCATTGTCGAAGCGGTTGCCGCTAGACATCGCACTGTTCCATATCGCCACGCCCTACCCTGGCACACCTTTCTACTATGAAGCAGTTGCGAACGGCTGGATTAAGATGGATCGCTGGGAAGACTATGACATGTACAATCACACGGTGCTAAACTACCCGCACCTGAGCTCGAAGGATCTGGAGTACTGGGCGAAGCGGGCCGCGCGCGAATGGTCGCTGCGTCCTGGTCCGATCATGACTTTCCTCAAAGCAGCCAGCAACCCCGAGACACTCGGTCATCTGTGGAAGATCGGCATGAACCACATCCGCTGGATGAGCGGCAGCCTGACAGGAAGCGGTGCATAGGCGATCAACAAATTAGTCCTCAATGGTCTCCGGCGAGGCCGCAGGAACTATGGTTCTTTGCGCCTCGCTCTTTATCTGGTCGCTGTTCGTTGGCACTCCAGGGACGGCAGAGGTCTGACCCTGGTATGTCTTTCGTGTTTCTCGCGCATTGACGCTGCCGTTCAGAACGCTTGTGCAGCAGCGGCATCTGTACGATAGCACGCTGTACTGCACTTGCATAGTCTCTATCTGTATCCCCGCCTAATCTGGTGAAGGCGCTGATTGTTAATTCTCAAAAGAGGACGTGTCAGGATTGTTCTTCTTTCGATATGGCTCTTTCATCGGCGAGTCATCGCCTCCATTTATAGTCACATCGTCATCAGTCCCAATGCATAGACACGCAGACCGTTCGGACTGTCAATGTGCCAGAGGGGAAGAGTTGTGTCTGCTGCGGTACTCCTGTCTGTCGTCATCCCCGCCTACAACGAAGCACGGCGCCTGCCAACGACTCTCGACGGTTATGACCTATCGTCGCCTGTTCTCATATGTTGGTATTGGGAGGGAACTAATGCGTACTGCTGCACACAAATTACTTGCAAGTGCTCTGGTTTTCCTGGTTGCGATCGCTGTGCGGCTCACTTTTATTCTCTTGCTTGGCTCTGAACAACGCCTGTACGACTCGAATTTTGACCAGAACATCTATATTGACATCGCCCGAAACCTGTTGGAGGGGCGTGGCTTCTCAGTGAGCTATGATATCTTTGTAGCGTCTTCAAATCGCCCGACATCTATTCAGCCGCCAGTCTACCCGTTTATGCTTGCAAGTGTGTTTGCTTTGTTTGGCGAAAACTATCTCTTGGTTCGCTTGGTACAGATTTTGATGAGTGCCGCAATCTGTGTGTGTGTCTACCACATCGGAAAGAGAACAATGGGGGAAAAGGCAGGGATTATTGCTGGAATCGTAACTGCATTTTATCCCGCACTTGTTATGTACGTGAGACCATTAACTACCGAGATACTATTTGCTCTCTTGTTATCACTGGCAACTTTGCTGCTAATTAAGTATGTTCAGCAGTTATGGCGACCTGTTCACTATATGGCCTGGGGTGGAGTGCTCAGTATTGCTTTTCTGCTCAGACCAGAAGTACTTGTCTTTGCGGCGCTAAGCACAGCGTTCATTGTTGCATGGACTATCCGCTATCGGCAGCGATCAGTACGTTCGCTAATGTCTGGACTAATGTTGACAGCCGCGATATGCTTGCTGACAATAATGCCATGGGCGCTGCGCAACCTTGATGTCCACGGCGAGTTGCTGTTTACCGCGAATAAACGTTGGGCAATTTGGGAGGCATACTGGTTGCGCTACATGCGTGAGGCGAATCCAGACTGGATGGAGGGCAAAGACTGCAATCATGAACTTGAGTGCGCCATACCGGATTTCGATCAGATGACTGAACTCGAACGCGATAGATATGCAGTTGCATTAGCAAGTGATTTCATAAGGGCACATCCGCTAGTGGCTATGCGATATGCAGTATCGCAGCTATTAGTGAGCTACCCACTCATACCACGTGAAGAATTGCCACCACCGCTGGGATATAAAGGTGAACGCCAGCGGCCTGAAGATGGCTTTGATTATACTTCGTTAGATGATCATCCAACCTATGAGCGAATACCGGAAAAGCTGCGCGTCTGGTCGTTTCGGCTGATATTCGCACTTGCTATCTTGGGATGCGTTATTGCTGTACGTCGGCGTGTTTGGATCGTGCTATTGCCAATGCTCCCCGTAATTGCTAACATGATAACAGCTTTGTTGTTGAGCGGAAAGGAAAGATACCGTATTTCTATCGATCAGTTTTTGGTCTTAACATCTGTGTATGCACTTAGTGTGCTTTTTGTTTGGTTTAGATCAAAAATGCAGCATTATGGGTGGAAAGTATTTCCAACACCAGATGTTCGTGAATATTAGAATTTGTTAGATTTTTCTAGACAACCCATGTGCTTCAATCGAATTTGGAGACTATACAATCGGCAGATTACGATTCATTACGCAATCGCTGCGTAAGCGCGGAGCTTTGACCTGCAGAGCAACGATTTTCGCATCGAGCCTGAGATCGCAGCAAAAGTGCTACGACTGGGATATCGCATCTTTGAAGTGCCTATATCATACATGGGTCGCACGTGTGAAGAAGGTAAAAAGATAAAGAATCGTGATGGATTGCTGGCAATCTGGACGTTATTAAAGTATCGCAACTGGAAAGGTACAGCGCCCAGAATGAAGCCGATTAATCCTGTCACTGCCGAAATAGCGCCGTTGGCGATGCGTAAAGCGAGCGCTGGACATTAGTATGCCTGGACGAGGACTAAAGTAATTGTTATCGTATCGAACCTTGCGGAATTGTCATAATCTGCATGGGTGTCACTTCATCGCTGCGTCATTGCGCTACAGCACAATGATCGTCAGGGAGCTGCCACACGGCATCCATCAGCACTGGATCGTCTAATGACCATCAGGACCTCACTACCAGTAGCAACGATAAGCACGACGATCGAAAATCCTGTCGAACGCACGACAGCGCGCATCACCGCTATCGACGCGCTGCGCGGCATGGCGCTGGCGCTCATGGCGCTGACCCACGCGGCGTTTTTCATTGGCGTCGGCATGCAGGCCGAGTCGTATGGCGGGCAGCGCGTGTATCTCCAAAGCCCGCCCTACTGGATCTCCGGCCTGCTCACCACCCTGGCATCGCCGATCTTTTTCTGCCTGGCGGGCGTCAGCCTGGCGCCGCTCGAACAGCTGATCTGGCTAGCGTTGCGGCTGATCGGCGGCTACGGTGATCTGGGATCATACCGGGCTGGCGAACCGATCCAGTATGTTCTAGTGATGAGCAAAGCACCACCGAGCCTGAGCTCGAAGGATCTGGAGTACCGGGCGAAGCGGGCCGCGCGCGAATGGTCGCTGCGTCCTGGTCCGATCATCATCCTCAAAGCAGCCAGCAACCCCGAGACACTCGGTCATCTGTGGAAGATCGGCATGAACCACATCCGCTGGATGAGCGGTAGCCTGACAGGAAGCGACGCGTAGGCGGCGACACCTCAGTAATAGTCTCTGGCTAGGCCGCAGGAACTATAAGTTCCTGCGCCTCGCTCTTTATGTGGTCGCTGTCCGCTGGCACTCCAGGGGCGTCGAGGGAAAGAGGACGTGTCAGAATCGTTCTTCTTTCGATATAGCTCTTTCATCGGCGATTCATTACTTCCATGTACAGTCGCATTGTCATCAGTCCACATGCATAGACCCGCAGACCGTTCGGACTGCCAATTCGCCAGAGGGGGAGGGTTATGTCTGCTGCGGTATTCCTGTCTGTCGTCATCCCTGCCTACAATGAAGCACGGCGCCTGCCGGCGACTCTCGAGCGTGTTGGCGAATATCTGGCGCAACAATCATTTGAATCTGAAATCCTGGTCGTTGATGATGGGAGCACAGATGAGACTGCGGCTCTCGCCGAGCGCTACCCTGGTGTGCGCGTCCTCAAACGCGATCATCGCGGCAAAGGGTTTGCCGTGCGCGCAGGGGCGCTCGATGCGCGTGGCGCGTATATTCTGCTGTGCGATGCTGATCTGGCGACGCCGATCGAAGAGTGGGAGAAGCTCTTTCCGTTCTTTGCAGCGGGCTATGATGTGGTGATTGGCTCTCGTGAGGGACTTGGCGCGCGCCGTATCGGCGAGCCGTTGCACCGGCACATTATGGGTCGGGTCTTCAACCTCCTGGTTCGTCTGATCGCCATTCCCGGCATCAATGACACGCAGTGCGGTTTCAAGGCGCTCTCCCGCAGGGCAGCACACGATCTGTTTCGGCGTGTGCGCATTTATGGTGACGATGCCCCGGTGGTTCAGGGCGCTGCCGTCACCGCCTACGACGTCGAACTGCTCTTTCTCGCCCGCCAATGTGGCTATCGTATTGCCGAAGTACCGGTGACATGGCGATACGGTACCGAAACCAAGGTGGACCCAGTGCGCGATTCATGGCGCAACCTGCGAGATGTGCTTCAAGTACGGTGCAACGATTGGCTTGGCGTTTACCGCGTTGCCCCTACATCTCGTTCTATAGAAACCAAGGCACGAGTAAGGTAGCCTGACATGAGCATCATATTTCGCCAATTGCGGCAGTTCTATGCTGCCTGGCCACATGCGGTGCAGGTACCATCCCTCCAAGCCTGGCTTTGGTTCATAGTTGGCTTCGGCATCGGTATTCTACTCTACGTTCCATTTGGTTCGATCCAGTACGATCTCAACGGTCTGGCTGAAGCTGTTGCAGTTGAGCGCGGCGGACCCGACATCTATCGTCCCAATCATATGTTGTATGGCGTTATAGGGCGGGCAGCATTCGTTGCAATTCAGTCATTTGGCTACACGGGCGCCTCAGTGCCGATTTTGAAGATCATTACCGCTCTGGCCAGTTCAGCGGCAGTCGGTTTTTCTGCCCTTGCTTTCCGTCGTCTATCGGGTAACGCTGTCGTTACGCTGCTTGCGTCAGTTCTTCTAGCTGTATCCTGGTCACAGTGGGTCTTCAGTACAGATGTCCAGTACATCACGCTGTCGTTAGCTTTTGCAGCCGGGGCGTTGGCGGTGATGGTGTATTCGACACATCTTTTTGGCGTAATAGCTGCCGGGCTGCTATGTACCCTTGCTGTGTTGACCTGGCAGGCCAGCGTGTTCCTTCTACCGGGATTCGCGCTTGGGCAGTTGATACTGAACGTTGGTCGACCATTCCGTATACGCCTCGTGGCAGCCTGTTGCTTCATCATCACCTGCATACTCTCGCTTAGTCTCACCTATCTTGCTGTTGCAATCCTGGTTCACAGATATGGCAACCTCTCTGATATATTTCAATGGTTGACGAGTTATGGTGGGGCGCGCTTACCGATCTGGGGTAGATGGTCTTTTGACAGGCTGTCGCCAGCCGGTTTGAGTGCGATAGCCAGCATTGTCCCGATCTGGAGCGGGTTAGGGCTGCGCGATCTCCTGCGAGGTTCATTTCGGTTGGAGAAATTGCCTGCGCTGCTGAGTTTGCTGGGTCTGCTGGGTTTGATCTTGCTCTCTCTCTGGCGGGTCTTGCACTGGGATAAGGACTCAACGACAAGGCACAGGAGCGCTCTGTGGCTGCTTCTAAGTTATCTGGTATTTCTCCCGTTCATCGTTTGGTGGGATCCATTCGAGCCTAAGTGGTTTGTCATACCAAACCTCTTCCTTGTCTCAGTTGTTGCCGTGATCTGGGGATCTGGCGCGCGCCAGGGAAAGTCAACGTATGCAGCACTTGGCATATGTGTCATACTTATCGGATTTGGCAACTTTCAGACAACAGTCTGGCCTAGAGCAGTCATACCGAACCCTAATATTCAGAAGGCGGCATGCGTGTCTGACAAGATGCACCCTGCCGATCTCTTTCTGGAGACAGACTGGTCCTGGGCACCATATGTCCGCTATTTCTACGGGCGCGATACGATTAGTCTGATCGATCTCTCAGCGCGTACAGAAGACACTAATGCGCTGCTCCGTGTGATCGAGACGCTCATCCTCGAACGACACCAGCTAGGTGGCAGAGTTTTTATTGAAGATCTCGATGCTTACCCTTCATCGCAGCAGGAGTGGCTGGTGGCACTTACAGGACTCTCCCCTGCAGCGTTCGATTCGTTTGCCCAGCAACCTTCGTTTCGTTGCGCTGGCCAGACGATAGAACGGTTAGTACTCAAGGGAACGAAGTGATGAGGGAGTAGATCGTAGTCTGATAGAACGTTGTCGCTCTGTAAGTTCGAACATTCGACATTGTCAAGGTTTATTTTGGCTTCTAGAGAACTCCTCGTAATCGGAGTCGGTTATGCAATTCCTTAGCATGTTTCCACCATCCTTACTAAATTCAGAACGGTTCAAAAAGTATAACATTGTGAGAATTCGGGGTTAACGAGCGAAACTAGTCGGCCACTGGTTTGATTGCGGTAAGTTACTTCTCCGTTTGATGGATTAAGGCGCACACTATGGATCCATTGCGAACCATTGATCAAGACATATCTTTCGGGTTGAGTAGGGCAGATATGCTTCTACTCGTGCTTTTTTCGGTATTAGCGTTGTCTTTCTTCGTTCCGTTGTCCAGCAACTCTTTTTGGCAAGATGACTTTGTCTTTCTCTCTTCCTCCGGCGATAGTAGCATAATTGATATTGCCGCCAGTTTTGCTTTTTGGAACACAGGAGAGCTCGGTTTTTATAGACCTATATCTACAAATTTATATTTTTGGCTAGGAAAATACATTTTCGGACTAGAAGCATCTCGTTTTCTCTCTTTCAATATCTTTGTTCACTCAATAAACTGTTTTCTAGTGTATGTTATTCTGAAAAACCTAACCTCTGATAGATTTCTATCTTTCGTCACCTCCTTATCCTATCTTCTCTCCCGCGTGCACGTGGAAAGCCTAATGTGGGTCTCCGGCTTCCAAGAAATTTCGATGACATTCTTTGTTCTGTTATGTGTTGTACTCTACGTTTCAATTCCCGACTCGAAAAATGCCACTAGATCAGTTTCGTTATCGATCGTTTACATCATGTCTTTGATGTGCAAAGAAATGGCTATTATCGTGCCTATAATCTTATTTATATATGATGCTCTGTACGATCGTTCTACGGGATTAAAAGGATTTGTGCTGCCTTTCATTCGTAGAACTTGGTATTTTTGGTCTATATCCCTAGTTTACCTGGTTTTCCGTATTAATTCGATCCTGAACGTTTCAACCGAGACCAGTAGTGGTTACAGTGTCATTTTAGATTATTTCGTACTAAATAAGTACTATTGGGGTACTTATTGGTACTTCGAGGTTTTTTTAGACCCAATAAAAAGATTTACCGATGAGATATGCGAAGATTGCTTCAAAATCATTCTACTGATATCCTGGTTTCTCCTCGCTCTAATTTGGTTCATCGTTTTCTGGCTAAAAGCCGACGAGAGGGTGATTAGTGTTCGGAAATCACATATTCGTATGTTTGTATTCGGCATCGCGTGGTACGTATCGTCCTTCCTTCCGGTTTTGTTCATAGGAAATTTTGCCGCTTATCTTTTCATGCTGCCGTCAGTTGGTCTTACCGTCGTGCTCTGCTCTTTACTTGGTTCATTCTGGTTTATTATTGCTGAGAAATACGGGGCTAGTCGAGTTATTATCGCCGTGATTATCAGTCTATCTATGATTGGATCTTCATATCTTTCCACTCCAAAAATCATCCAGTCAAGTGCAGTGTTTTGGGGAGGAGCAGACGCGAGGCTGACACTGGATAAACTGATGCTAGTTTGTCCAAAACTTCCTCCGGACGCAACCGTCGCTTTGGTTGGCTTCCCAAGAGAAGTATGGTGGGAGAATAGGGCAGAGGCAGCGATTCGGGTCATGTATCGAAGAAACGACATAAATGTGCGCGAGTTTCCCGTCGGAGCATTTACTGGTGATGTGCCCACGCTGCTCTGGGAGGAACCAGGAAAGGTTGTTGTCGTAAAGGGGTGTCGTTGAATAGAGCGAAAGGCCTTGCCAGAGCATGATCAGAGACGAGGTGTACCTGTGGTTCAAATAATGCGCACGGCCTTAGCAGATAGCATGGCAGT
>JAGHYV010000168.1 GCA_017743475.1 Roseiflexus sp. | reverse complement strand
TCTCGGTTCGGGACGCCCGCACTCCTGGTACGCGCAGGATTGCGCGCATGCGGGCAGGACGCCCGCGCACCCGACATCGCGCCGGGATCGCGTGCATGCGGGCGGGACGCCCGCGCACCCAGGATGCACGTGGTTCTCGGTTCCTGGTTCCTGGTTCTCGGTTCGGGACGCCCGCACTCCTGGTACGCGCAGGATTGCGCGCATGCGGGCGAGACGCCCGCGCACCCAGGGGGCATGTGGTTCTCGGTTCTTGGTTCTTGGTTCTTGGTTCTCGGTTCGAGACGCCCGCGCACCCAGGATGCACGTGGTTCTCCGTTATCGCAGGGATGATACGGGATTGATGCCAGGCGGGTTCCGGGTGATCTGGAGCATCGTCCTGAGAACTCTTTGCCCCCTCATCCCCCTGCCCCCTTCTCCCACAAGGGGAGAAGGGGGTGCAGGGCGTCCGGGTGCGCCGTTGACCCCTTACCCCTTCGCCACCTGTTCCAGGCGCAACTGCGCAAATACGATCCGACCGGTCTGGGTCTGATACACGCGCGTCACAATTGTATCCACTTCGCGCCCGATCAGGCGTCGTGCATCTTCCACCACCACCATTGTGCCATCTTCCAGGAAGGAGATGCCCTGCTCGCGCTCACGCCCGATGTCCCGGATCGTCACCCGCAGGTCCTGACCGGGGATGACGGGTGGGCGCACGGCATCGGCAAGCTGGTTCAGACTCAGGACTTTGACCCCCTGGAGTTCGGCGACCCGCCCCAGATTATGGTCGTTCGTGATCACCGGGCAACGATACTGGCGCGCCAGAATGACCAGTTTCTCGTCTACCTCCATCGTTCCCGGCACCTCGACGTTCAACACCTCGACCGTGTTGTGCATCTGTTTTTGCATCGTGTTCAAGATCTCAAGACCACGACGACCCTTCATTCGACGCAGTTCGTCGGCTGAGTCCGCCAGCGATTGCAGTTCGTGCAGCACAAAATTGGGTACCAAGAGCGTCCCTTCGATGAACCCGGTCTGCGCCACTGCTGCAATGCGCCCATCGACAATTGCAGACGTATCGATCAGGTAGCGCCGTTGTGGCTGGATTGCATCACCAACCTGCTGCGACCAGGAGAACGTTCCGCGTCGCGATGCAAGCAGGAGATCGGCAATATCCTTTTTGCGACTGGAGAAGATGAGCGCACCGAGATATGCCAGCGCCCCGGCAACGATGATCGGCGCAAACTGACCGAACGGCGGCGGCAGTTGCGCAAGCGGAACGGACAGGAGTACAGCAAAGATGAGACCAACCAGCGCGCCAAAGACCAGCGCCGTCAACTCGGCTATCGACACGCTGCGCATGTGGCGGATCAGATCGCGCACCGGTTCGACCGTCCAGCGATGGGTGGTTAACAGTCCCAATCCTGCCCCTGCCAGCGTCAGCAATTGGGTCGCCAGTATTTCGATTTCAGTTGGCGGTTCGCCTGATAACGCGATACCAATGCGAAAACCCAGGTACCCTAATCCGAACATTCCTGCCAGACGAACCAGAAAATTGAGACTGATTTTCATGAATGTGAATGCCACCAGAAGAGACTATCATGTCACTGATCGCCAGATACAGAATCTGGCGCCGCAGTTCGTGAACCGGCATCAGGAGCGCCACGCGCCGACCCGTGCTGCATGCCGGGGTTACGCAGCGCGATCTCGATGGCATCGGCGAGTGCGCGCGCCATTACGACATCAAGACCATCCACCCGTGGCGGATGTGCCGTTTCTGGGCAGAGCGCGCGGGTGAAACCGAGTCCCGACGCCTCCATCAGGCGTCGTTCGAGCTGCCCTGCGCTGCGTAACTCCCCCGCCAGCCCGACTTCGCCAACCATGGCGAGATCCGGATGCACGCGCTGATTGCGGAACGACGATGCAATAGCGACCGCAACTGCCAGATCGACGGCTGGTTCATCAATGCGCAGACCACCTACAATGTTAACATAAACATCCTGATTGAACAAAGGCAACCCGACACGTTTGGTCAGCACCGCCACCAGCATGAGCAACCGGTTCATATCGAATCCGTTGGCGGTGCGGCGCGGCTGAGCGCTGGCGCTGCTGGCAGTCAGCGCCTGGACTTCAACCAGGATCGGGCGCGTTCCTTCCATCGTCACTGCCACCGCCGATCCGGGCGCATCGGCGGTGCGCTCTGATAGAAACGCTTGTGAAGGGTTGGGCACTTCGCACAACCCCTGCGCGGTCATCTCGAAAACGCCGACCTCGTCTGTCGAGCCGAAGCGATTCTTGACTCCGCGCAACAACCGGTACTGATGGAAGCGATCTCCTTCAAGATACAGCACCACATCGACAATATGTTCCAGCACGCGCGGTCCGGCAATGGTGCCTTCTTTGGTCACGTGACCAACCAGAAATATGGGAATGGCGTGATCTTTGGCAAGCCGCAGCAGGCGCAATGCCCCTTCGCGCACCTGACTGACGCTGCCAGCAGCGGAACTAATCTCGTCCAGGTACACTGTCTGGATCGAGTCGACCACCACCAGGTGCGGTTTGAGCGCTGCGATCTGATCAAGAATGACATTCAGGTTCGTTTCAGAGTAGACCAGCAAGTGTTCTGGTTCCAACCCCATACGCGCTGCGCGCAGTTTGATCTGCTGGACCGACTCTTCAGCCGAGACGTAGAGCGCCGGACCAACATGTTCCGCAAAATGGGCAGCCGCCTGAAGCAACAGGCTGCTCTTGCCGATCCCCGGTTCACCGCCAACCAACACTACACTGCCGGGCACCAGACCGCCGCCCAACACGCCAGCAAACTCACTCCCCAGCACCGGCAGGCGCACAAAGCCACCGATAGCGACATCACGCAGACCCACCGGGCGACTCTGCACACCTGGAACAGCACTGCGACTGCGCGGTGTCACATCCCGTCGCTCGGTCTGTTCAACCAGGCTGTCCCATGTCCCACAATCGGGGCATCTGCCCATCCAGCGCGACTGCTGTGAACCGCACTGCTGGCAGACGAATACGGTACGCGTTTTCACCACATTGCACCGCCTGATTTGCACTAAATAGCAATTCCATAGAAATCAGCGGCACTGACCTGAAAAGCCAGTAACGCTCATATGTTCCATTATATCACACAGACCTTGCGCTTTCAGGACAGGGAGCGTGAGCCGCCATCTCGTATCGGCACAGAACGCGGCAGGAGACCAACGTGGATATCGAACTCTCCCGTCCTGATACTCAAGCCATCTGGCGCCGGTGGCAGGTGGAGTCGCGCCAAGCGACTCTGGGAAGCGCCCTGCAGGCATACGGGTGCTGGGGTTCGAGCAGCGCATAGCAGCCCTGGAACAATTAGCACCCGCATTCATTCGCGCTACTATCGTTGGCGAAAGGCTCTATCGGTCGATTCCGTTACTGATCTCCCATCGATGCATTGCCGATCTGCTAGCGATCAGCGAATGATGCAGAGATCGACAGTAGACTTCATCAAGGTTCAATTTGATTTTCAGCGTACTCTTTGCGTTTCAATCGCATTCGGAAGTTGTGCGGCCCGCAACACGTTTCCATGACCATATCTCGAAATTCGGAGCAACTGGAACGGATAATGTCATGGATAATCCAATACCGCTTGATATCGCCGATGACATGTTCAATACGGACACGAGTGGATGATAGACGCCGATTCTCCGCCTTTTCCTGCGGTGTGAGGGTTCCGTTGCGCGGCTTCTCCTTCGGTTGCGTGATCTGCACACCAGGCAGGTTAAATCCTTGAAATCCGGTGTCTTGAGAGAAAGGGTGTATCCTCCGCGATACGTGTATCATGCACCCTTCCTTCGTATGTATCGCTCAGAAAGTGAAGAGAGCCAAGCTCATCGACGATGAGAACATTCTTAGGCGTATTTCGTCTCTTCTTACCGCTATAATACAAATCTCGGTCAACTTTATCACCTAGACGATAAATGGGACGTTCTATGCCGTCATCGATAAAAAGGGGGACGTATCCGTCGAAGGGGGCGGTTCTTCATGCGAAGGTTCTTCACATGACTGTTCTTCCCGCAATCGCTGCGCCAGTTCGTCAGCGGTACGCGCAGGCAAGAGATTTTGCTGTGAAAGCGCATAATTAAGAGCTCCGTGTAAAAGATGCACCCATTTGCTCACATTCGACTGGATCATCCGAAAGATGTGTCCGTGCATCACTTGCGTCGGATTTTGTTTTAGGTAGGTCAAAATAAAGAGCAATTTATCTTCTGTTGTCGGAAGCGGCGAGTTTGCATAAGAAACATAGCGACGACAATATCGGAGTGACCATCAATGGTTCAACGTTTCATATGCGCTTCAAATGAAGTGTGGAAGATCGGAACGAGCGTGTAGAACTCGTCAGCGGTCAGGCCGGTCATAGAGCGTAATTTCTCCGGATTTTCAATAATGGATCGATACTTGCACATTTCTCCATTTTCAGATCGTATAAAAATA
>JAGHYV010000167.1 GCA_017743475.1 Roseiflexus sp. | reverse complement strand
ACATCCCAATCGAACGCTGTCAGCAACACCGTCGCGCATGGCGATTGCGCGACGATGCGGCGTCCAAGGTCGATCCCGCACCCGTCGCCTAACCGGACGTCGATCACGGCGACATGTGGACGCTCAACCACCAGGCGCTCCAGTGCTTCCGCCGCCGTCCCGGCTTCCGCTACCACCTGCATCTCCTCGTGCACTTCGATCTCTGCGCGCAAACCGCTTCGTACCAGCGGGTGATCGTCCACGAGCAAAATACGCACCATCCGCTGAACCCCCTTCGCGTCTGCTGCGCCGATGCCTATTCTGCCTTTTCTTCCTCCTCCAGCGGCGCCGGGCGGAACGGCAGGCGCACCTGCACGCGCGTTCCCTGCCCCGGCTGACTGACGATGTTCCACGCGCCGTCGAGCAGAGCCACCCGTTCGGCAATGCCGCGCAAGCCGTACCTGCCCTCCAGCGCAGTGACCGCCTGCGGGTCGAACCCGACGCCGTCATCGGCAATCTCCAGCATGAGCGTTTCATCCACAACCCTGAGCCGCAGTGCAACCGATCGCGCCCGTGCGTGACGATACACATTGCTCAGCGCCTCGCGCGTGATCGCCAGCATCTGAAGCCCCGTTTCTTCTGGCAGATCCACCTCGTCGAGGTCAAGGTCGACTGGAATGCCGGTCAAGCGGGTGAAGGCGTCCGCTCCTTGCCGCAGTCGCTCGCTGAATGTGCGCGTATCGAGCGGATCGCGCAGGTCGCGCAGGTAGCGGCGCAACCCTTCCCAGGCCTGCACCGCCTGCGCATAGATGCGCTGCACCTCCTGGCATCCCGCGTCGTCGGCGCTGCGGCGGAGCGCCCCCTTGAGCAGCAGCACGATGCTGTACACCTGCTGCACTGCGTCGTTGTGGAGGTCGCGCGCGATGCGCAGGCGCTCCTCGGCAGCGGCGCGCTGCACGGCGAACTGTCGCTGCGCTTCGACCAGATGCAGGGCATAGGCGCTCAGGGTCAGCAACCCGCCGAACATCATCCCATCGAGCGCCAGCGCAGTGATCACGTGCGCAGGCAGGCGCTGTTGCCACGCGATCCCGCCGTGCCAGGCGACGAGGAGCGCCAGGCTCCCCCACAAGCCGCGTCGCCCAAAGAGATAGGGCGGCATCGTGAGCGCCGCAAAGGTGTAGCGATACAGCGGGCTATGCCAGCCGCCGGTCGCCAGGTTGAGCGTGATCAGGGCGATGACGTCGCCGCCGACGAACCAGCGGCGATGCATGATTGTCATCGCCTCCTGCGTCGGACGCAGCGCCAGGATCGTCCAGCCCAGCGTGTAGAGCGCAACCAGGATCAGTTGCGGGATCGCCTGCGGCAGACGTTCCGCTTCAATCAGAAAACTCTGCACCAGCCCGAGGCTCAACGCCGCCCAGCGAAATAGCAGCAGCCACATCAGCCCGATTTCCCGCTGCGCCAGGGAGCGACGCAACGCCTGCCATACGCCCATGGGAACCCTCGTCCGCCCGTATCCGACCATACTGTACCATATGCAACAGGCGGATGTCTTCAGGGTTAAACCCTGAATTCAGTTCATTCTCCGCCCGCTTCCGGCGCAGAAGACCGGACCAGCGGCGCCGCCGACCGGTTCGTGCGCGCTGTGCGCTGCAAAGACTCTCCTCAATTCAGGGTTGTTCCCTGATAGACAACGCTCTGCTGTCGTTATAGACTTCAAGCTGTCAATGGTATATCAATCTCACGCAGGAGGTCTGCTATGCTTGTGAGAAACATGGCTGTCATCGTCGCGCTTCTCGTGCTGTGGCTATCTCCAAATACTGGGAGCATCGCACGGCGATGCCACATTGTCAATGTCCTGTTTCAACGGTTGTTCATCGGTGTCGGTCTGATCTTCCTGACAAGCGGGTGTACAGTCGGTCAGGCCGATACTGCCACTCCTGCGGCATCCACGCCTCCTGCGGTTACCGTCTCCCCGACAGTTGAGCAAGCCAATACTGCCACTCCTGCGGCATCCACGCCTCCCGCAGTTGCCACTCCCCCTGCCGGTGTATCATTTCCTGCGCTGCTCGTTATCGATACTGATCAGCGCACGTTGATGGAGTACCGCAACGGTCAGGCGCAGCAACGCTTCGCTGACCTGACCGAAGGGGGAACCATCCTGGACGGGATGCTCGTTGCGGATGCCGTCGTCATTCTCCAGGAGGGAGGGCTCCGACGTATCCGGTTGACAGACGGCGACTCCCGATTCCAGTCCTTCAATCAGACGGTGCGTTCTGGCGCGCTCATCCGCGCTGGCGACGATGCTGTGATCTACGAGGCAAAGGTTGATGATCCGCAGGCGGAATTCGGTGTGGGGACTGCAATTGGACTGTATCGAACCACAGATGATTCGATGAAGGCTCTCCTCACACTCGCCCGGAATGTGGGCGTTCTGCATATGACTGCTGACCAACAGCGTCTCTTCCTGCTGCCTTTTGGTCAGGATCCGTCCTTCGGCTCCCTGCTGATCGTCAATATCGGCGATGGGCAGGTGCTCGAGGAACGCGCCATCGAGGGAGAACTGTTTGCGACAATCTCTCCCGATGGACGTCGTCTGGTGACAACGTCTCGCCGCGCTGCATCGGCGGGAGCGCAGGAGGAAGGGGTGCTATTGGACTACGACCTGACTGCTCCGTCTGCCACGCCGCAGATTATCTCCCTGCCGAAGGCGCCGGGCCATGCCTGGCGGCTGACCTGGTCGCCCGACAGTCGTGCATTGTATTTTCTGCTCCGTCCCGGCGATATCTACGATGAACCGGCGACCTCCTTCGGGGTATATCGCCTTGATGCAGCGTCGAGGGTCGTGGAGCAGGTGACGGAGACCGCCCCGGTTGATGCCTTTCTTCGCACTGATGGGCAATGGCTGATGCTCCAGCATAGCGGTGAGCGTCGTGTAACCATGATCAACCTTGCCACCAGATCGTCAACCGTCGTCGACCTGCCGACTCAAGCGATCGTTGTTGGTTGGCGGTAGGGAGCACCTGTGAGGTGTGCTGCTATCCCGGAACGGGCGACTGCGAAGAGCGGGGCGGCGTCGGATGACGCCCTCCGCTCTCTCAGCGAGGAATGGAAGTCAGACTTCCCCTTACACGCAGAACTATCGGAGGATAGGGAGGGATATGCAAAGCTATCGGTTTCCTGTCCGGCTTTTCGCACCTGTCGTTTCGGAAAGGAGCCATGATAACCTCGCAATCCGGACCGGTTGTTCTCGTGGTGGCGGATGATCTGCAGCGGCGCGAACAGCTGGCGGCGCTCCGCCGCCTTCGTCCGACCATCGCCATCGCGCACCCGCGCGGTCCCCTGGCGCGGCAGCTCTTCATGGACCTGCTCGCATGCGACGATGCAATCGACCCGTTGCCCTGGCTCATCAGCGCACGCGCGCAGACCGTCGCGCTGCTGGCGCTGGCGCTGGCGCTGGACTTTGCGACGAGCTGCGCGGCGTCTCGCAGCAATGAACGCCGCGCGCTCGCCGCCGCCAGCGACGCGGCGTGGTCGGCCGCCATGCGGGAAGCGGACGCGCGCAGTCGTGCGCTGTTCGGGCGGTTGCTGACCGCGTCGGACGCGTGGATTGCGCCCGACCGACTCGTTGACCGAATCGCGGATGCGCGAGACGCCGATGCGGTGCGTCGGCTCCTGAGTCAGATGCGGGCACAGAGCGCGTTGCCGGTCGAGACCACGCCGCAGCGCTCCCTGGTCGAGCCGACGATCGCCGTCCTCCTGGCGGACCTGTTGCGCTTGCCGGATGCGGTCGACCCAGTCGCGTGGCTGGCGACCGCCCGTGGTGAAGCCGTGGCGCGCCTCAGTCTGGACGCGATGCTCCGGCAGGTGCTGCCGACGCCTCAGCACCTCCTGGCTGAACGCGGCGCGGAGGTCCGTCCGCCGATCCGGCCGCGCCTGCACGTGCGGGCAGGATCGCTCATCGCCCGGCTGGAACGGATGGAGTTCTACGCCAACTGTTTCCGTCTGCATTTCCGTGCGCGGATCATCAGCGCCGACGCGGCGAAGATGATGTTCCAGTCGTTCACGCCCGATGCCCTGACCAGGTGGAATGGCGTCACCCGGGTGGTCGATGACGCTGGATACAGGTATGTGGTGCAGATCGAAGACTATGAGGTGATGAACCAATGCTGGTGGTGGCGGCAGGAGCTGACCCTGGTGTGCTGGCCGGCGCTAGACGCCGCCGCGCGCAGCCTGACGCTGCACCAGCAGCCAGCTGCGCTGGCGCGGTACCGAATACCGCGGATCGGTGACCAGATGGTCCCGCTCGCAATGCCGGAACTGGGTGCGCTCCAGGTGCGCATTCCGCTGCCACATGAAGTGGTCTTTGAGTAATTATTCCGCTCTAGCCCGCGCAGGCAGGCTTTGCCCTGGATAGCCGAGGGCTTATGGTCTTTGAGTAATTGTTCCGCTCTAGCCCGCGCAGGCGGGCTTTGCCTTGGCTAGCCGAGGGCTAATGGTC
>JAGHYV010000166.1 GCA_017743475.1 Roseiflexus sp. | reverse complement strand
GGGATTGTCTATTCGCCTATCTATGCGCGCCTGGTGCGGGGCGAAATGCTTGCAGCGCGCAATTATGCCTATATTGAAGCAGCGCGTGCTGTCGGGGTCGGTCACGTTGGATTGATCCTCCGTCACTTCCTGCCCAACATTGCAGCACCATTGATTATCCAGACATCACTACTTCTTTCAACGGCCATTCTGGCGGAAGCGGCGCTCAGTTTCCTGGGGCTTGGCGCACAACCTCCCGATCCGTCATGGGGTGCAATGCTGGGCAGCGGGCGTCGCTTCATGGAACTGACTCCCTGGGTGGCAATTGCTCCAGGCATCGCCATCGTTATCACGGTGCTTGGTTTCAATCTGCTCGGCGATGGACTGCGAGACGCCCTTGATCCCCGTCTGCGCGGTAATACATAACCAATCGATTTCCTGCGGCGACGGCTTCAAGAAGTTGCGTATACAGGGTATGACATAAAAGTCGTCTGTCCCTGATGCGCTGGATGTTCAGTTGGCGATTTTTTCCGTTGATCAATATCGTGGATGAAAACAGAGGGAGAGATCCTGATGCAAACCTGTGGGTTTACACACTGCTCCTTTGGCGTTGCCCGTCGCGATGTGACGCCGCCTGTCGGCATCTATGCGCGATCCTGGGGAGCAGCGCGGCATGAGACGGCGGAGGGCGTTCACCGACCGCTCACGGCAACAGCCGCTGTGTTCCGTTCGCTTCACCCCCCATATCAAACGCTGGCGCTGGTGGCACTCGACATTGGGTGGTTTCCATATCTCCCTGATGAGCGCCACATTCGAGGCGCCGTGCTTCACGCGACAGGTCTGGAAGAGGACGCATTACTGATTAATTTCTCACATACTCACGCCGGTCCGTGTGTCAATAGCCAGGTTACCGATAAGCCTGGCGCTGATCTGATCGCACCCTATATCGAACATCTGATCGATGCAATGACTGCGGCAGTCATTGAAGCCAGAGACAGCGCTGCTCCCGCATGGATCACTTATGGCTATGGACGTTGTTCGCTGGCTGCGAATCGCGATTTCTGGTCGCCGGATATCGGAAGATATGCGTGCGGCTACAACCCCTCGGCGCCTGCCGATGACACCGTGCTGGTTGCGCGCGTAACCGGAGGTGATAACAGGATCATCGCCACCTTCGTCAACTATGCCTGCCATCCAACCACGCTTGCGTGGCAGAACCGCCTCCTCTCACCCGATTATGTCGGCGCAATGCGCGAAACGCTCGAGTCGATCTATGGCGCACCCTGTCTGTTTCTCTATGGCGCTGCAGGCGACCTCGGTCCGCGTGAGGGATTCGTGGGCGATCCCGCAATCGCCGACCGAAACGGGCGTCAACTGGCGTATGCCGCCGCTGCCGCTTTTGAGGCGCTGCCGCCACCAGCTTCACGTTTTGTCTACACCGGCGTTGTGGCTTCAGGCGCCAACCTGGCGACATGGGATTATCGACCAATCGATGATGCTGAACGGACGCGCTGCGCCATATTGCTGTATCGCAGCATCTCAGTGCCGTTGCAACGTAAACCCGTTCTCGAGCCGATCGATCCGCCCGGCGCCGATCAGAGTGACCCGGTTGCAGAGGCGGAAAAAGCCTTACGGCGACGGTTGCTCCAGGCATCACTTGGCGACGATTCTCTCTATCAAATGAAACTCTGGTTCTGGCGCCTGGGCGATGCGTTCCTGGTCGCCTGCCCCAATGAAGCCTACTCTCAGATGCAGGTCGAACTCCGCACCCGATTCCACCGCCAGCCGGTGCTCGTGCTTGGATGCACAAATGGCACGCTCGGCTATCTGCCGCCGCGCGATGTGTACGGTAGCGGTCTCTATCAGGAACAGCAATCTCCTTTCCTTCCCGGATGCCTGGAACAAACAATCACAGCAGCGATCACCGGATTGGAGTCTCTATGAGTGCCACGCAGATTATCACGACAGTCGATTTTGAGCGACCTGGAAAGCAAACCGGCGTACTGGCCGTTCCGCAGTCGACCAACACCTCCGGGTGGGCGACGGAGTACATCCCGATCGCGGTGATTCGTGGCGCACCAGGACCCACAGCACTCATCTTCGGCGGCAATCACGGCGATGAGTATGAAGGACCGGTCGTGCTCATGAAACTGGTACGCATGCTCAAGCCGGAGGATGTCCGTGGTCGGATTATCATCATACCAATGCTCAATCGCCCCGCGATAGCTGCCGGTACGCGACTATCGCCCCTGGATGGCAAAAATATGAACCGGGTCTTTCCAGGACGCGCCGATGGAACGATTACCGAGACAATCGCCCATTACGTCAGCAGTGTCCTCTTTCCACTGGCGGATCTGGTGATCGATATTCATTCTGGCGGTCGCTCAGCCCATTTTCTTCCGCTGGTCAGCATGCATCATGTTCCTGATCGTGAACAGTTACGCAGAATGATCGATGCGGCGCTGGCGTGGGGAGCGCCGTATATTCTGCTTTACCGGGATGTCGGCGGTACTGGATTGCTTTCCGGAGAAGCCGAGCGCATGGGCAAACTGACCCTTGGTACTGAGATGGGTAGCGCTGCCCAGTTCGGAGTTGACATGCTTACACTGACAGAACGAGGTGTTTGCAATGTTCTTCGACAGGCTGGCATCCTCGTGGATCATGCACCGGAGCAGGCGATTGCTCCGTCGCAAATCATGATTGCTGATCAGTACGATGATTACATCATGGCGCCGGTAAGCGGCATCTTTGAGCCATTTTTCGAGATGGGCGCGTGGGTTGATGTAGGACAAACGATTGGGCAGATTCATTCAGTTGAACATCCATTCTACGATCCGGTGACGGTGCCTGCCCGAACCGATGGTCTCCTGATCAGTCGCCGCGCGTTTCCCCTCGTTCGACAGGGTGATTGCCTCGCTACCCTGGCGCGTCCCTGGAGTCTCGGTTGAAAAGGTAAGGAGAGCAGTGTGAAGATCACCAATGTTGAAGCGATCTGGTTGCAGCTTCCAACCGTCGATGAGCGTGCCGATGGCACCCAGGATACGCTGGTTGTCAAAGTGTATACCGACGAAGGCATTGTCGGCATCGGTGAGGTCGACTCCTCGCCTATGGCGGCAAAGGCGATTATTGAAGCGCCAATGTCTCATCGTATCGCACGTGGTCTGCGGATGTGCGTGATTGGTGAAAATCCACTGGATATCGCGCGTCTGTGGGAGAGCATGTATCAGGGTTCGATCTTCTTTGGACGTGGCGGCGCCGCACAGCAGGCGATCAGTGGCATTGATATCGCACTGTGGGACATCGCCGGTAAGGCGATGGGTCAGCCGGTCTATCGTTTGTTGGGTGGCGGCTTTCGTGATCGCCTGCGTGCATATGCCTCTATCCTTTTTCAGGAAACCCCGGAGGAAACGTATAACCTGGCGCGTCATCTTGTCGAACAGGGATTTACTGCCGTCAAGTTTGGTTGGGGTCCTTTGGGAACAAGTGAAGCCATGGATCTGGCGCAGGTGCGGATGGCGCGTCAAGGGCTTGGCGCCAACGTCGATCTCATGATCGACGCTGGCATCTGCTACGACACAGTCACTGCGCTGAAACGGGCGCATCAGTTTGCCGAATACGATCCCTTCTGGCTGGAAGAGCCGCTCCACCCCGATAATATCGAAGGATATGCACGGCTTGCGGCAGCATCGCCGATCCGCATTGCCGCAGGTGAGCAAGAGACCACCCTCGCCGGTTTTCAGGCGCTTCTCGATGCAGGTCTCGCCGTCATTCAGCCCGATGTGGCGCGGGTCGGCGGATTGTCGCAGGCGATCCAGATTGGACGCATGGCCGTGCAGCGTCATCGTTTGTGTGTCAATCATTCTTACAAGACTGGCATTAGTATTGCTGCTTCATTACATCTTCTCGCTGCATTGCCAAACGCCACGCTGCTGGAATACTGCGTTGAGCAGAGTCCGCTACGACAAATGCTCACCCGCGAAACGTTTCCGGTAGTGGATGGATATGTAGCAGTACCACAAGAGCCGGGACTGGGCGTGACGCTGGATGAGGATGTGATTGCCCGGTATCGTGTGGCTTAGGTTGTCCACCTGGTCATTTTCCCTCTTGACATCACGCCAGAATCCACTACAATACGTTCCTGGCGCCTGTGCGCCATAGGTGTTCGTGCTCTCCGGCAAAAATCCGCGCAAAGATGCAGCGTGATTTTTGGAGCGCCATCAGAGAACTGTTCATCTTCGCATGAACGGATGGTCCCGGTAGAGCGTTCAGGAAGAGTGTATGGACGGTAAAGCCAACTTATCCTGCCGCGACCTGTCGCGCCCGGAGTCGATGCACTCCCCGGCGTGCGGGTGTGCGCCTGCCGTTCGAGATAGTCTCCTCTGACGAACCTCTGTTGCATGCGCCCCCGCACGTCGAACGTGCGGGGGTTTTTGTGTCCCCTTGTCTGCCGGGTGAGTCTGGTCGCATGTTCTGGACTCGTTTTGCTGGCGGCAATGCCAGCCTCGTG
>JAGHYV010000165.1 GCA_017743475.1 Roseiflexus sp. | reverse complement strand
CTGCTGTTATTGAGGCGCTGAACCGCATCGACATCACTGGCGCTGGCGTTACCGATCTGGAAGTGGAACTTGCCGTTCGCCTCAATCGCCATATTCCCTGTGCTGAGCGCATCTTGCTGGCGAATTCCGGGTCAGAGGCGACATATGCGGCGCTTCGCCTTGCCCGCGCTGTTACCGGACGTCACAAGATCATCAAGTTTCAGGGAACTTACCATGGCTGGCACGATGCCGTGCTTATGAATGTCATCAGCCCGCCTGAGAAAATAGGGCAGTGCGATCCCCTCTCACTTGGAATGCTACCGGATGTTATTCGTCAAACAATCGTGCTGCCGTTCAATGATACGGAAATGGTTGCCGAAACTCTCCGACGCCAGGGCGAGGAGATCGCTGCGATCATCGTCGAGGTGATCCCGCACAATATCGGGTGTGTGCTGCCGCGACCTGAGTTCCTCCAGGCGCTTCGCGATCTAACCCGTGAGTATGGCGTAGTGCTGATCTTTGATGAAGTTGTTACTGGATTTCGCCACGCAATCGGCGGGTATCAATCTATTGTCGGGGTAACGCCTGATCTGGCGACCTTTGCCAAGGCGATGGCGAATGGATTCCCGATCGCAGCGCTTGTGGGACGCGCGGAATTAATGGATCGCTTCGCACCAGGAGGGGGCGTGTTCTTCGCCGGAACATACAATGGTCACAGTGCTGGAGTGGCAGCAGCTCTGGCGACGATTGCGGAACTGGAGAGCGGGGAGGTTCATCGTCACTGCTTTGCGCTGGCGCAGATCGCAGCCGATGGATTGACCCGGATCGCGGCAGAACTGGGTATTCCAATGACCGTGGCGTATTTTGGTTCGGTGTTCGTGCCATACTTTATGGCGCCTGGTCCGATTGAGAACTATACCGATCTGCTGCGTAACAGTACGGCGCGCGATGTCTGGTTTCGCAAAAAGATGTGTGAACACGGCATCTTCATGATACCGACGGCGCTCAAGCGCAACCATGTCAGTGCAGCACATACCCGCGCCGATATTGATCGCACGCTCGACACCGCCCGTCAGGTGCTGTCCGCTATGCCGGCGAATATCTGATGCGATGAATACTGAAACCATCGTACCTTGATTGCCAGTTCATTGTGGTGCAGACTGGCGCAATCGGCATTCACCTTCAGGACTAAACTCGACGTTCGTCCATACGTAGAACCGCTCAACATCCATTTTCATTGGCATACTGACCCGGTCAAAGGAAAAGGGCATACTGGCGATGGAGCCTTCCGGCGCCGCGTCTGGTCTGAACAAACGATACACTATAAGGAGTTGCACCGATGAAAGACAAACGTACTAAACAATGCGTCCAGAGTGCGCGTAAGATGGGGAGGCGCGAGTTTTTGCGACTCGTTGCTGCCGGTGGTGGCATGCTGGCGCTACAAGCCTGTGGCGGCGGTACTGCGCCGACCGCCGTCCCGACTGCGCCGACTACCGTCCCGACCGCGCCGACTGCCGTCCCGACCGCGCCGACTGCCGCCCCTCCTGTGACTGCTTCCGGTGGCACAGTGACATGGGCTATGTTGGGCGATCCTGTCTCGCTCGAGCCCTTTGGCATTAACATGACCGGTCAATACAACTACGAAGCGCGTGAACCGACTTATGATTCGCTGCTGGCCTGGGATCGAGATTTGAAGGTGCAACCGTCGCTGGCTGTATCATTCGAGACCCCGGATGATACGACGTACATTTTCAACCTGCGATCTGGGGTAAAGTTTCACAACGGTAAAGAATTGACTGCTGAGGATGTCAAGTTCTCGCTCGATACGATCATCAACCCGCCCGGTGGGAACAATCCGGCTGCTGCATTCTTTGCCAACTTTGACACGGTTGAGATCGTTGATCCGCTGACCATTCGGATCAACTTGAAGAAACTCGATCCGACGATTCCCGGATTGTTTGCCTGGTCGCGTTATACAAGCATCTTTCCTGCAGATATGCCCTCCCAGATCAATCCGGTGATCCAGGCGATCGGAACCGGTCCCTTCCGTGTCATCAATTACACGCCCAATGCAGAAATTGTATATGAACGCTTCACGGATCACTGGAACCCGGAACAACCGAAGGTTGATCGCCTGATCTACCGCATTATTCCAGAAGAAGATGCACGTATTGCAGCGCTGCGCTCCGGTGACATCGACGGAACCGATATTTCGCCACTTGGAGCGCGTCGGCTACAGAATGACGCCGACATTACTGTTCTGAAAGGGCTGTATTCGCAGCCCAAGGTCCTGCAGTTTACCCTGAAAGGCGGCAAACCGTGGGATATCAAGGAAGTGCGACAGGCCATCAGTCTGACTGTTGATCGCCAGGAATTGATCGACAAGGTGATGGAAGGCGAAGCAGTGCTGACCGGACCGGTCGTTCCTGGATATGGCGACTGGCCGCTCAGCGAAGACGAACTTCGCACCCTCTACCGGGTTGACCTTGCGAAAGCGCGTCAGCTTATGGCACAAGCCGGGTATGCCGATGGTTTCAAAGTAACCGCGATGACCTTTGCAGGTGCTTCGAACGATAACGCCATCGTCGTTCAGGAGCAACTGCGTCAGTTGAATATCGATATGCAGATCGAGCAGATTGAGTTTGGCACGTTTGCCCAGCGTGTAACGAAGGGAGAGTTCGAGTGGTGCTTTACCGCGCGCGGGATGCGCGCCGACGTGAGCGGCTATCTGAACGATTTCCGTCGCCTGGGCATCGCCGAGCAGAACTGGTTCCCCGCATGGCAGAATGCGGAACTCAACGAGGCGTATGACGCTGCTATGGCAACGCTTGACCAGACGAAGCGGCGTGAGTTGATGCAAAAAGTTCAACGCATCGTCATCGATGAGGCGCCGCATCTGTATCTCTACCAGGATTACCGATTCTCAGCCGTGCGAAAACGGGTGCAGAATTACTATGTCGCATTTACCACATTCCGTCCTGCACTGCGCGAAATATTCGTAACGGCGTGAAACCTATCGGACCGGATCATGAACCGCTACGTGCTGCAACGCCTTGCGCTGGTCATTCCAACCGTAACGGGAGTATCACTCATCATTTTCGCCCTTATGCGACTGTTGCCGGGGGATGTCGTCGATATTCTCTTTGGCGGCGATACGCAGGCTGATCAGCGGACTCTCGATCAGATCCGTGAGAATCTGGGTCTCAATCGTCCTTTGGTGATCCAGTATCTGGAGTGGATCGGCGGATTTCTGCGTGGCAATTTTGGTGTGTCGATGCGAACCGGCATTCCAGTGGCGGAAAGCATCGCCCAGGGAATGCCGGTCACACTGCAACTGGCGGTGATGGCGATCTTTTTTGCGTGCCTGTTCGCCCTTCCACTGGGGATCATCGCAGCCGTGCGTCGCAATGGATTCATTGATATGCTGACACGCATTGTCGGGTTGATCGGTCTCTCGTTTCCGGCTTTCTGGCTGGCGACCATGTTTCTGCTCATCAGTTCGACTATGTTTCGCTGGACGCCGCCACTCGGATGGGTATCGCCCTTTGTGGATTTTGGGCGCAATATGCAGATTATGCTGGCGCCTTCGCTGCTGCTGGCGCTTCAGCCAATGGCGATTATCATGCGCATGACACGCGCATCTCTTCTGGAGGTTTTGCGCCAGGATTATATTCGCACTGCATATGCGAAAGGATTGCATAATCGTATTGTGCTCTTGCGGCATGCACTGCAAAATGCATTCATTCCGGTGCTGACGGTGATCGGAGTGCAGTTTGGCGTGTTGATGGGCGGTTCGGTCATTATCGAGCAGATTTTTTCACTGCCCGGCATTGCGTTCTTGCTCATCAACGGCATTTACAATCGCGATTATCCGCTTGTTCAGAGCACCGTGTTGCTCCTTTCACTCGTTTTTGTTCTTGTCAATCTGGCGGTCGATCTCCTCTACAGCGCCATTGACCCGCGGATTCGCTATGACTAGCCCATCAGCCATAACCGATACGCATACCGGAAATCCAGCGATTCGTCATCGCCGAACCCTGCCGTTTATCGCTGCGTTGAGCCGCAATATACCTGGTTTTGTGGGACTGGTCATTACTGCGCTTGTCGTGCTGACGGCGATCCTGGCGCCGATCATTAGCCCATACAGTCCGACGGCTCAGGTGTCGCGGCGCCTACTCGAACCGGGTGCGCAGTACCTGCTCGGCACGGACGAGTTTGGACGCGATATCCTGTCACGAGTGATCTACGGCTCACGCATTTCGCTGTACGTTGGAGTGGTGTCGGTTGGGCTGTCGCTGGTGTCTGGCAGCATCATGGGATTGATTGCCGGGTATGTCGGCGGTCGGGTCGATACCCTGCTGATGCGCCTGATCGACATGCTCTTTGCTATTCCGAGCCTGGTGCTGGCGATCGTTATCGCCGGTCTGCTAGGTCCGAGCCTGACGAACGCGATGATTGCGATAGGGATTGTCTATTCGCCTATCTATGCGCGCCTGGTGCGGGGCGAAATGCTTGCAG
>JAGHYV010000164.1 GCA_017743475.1 Roseiflexus sp. | reverse complement strand
TACCATGCGATCACCGCATAGTGTGCGGTTTTTTTGTGATCACAGGAATATTTTGAGGGAAATGCCGGAGATCATGCGGTTTGGTGAACGGTAAAGCAGCAGAAGGCTTCCCGCACCCTCAATTCCTCCACCCCGCCGCCAGCGTCGCCACCACGGCGCGGTGGTCCGAAACGCCGTCCCACGGTCCGACCGAGGCATCCAGGCAGACGATCCCGTTTGTGGTGAAGAGATGGTCGATACGCACGAACCAGGGTAGGACCGGAACTCCCCCGATTGTGCGATTGCCGGGCCATGTGAAGCCGGCGCCGCTGCCGCATTCCTGCCAGACATCCGACAGTGCGCCGTGTTGGAGGATGTGGTAGGCGCGATGAAACGGGGTGGCGTTCAGATCACCGGCGACGACCACCGGTGTGCGCTGCGCCTGGACGAAGGCGTTGATCGCTTCCGCCTGACGCTCACGTTCACCGATTGCTGCGGCTTCCACATGGAGACCGACCAGGTTTAATGTTTCTGAGAACTGCTATATTTCTTCAAAGACCATACGCCCTCGGCTATCCAGGGCGAAGCCAGCCAGCGGCAGGCTATTGCAGACAGAACGTCATCCGTGCCGATCCGTCGTATCCGTGCTGATCCGTGTTCTATTCCGCTGTGGGGCTGATGAAGGCGACCGGTGCGATCATTTGGAATAGTAGTGTTGTAGGAAGGAGACGATCCAGGCTATAGGCTCACACAGGAATTCGCAGGAGATCACCCGGTTGAATTGCTGACAATGCCTGCACAACATTCGGCATAAGCAAGCGCAGTGTCTCGAATCGATTGTTAGCCGCCACGATAACAATAATTCCTAACGTTGTTGAACGCAGGTTCTGTTGATATGTCATATTCTGATCAGCAGTAATAAAGACATCGAAGGCAGTCTCGGCTAAACGCAGCAACTCGCCGTTTTTAGCGCCTGCCCAGCCCATCTCAGAGACAGTCAAGACGTCGTGGTCCGGCAGTTCATATTTGAGCTTACGCGGCAGGCATTCATCAAGCAAGATCTTCATACAGGTTGCGTTAACAACATCTGCTTGAGTTGTTCCAGAACTCCGACCGCCTGATCACGATGCACGGTCGGAAAGTCGTCGAGGAACTCCTGGAGGGAATAACCGCCTTCGAGATAGTCGAACAGCGTCTGCACCGGTACCCGTGTGCCAGCAAACACCGGCGTTCCACCGAGAATCTCGTGATCCCGGATAATCAGATTTGGCTGAACCATAATGCCGTCCTTTCACGCACTGGCTGTATGATAGCACAACCGGCACGCTTGTGGCGGTCGGGTTATTGTGTGAGGCGGTCTTCAAACAGGGGCAGTGTTTGAAGCGTGATCAAAAACCCGGATGTGTGGCATTGATATTGAACATGGCTTTCTGATGAGGAGAAGAAGCGTATGCCGAATCGTGCCGCTTTCTGCGCTCCAGCGCCCCGACCGCACCTCAAGCTGCGCGTCCAGGGAAAAAAACTGCTGCGGCAGCCAGCGCAGCAGGAGTATCCGCGTTCTCTTTCTACCCTATCCGACGTGTGACATTCACCCCGTTCCGCTCTTTCCATCTCATTGGCGCGCCACTGTTTGGACACACTGGCGCCGCTGCGGGTTGCTGCGCTTCTTGATCTTCCATCGCGCTCGCCGCCAGCGCGCGGCTAAACCGCTCATACACGTCCAGAGTCGTATCCTCGATCTGCGTCAGATTCGGTCGTTCGGTCTATTCCTCCCACGCCAGGAACGACTCGATCAATGCTTCATCCTGCGCCAACGGCGCAGCGCGCTTCTGTTCGCAAGTCCGTTTTATCATCGCACAAGCATCGACGTCCCTAGACTGGCGCATTCCCCGCACCCTCAATTCCTCCACCCCGCCGCCAGCGTCGCCACCACGGCGCGGTGGTCCGAAACGCCGTCCCACGGTCCGACCGAGGCATCCAGGCAGACGATCCCGTTTGTGGTGAAGAGATGGTCGATACGCACGAACCAGGGTAGGACCGGAACTCCCCCGATTGTGCGATTGCCGGGCCATGTGAAGCCGGCGCCGCTGCCGCATTCCTGCCAGACATCCGACAGTGCGCCGTGTTGGAGGATGTGGTAGGCGCGATGAAACGGGGTGGCGTTCAGATCACCGGCGACGACCACCGGTGTGCGCTGCGCCTGGACGAAGGCGTTGATCGCTTCCGCCTGACGCTCACGTTCACCGATTGCTGCGGTCATATACTCGGGCGGTCCGACCGGCGGGATAGCGTGGAAGTTGAGCAGGGTGATGGTCTGCCCCGGAGTGTCGATCTCGACCGCCTGCGGCGCGCCGATCCAGCGATCACCCGGCAGGCGTGCGGCGAGCGGGCGGAGCGGGAAGCGACTGATAATCCCCATGCCGGTGACGCCCCACTGCGGATCGAGGAACTGGTAGGGGTAATCGTTCTTCAGATCGCGCTCGAGTGCGGCAGCAATCGAGGGGTTGAGTTCCTGGAGGGCGATAATGTCGGGTTGCGCGGCGCGAATTGCTGCAAGCACGCGATCCGTGCGCTCATTGCCGCCGTTGATGTTGAAGGTCATGACCCTGAACGGCGCCCCTTGGGAGCTGAAACCGTAGCGCGCGGTGCTGAGCTGAAACCAGGGATCGATCAGCAGTGGTGCGCTGATGACGAACAGGGGGATGCTGAGGGCGACGGCGAACCAACGACGGGCGATGATCGCCGGCAGAATGAGCAGCGGAAGCGGCATGAGCAGGTACGGCGTGACGGCGTTCAGGAGGAACAGCCACCACCAGCGATCACCGAAGAGCGTCCTCGTGATCAGCCAGACGACAAGAAAGAGAAGGTAGACGATGACCGTAGCAAACAGGAGATTGAGCAGGATGTGGCGCGTTCGATGTGAGGGTGGTTGCAGTGTGTCCACGAAAGCGATCCTTTCATCGTTGGTTTTGCGATGCATCCACACTGAATCTAACGCCGCTGGTTGGTGACCAGTTCCAATATTGGGCGTCTGGTGTTATTGCAATTCTCAGATACATTGTCCCGTCCAGGCCTGCCGTGTCGCGCGAGGCGCCTGCTTCCAGCAAAGTGTAGACCGAAATGTATTTCGGTCATCGCGCGGGGCGCGCCATTTCCAGGAGTGTTCAGCCTCGTCCAATAGATTCAACCTTTGTGAGAACCGCTGTGGAAAATACGAAGGCGGTTTCGGGCGTAAGCAATTACACTTTTTGCATGCATGAATGCCCTCTTTGCCTTGTTAGTGCGTTATATCTCAAAAAAGGTGTTGACTTTTTTCATGCGTATGGTAGAATAGCGCCGATTGAGGGGTAACAATGCGAACATGTTCTCCCAACCACCGCGGGCACAGGCACAACACCCGCTGCTCAGCAGGAAGGAATACCCATGGCGGAGCCAGAAACTCTTCTGCAGCTAGGGATCGATGCGGCGCGCGAAGGGAACCGTGAGGAAGCGCGCAATTTGTTCAGTTTGCTGACGCGCCAGGAGCCGGACAATGTCCAGGCGTGGCTCTGGCTTGCCGGCGTCGCCGAAGGACCGGAACAGCGCCGTGCTGCCCTTGAACGGGTGATCGAACTCGATCCGAACAACGAGATGGCGATCAAGGGGCTACAGGCGATGGGCGTGCCGCTGCCAAAACGCGGCAACGAACGCGCGCCCGCCGCGCCGCCGCCAACTCCCGCTCCTGCCGCGCCGCCAGCGCCGGAAGCCCCGGCAAAGCCTGCGGCAGCAATGAGCGATGAAGAGCAGTTCGCCGCAGAACTCGATGCTGCGTTCGAGGATTACGATGCGCTGCCGCGCGCCGCGCCGCCGCCACGCGCCGAACAACCGCCCGAAGAAGCCGGCAAACTGCCGCCAATGCCGCCGCGCGCCTCGCCTGTCCCGCCGCGCGCTGCGTCATCTTCACCACGGTCTTCCGCCACTCGCGCTGACGATGACGAAGAAGAGCCGCCGCGTCGGGGTCCCAGCCCACTGCTCTGGGTTCTGCTGGGCATCATTGCGCTGGTGCTGATCGTGTTCCTTGTGATTCAACTCTTCTTCCCGCCAGGTGCGCCCGCGCCTGTGTCGCCGACACAGGTCGTCGAACAACCAACCGAGCCGGTCACAGCACCAACGCCTGCGGTCGAGACGACGCCGCCGGCTGCTGAGGCGACGCCGCAACCCGGCGATGCAACGCCGGAATCAACGCCGGGTGAGCAACCGACCGCTGCACCGCCTGCGGATCAACCGACTCCGGTTCCAGCGCCGGTCATTCCTCCAGAACAGGCGCAACCGGCGCCGGTTCCGATCGGGACGGTTCTCCAGGCGGATGGCTGGAACTACACCTACCCGAACCAGTTGTATGCCCTGCCGCTCGGTCCGCGTATCGGCGACTTTACCGCCGAGAAGGGCGCGTTCCTGCACGTGCTGGTGTTTGTTGCCAACAATAGCGAAACAGCCCAACCGTTGCCACGCGATTTCTTCGTCCTCAAGGATGCCCAGGGGCGGGTGTACCAGGCGCGACCGG
>JAGHYV010000054.1 GCA_017743475.1 Roseiflexus sp. | reverse complement strand
CCTGAGCGAGGCGTGACACGGACGGATATCAGTAGAACGGAATATTTCTTCAAAGTCCATCCCAACGGCAAGAGGCGAATACCGGAATATGCTGCACAACGTCTTGCTGAAGGAGATCTGACCCAACACGCTCTGGTCCCAGGACCGGCAAAGGTTGCCAGTGTCACTGAGGCGTTCAACAGATGGCTGCGAGCCATGTGATCTGTATTCGCGTGATCGATAACGGTCCCAGCATTCCCTTGGATGACCTGCTGCGTGTGTTCGGCCGGTTCTAGCGCGCTGACCGCAGACGCACATGGATGCAGTGTAGCGCGGGACTGGGGCTGGCAATCGCGCGGCAACTTGCGCTGGCGCACGGAGGTACAATGGGTGTCAAAAGTGAATCGGGCAGAGGGGCTTGCTTCCAGTTCACCCTCCCAGTGGCACAGGCGCCTGTAACCTCAACATCGCTTGATGCATCATATTCCTGGTGAAGATTAGAACAAAGAAAAAGGAGAACCATGTGCAAATTCAACTTTTTTCGAGCGCAGCCCAAACACGACGAAATCACCCCGGTCGAGATGCAGCGGCGTCTCGCGCGGGGGGAACGACTCTACCTGCTCGATGTGCGTGAACGGGAAGAGTACGCTGAATCGCACATCCCCGACAGTGTGCTTATTCCGTTGGGGCAACTATCGCGCAAACTGAGCAGCATTCCTAAAGATGCGACCATCATCGCTATCTGTCGCTCCGGCAACCGCAGTGGCGTCGCCGCCGATCTGCTGCGCCGCGCCAGATATAGCAAGGTGCTCAACCTGCGCGGCGGGATTATTGCATGGGCGCGGGCGGGACTGCCGCTGGTTATGTGATATCCCATCTGGTAGAACCCTATGTGCGGTCCGCCGATGTTCGTTTCCACTGTGCGCTGTTTGCCACAGAGCGAAGGCGTCCCGCTCTCGTGGAGCGACCGAGGGCACAATACCCCCGCTCCCATGATGAGACGAGTCGTCAGCCAGGGGCAAGGCACCCTCGCTCCCGTGATGGGTCACACCGCTGCATGCAGGCAAGACATCCGCGTACTCAGGCCATGCTAGGACGCGCACTGTTCCTGTGCACCAGGAACTTTTCGGAACGACCACCGGGCAGATCGCGGCAGAAGTGTGTCCTCTCGATCAAGACCTGGTATCAGGCGGTTTCCGTCGTCAACACACGGTAGTTCAGATACGCAAACGGGTTATCTATCTCTTCAATTGTAGCAAGTGTTGCCTGATCGGCGTCATCGAGCATATCGCGCGCTGCCAGTTCGCACATATGCCAGCATCGCGTTAGGTGTGTCCATGCACGCTGTGCTTCGCCGGGATCGTTTCGTCCAGTTAACAGCAACCAGTCGCTCGACTGCGCCAGCATCAATTCACGCACAGCCTGGTTGAGCGCGCGTTCCCGATCACCATGCGCATCGGGAAAACGTCGTGCAACTTCAACTACCAGGCTCTCTGCCTCAGCGACAGCGGCGCGAAGGTGGTCACTCTCTGGAGTACTCCAGGCTGAATGATCGCCTTCAGGTCCCCACGATCCATCCCGCAACACGACAGTCTGACGCGGTCGAAAAGCGCGCAGGTATAGCGAAGGGGTTGTCAATGCAAATGGTTGCCGTTCAAGAACCGTCTCGAACAATGCGCGCAACCAGGCGGGTCCCTCGAACCACCGTCGCCCAAGCACATCGGCGTCGAGCGGCACAACAACAATGCCAGGTCGATCGTGACGGGACGCAAACTCGCGCAGTTCCGCTGCCACCCATTCGGCGAAGTGGACGGCATGCTCCTGTGCGCGCCGAAAGGCATGGTACGGATCATAAGGCTCGACGATGGCATCCCCCATGCCGTTGCGCCAGATCGGCAGATGTGTGGAGCGCTCACGTCGAGTTGCCAGGTAGAGTGGATCGCCGACGTATCCGATCCCAGGTGAAACAATCTGGAGGGATGCATCGATGGCGCGCAGGAAGACGACAAGTCGGCGGGAAGCAACCCATCGCGGGCGCAAGTGTGTGACGGATGCACTGGATGCCACACTCACTGGATCAATGATAAAGTAGCGCGCACCGTTGAAACGCAGCGTATGTTCCAGTCCAACCCGGAATCCGCATTCTGGTAGCCAGATGCCGCGTGGACGACGACCAATCAATCGTGTGATCGTGAGCGTTCCCGCGCCGAGTTGCGCCCGTACCGACTCTTCGTGTGCAAGCAGTGGTAGATAGGCATGCGTTGCGGCACCTCCCAGCGGCTCAACGGTCCCATCTGCACACAGTTCGCGCAGCGCTGCAACCAGGTTGCGCCTGTAGCGCTCGGTAAAACTGCGGAGGATGCCCTGTCCCCAATCGAGGTAGAAGCGCGCCAGATACGCGTAATGCCCCTGTCGCTGACGCTGCCAGCGTCGCAGCGCTGCTTCGCACCGTGCCAGCCAGCGCTCCATCCAAACTACAAAATGCTTCTGGACAACGATATCCGCCAGTTGTTCAAGCAGGATTGGCGAGTATGCCAGTGAGACAGCAGGGCATACACCGCTTTCACGCAGATCGTGTAGCGCATTCATCACGGGCACGATTGAGAACGCAATCATCTCGTGCAGCGGGTCTTCGCCGTCGGGACAACGACCGGCTGCACGCAGGTACGGCATGTGCCCAACGAGAATAAGTGCCAGACCGCCTGTAAACGATGTCGTCATTGACCAACCGTCGCTCTGTTCACGATGCCTTCACCTAACGCATCCAGACGCGCCATAATCGCAGCGGGAAGACTGGCAAGCACTGCCGGATCACCTTCTTCGAGCGCCTGCGTTACATCGATCAGCAGGCGCAAACGATCAATGCGCGCATGCTGCTCTGCGGTCAGCATTCCCGCCATTTCATACCCTTCCAGGACTCCCCGCCGAAACGCGGACGACTGGCGTGAAGAGAGGACGTATGCCAGATCGAACAAGGGATCGCCGCCTACCGGTCGAGCGGGTTGAACCAGACCTTCGAGTTGCACTGATTCGCCTATACTGACAACGATGTGTGCAGGCTTGACGGCGCCATGCAGAACACGTGGTTGGGTGCAGGCCAGAGTGGGATGATCGAGCGTGGCAGCCCGGAGCGCAGAGGTGATATCGGCGCCTAGCACCGCTTCTGCCCGGTTATTGAAACTGCGTTGCTCAAGCCAGCCTGCCAGCGCTTCGCGCCACGTTCGCGCTGACCAGCGACCGGTCGGTGTTGGCGCGCCATAACCGGGTGCTTCAACACGATGCACCCGCCGAAGTATTCGTCCGGTCTGTCGCCCAGCGATGCGCATAAGCGTTGCATCGTTGATACAATCAAGCGTCAGACTGCCCGGATAGGTTTCGATAGCATAGGTGAAAGGAACGTTCGCGCAACTCAGATCATACGCAATCAGGCGCGGCGCTGGCAGGTCGCACGCTGCCAGTGAGCGCAGGAAAAAGACCTCGTGCGCTAGATCTGCTTCAGGGGCAATGACTAGCAGCAGATGGTGAGTCGCAGTTGTCAGGCGCACCTCAATGCGCTGGTTCGTCACACGCACGAGGGTTGCATCCGTCAGGCGCATCTTGAGCGGTTCCACGATCAAGGCGGTATAATCACCCAAATGCGCCATAACATGGCGCAAGGGGTTGGAATATGCCGGATCTTCCGGATCGAGGTAGAGATTCAAATGCGCCCACATAGGCGCAAGATACCACGGAGTTCATCAGCGCGCAACTGCAGGAACAGACGGTAAATGCAGCGGGTGTTCTCGACCCGAATTATCTGCGACGTTCCCACAGCGGCTTCGGTGCGCCAATACCGAACGCTTTCCACACAGTGAGGAGGTATGCCACAGTAGCAACCTCGAGAATCAGAAGCCCCAGTGTAAACCAGGCAAAACTGTTTGCCATGAGGGGATGCACTGCAACAGGAAGACCTTGCGCCAGTACACCGATAATACTATTGCGCCATACAAATGCCGCCCCCAGTCCGACAATTACTAGCGGACCGCCAATGACATGCGACCACCACGCACTCTGCATGACGTCCCACAATCCCCAATAGAACCAGACAATAGTGAACGTCACAAGAATTGCGAGCGTTATTTCGACGATCTGCACTGCAAGCGGGATCCCAAGCGACACCTTGTAGGCAATCAACGCCATCGCCAGTACTGTTAGCGCCAGACCATACACCACACCTGTACCAGACAGCAGCGCCAACCCGATTGGACGTCGCAGATGCATCGGGGATCTAGCAACACGAACACTGGAGCGACTCATATGACATCCTTCCTCCAGAGATGCTAGCGGGGCAGAACAGGTGCATTGAGACGGAGACACAACTTGCCGTTTGGGAACTTACGAACTATTATAGCAAGAGTTAGAGAATGGTTGTCAAGTTTACGTCTTGTCATCTTCTAAAGGGGTATCCGTGTCTCATCTCGATCTCCCTCCCATCACTGGCGAACGCTTTCGCTCACGTCGTTCAGTCGTGATGACCAGCCGGGGCGTGGTAGCGACCAGCCAACCGCTGGCAGCGCAGGCGGGGTTGAGGATGCTGCTTGCGGGTGGAAGCGCAGCTGACGCGGTCATTGCCGCTGCTGCGGTGCTTAACGTTGTCGAGCCAATGAGCACCGGCATTGGCGGCGATGCGTTCGCCCTGGTGTACGATGCACAGACCCGCACCGTGCGGGCGCTGAACGGCAGCGGGCGAGCGCCTGCGGCGTTATCGCGTGAACTCTTTGTTGCGCGTGGATTGACCAGCATTCCGTTGACCGGTATGCTGCCTGTGACCGTTCCCGGTGCGGTGGATGCGTGGGTTGAACTGTTATCGGCATATGGACGGTTGCCGCTGGCGCAGGTTCTCGCGCCAGCTATCGAGTACGCCGACCATGGATTCCCTGTGAGCGAGATTATTGCGCGCAGCTGGAAACTGGCAGAACCAAAACTGGCTGCTCACCCCGACACGGCGCGCACCTATCTGCCGCAGGGTCGCGCACCGCGTGCCGGTGAACTGTTCCGCCAGCCAGGACTGGCGCGCTCGTTGCGGTTGATTGCTGAAGGTGGGCGCGACGCCTTTTACCGTGGCGCCATTGCCGCAGCAATCGCTGCAACCAGTGCCCGCGACGGCGGCGTGTTGACCCTGGAGGACCTGGCGGCGCATCACTCGACATGGGACACGCCAATCAGCGTGACATATCGCGGTTACACCGTCTATGAGTGCCCGCCGAATGGTCAGGGCATCACTGCGCTGATGGCGCTGAATATCCTCGAAGGGTTCGACCTGTCAGCATATACACCGGCTTCGCCAGAAGCGTTGCATCTCCAGATCGAAGCGTTACGCCTGGCATTCGCTGATGCAGCGGCATATGTCGCCGATCCGGCGCATGTGCATGTGCCGACCGCGTGGTTGCTTTCTGGCGCCTATGCCGCCGAACGCCGCGTACAGATCGATCCGCAGCGCGCTCTGCCTCACGTTTGTGCCAGCACGCTCCCTGGCGGGCATGATACCGTCTATGTTACGGCGGTTGATGCTGATGGCAATGCAGTCTCGTTCATTAATAGCCTCTACATGAGCTTTGGCTCAGGGGTGGTAGCGGGAGACACTGGTGTCTGCTTGCAGAATCGCGGCGCCGGGTTTGTGCTCGATCCGAAGCATCCCAACTGTGTCGCTCCCGGCAAACGACCATACCATACGATCATTCCGTGCTTGGTGACGCGCGGTGATCGGCTATGGGCGAGTTTTGGCGTAATGGGCGGTTTTATGCAACCCCAGGGGCACGTGCAGATGCTGGTGAATATGATCGACTTCGGGATGAATCCGCAGGAGGCGCTCGATGCGCCGCGCTTCGAGTTGATCGACCCCTATCTCAACCAGGATGCTGTCGCGCTGGAGCACGACCAGGCAGTGGCGGAAGCGCTCCGGGAGCGCGGGCACTCCATTGTGAATCGGCAGGGCATGTTCGGCTTTGGCGGCGGGCAGATTATTGTTGTTGATGAAGCAGGAGTGCGCCATGCCGGTTCTGATCCGCGCAAAGACGGATGCGCAGTTGCTTACTGAGAATCGCCTGCCAATCGTAACATATTACCATAGCGTTAACTGCTCGGCAATTGGCGACTGGCGCGCATAGTGTCGCAGGCGATCACGTTCAGTGCGCCCGAAAAAGCGTCCATCGAGCGTAATGAAGTCACGCGCGCGCGCGAGCGCCCTACCCAGCGCAGCAAGATGATCCGGATCCCGGAAACGCCCTTCGCGGCGCAGGCGAAGAATACGCGCCACGCTTACCGGACCCAATCCTGGTACGCGCAGGAGTTCGTCCCGGTCGGCGCGGTTCAGTTCGACTGGGAAACGTTCCGGGTGCGCCAGCGCCCACGCCAGTTTCGGGTCGAGGTGTAACGGCAGGTTGCCGTCAGGATCATACGGGAGTTCCTGTTGCTCGAAGCCGTAGTGTCGCAGCAACCAGTCTGCTTCACGGAGACGCTGCTCACGCACAAAAGGCGTTGGCGAACGACTCTCCAGTGGTGTGCCGATCACCGGTCGGAACGCGCTAAAATAGACCCGACGCAGCGCCAGGTCGCGGTAGAGCCAGGTGGTCGTCACCAGCAGATCACGGTCGCTCTCTCCGGCTGCACCCACAACGAACTGCGTGGCAAGCCCTGCACTGATCGCACCCGTTCGACTCCAGTCACGCGCCAGCGTCAGCGGTGCGATCAGGTCGCGCTGCCAGTCGCGTTCGGGCGAAATACGCGCCAGATGCGCCGCAGTTGGCGCTTCTAGGTTGAGACTGATGCGATTGGCGAGGCGTGCAGCACGCTCGATTTCAGCAGCCGACACACCAGGCAACAGTTTCAGATGAACATACCCCTTGTAGCCGTAGCGCGTGCGGAGCATTTCGACAGCATCAAGCATCCGACCAGTCGCAACTGCTGGATTGCCATCGACGCCGGTGGAGAGGAGCAACCCCTGCACTGCACCACGTCCGACGCGGGGAAGAAAGACGCGCTCCAGTTCATCAGGCGTCAGTGTCGCACGTGGCATGTCGTTTCCGGAGCGCAGCGGACAGTAGGTGCAATTCCATTCGCAACGATTGCTCAGCAATAACCGGAAGATCGGAAGCGCCTGCCCTTCGCTGTCGGCGTCGGCAGCAATTGCGTGATCGGCCCACAGCGCCGTGCGCAGCGTGGCGCGCCGATTCCCCTGGAAGCGATCACACGCATCAAAACGCGCCGCTGACGCCAGAATGGCCAGTTTGTCGTCAAGATCCATGCACTTCTCACCTATGCTGATGCTCGCCAGAGAGTAAACCCATTATACGATGAGACCTCGAACGCCAGTTCGTTTCGCCAACATTGCGCCCCTGGATGCTGTCCGGAATGCCAATATCCAATGACTGTTCACAATCGGAGGCAAGGAACCAGCGCACTTCGCATGTTTCAGCCCTTGCCGCCTTCCTGTACTATCCCCTCATATGCCGCCACAACAATCAACCGACGCTCGTTCGTCTGGCGTTCTGGAATCCAGTCGCCGCTACAAGTGATAAGCGTGGCAATCGTCTTATCGCTGGGCGCCATTGCCAGAACGTCGTTGGGGGTCGTTTCGTAGATCGTCTGGACCCGGTAGCGATGCATGGCCGCCTCAGTTTGCACCAGGATGTCATCGCCCGGTTGCACCCGGTGAAGGTGCGTCAGTGTTGCATATGGTCCGCCAACATGCCCGGTCAGCACCATGTTGCCAGGCATACCCGGAAAAGCGCTGCCGAATATCCATCCAACGCCGCGGAACTTCGGCAGGTGATCAACATCCGCCAGTGTGATGGGCCAGTCGACATTAATACTCGGAATGATCAGGCGCTCTGGCGGTAACATTTCTAGTGTGGCGGACGGTTCTGGCGTATTCCCCGGATCGGGCGCCGCAACAGGAACGGCTTCCGCAGTTGGAACCGGTGTCGGGTCTGGTTGCGCCAGAGGAATGCGTTGACCGTCACTGACCTCCAGCAGGCGTTCGGTGGAGGGGTTGAGTCGTTCCTGGTCGCGCAGCATATTCAACCATACCATATACGCTGCACCGATCCCGAGCAGAATCAGCGCGATTGCAAGGCCAACCATAACGAACGAGTGATGCCAAAATATCGAAATGTTCCGGCCCTTCATGGCTGCTGTACTCCTTCCAGATTAGGCGATCCCGCTGTATTCGGCAGTTCAGTAATAACGCGCGCACCACGACCGGCATTGGTCACCACCAGCACCGGCGAACTGCCTGCTGTCGGTGCTTTGAATTCACCCTTGACTGCCAGCGGCACGCCAGCGATCACAATCAACCCATCCCAACCCGGCATCAGGGTCATACGACGTGCAGGCAACTTATCAAGCGTGAAATTTGGATAATTGAACTTCGTCAACTCAACCGTCACGTCACCATCGAGCGACCAGCGCTCGAACGCTTCGCCATCGACCTCCTCGAACTCACCGTCGAGCATGCCGCGGAATCTCCAGAATACCCTGCCGCTGCCATCGGTTGCGCGGCGAATGATGTAGACCCCGGTCATACGATGACCCAGCCCTTCGACATCTGCCAGTACGGTTAATAGTTCAGTTGACAGCGACACAGTTGTCGGGCGTTCTTCCGCCACTGCGCTGCTGAAAAGCAGGCAGAGCGCCAGAAACAGCCCAATGCGCACTGCTGAGATACGTTTCATGATCCCCTCCGCAACAGACTCATCCAGCGCGCGCCGCCGCGCCGCCGATGATTCACCTGCACTGCAAACGCAGCACTGGCTGGACGATCGTCCCCTGAATGTTGACGATAGAGCGCGGCGGCGCGCTCGAGACAGTACTGTGCGCTCTCGTCATCACCAAGATCCGCCAGCACACGACTGAGCGCCTCCAGGCTTTGCGCCGTCGCCAGATGGGTACGCCCCAACCGATCCTCGCGGATCGCCAGCGCCTGCGCTAGGCATACCCGCGCACTCCACAGATCACCAAGCGCCACCAGCGTGATGCCGAGGTTATGCAGACTCTGGGCAGTTGCCGGATCGCGCGGTCCCAGGGTCGCTTCGCGGATTGCCAGCGCTTCCTGGAAGTGAAGCCGTGCCGTAGCGTAGCGTTGCTGCTCGAACCAGAGCGCGCCGAGACGGGTGTGCGTCTGCGCGGTCGCAGGGTGGACGCCGTGCGCTTCAGACTGGCGCCGCAGCGCTCGTTGCAGACATATTAGCGCTGCAACATATTTGCGTTCGGTGCGCAGCACATCTCCCAGACCGCTGAGAGCGCGGGCAATAGCGTCGCTATCGCCGAACACACTGGGACGGTGCGCTGCCAGCACGATTTCGTACTGCTGCCGCGCCTGTTCCAGGCGTCGCTCTGCCAGCAACAGATCGCCTAACCGGCAGCGCAGTGCACCTATCGCCGGGTGGGTTTCGCCTAGCGTTCCGACGCACACGTCCGTTACGCGCATCAGGAGTTCAATGGCAGTTTCCAGATCGGTCGACAGTCGAACAGCATCAACCGCGGTGACATACTGTTGCGCCAGTTCCGCCGCTGCTGTCGGCGATGTGGCAGCCAGCGTCAGCAGCGGTTCAACCGGTAGCGATGCACCCTGTGGCAGACATTCGCTGTGCATCAGATGGACGTCAGTGTTGTCTAGCACGGGCGTATTGACCATCATATTGCTCATCTTCGTCCACCCTCGATCAGGGGTTGCAACGGACGCACCAGCACAGCATAGGACGCGTTTTCGGCGACGGGTATCGGCGGGGCAGGCAATGGCGGACAGTACTCCGGGACGATGTGGCGCAGCATGCGTCGTGCAGCAGCATCGTCGTTCGTGCGTGCAATCTGTTCGAGCAGTGCCACATCCGCACGCAAGTCAGGCGGAATATTGTTGCTGGCACCAGCGGCAACAAAGATTTTGCTGTGCGCTGTTGGCTGATATTCTTCGCCGTGGGCGAACAATTCTTCAAATAATTTCTCACCCGGACGTATGCCGGTAAAGCAGATATCAATATCACGCCCGACCTCCAACCCCGACAGACGGATCATGTCACGCGCCAGATCGACCACCTTCACAGGTTCCCCCATGTCGAGCATGAAAATCTCGCCAGCGTGACCCAGTACCGACGCCTGGAGTACCAGTTGCACTGCTTCGGGAATGGTCATGAAGTAGCGACGCATCTCCGGATGTGTGACCGTTACCGGTCCACCAGCGGCAATCTGCCGTTTGAAGGTCAGCACGACACTGCCACGACTGCCTAGCACGTTTCCAAAACGCACCGCCACGTAGGGTCGTCCGCTGATCCGCGCAGTGTGGAGCACCAGCATCTCGGCGATGCGCTTGGTTGCGCCCATAACGCTCGTCGGGTTGACTGCCTTATCCGATGAGATCATCACAAACCGTTCAATGCCGGTTTCCAGTGATACGTCAAGCAGGTTGCGCGTACCGATGACATTGTTGCTGATGGCTTCAACCGGATGTTCCTCCATCAGCGGAACATGTTTGTGCGCGGCTGCGTGAAAAACGAGTTCGGGCGCATGCGCTTCGAACACTGCGCGCAGGCGATCCAGATCGCGAATATCGGCGATCACCGGCACAATGCGCGGCGATTGATCGGCGTGCGCTTCTGCCGGGCGCTGAAGTTCGTTGCAGATCTCGAACACACTGTTTTCGCCATGACCGAGCACGATCAGGTGCGATGGACCGAAGCGGATCAACTGACGGCATAGTTCGCTACCGATAGAGCCGCCGCCGCCGGTTACCAGGACCCGTCGGTTGGCGACCAGTGCACGCACTGCAGCGGTATCGGTTTGCACTGGCGCACGGCGTAGCAGGTCCTCGATCTGGATGTTGCGCAGTTTGCTGACGCTGATCGTCCCATCGATCAGTTCGTGAACGCCAGGCATGATGCGCACCGCCACACCAACGGATTCGCAAATATGCATAATCTCGCGCACCGCCTTACCGGGTGCGCCTGGCATCGCAATGATCACCTGACGCACCTTGTGGCGAGCTACGAGCGCTGGAATAGCGTGGCGGTCACCCATCACTTCGACGCCATGCAACCGCAGCCCATGCTTCGCCGGATCGTCGTCTAGCAGCCCGACGACTTCCATACCGAGTTTTGGATTGCGCTGAATCTCGCGTACAATAATCGACGCAGCATCGCCAGCGCCCATGATCAATACCGGTGCCGGTCGGTCGGTTGCACGACGCCGACGCTCGCGCGCTGCACCGATGCGCACCAGCAACCGCGGCACACTGACGAGCGTGGCTGCAATAGGCGGCACGATGAAAGGAATGGAGCGCGGCATCGTTGCCACCATTGGCAAGAGCGCGTCGATCAGGGTAAACACAAGCGTGGCAAGCGCCAGCGCAATCGATGTTGCACTACAGAGCAGCAGCAGTTCTTCAAACGAAGCGTAGCGCCAGTAGCGACGGTAGATCCCCAGTGCACGAAACGCCAGTGGGGTGATCACGACCGCTGTCAGGCAGAACTGTACGCATGCTTGCCAGTAACTGCGGAGATCGAACATTTCCAGCCGTAGGACGAAACTCAGATAGATTGCAAGCGGCACCAGCAGGATATCGAAAAGGAGAAAATGCCGGTTTTGAAGTCGCTGCATCATCGTGATGCTCCTCTGGTCACCGGCAGTGCGATGCTGCGCTCGACAGCATCGCGCAGCGCCTCACACACCACATCAACCTGTGTTTCGGTCATTACTCCTGAGAATGGCAGCGCAAGCGACACTGCACCCAAATGCTCGGTGACCGGAAACTCACCGCCGCGGTAACCAAACCGCTCACGGTAGAACGGTTGCAGGTGAATGGGAGTGAAATACGGGCGGCTAGGAATGCCGCGCTCTGCAAGCAGATGCACCACCGTATCACGTCGGGCAGGCGGCACAATGCGCACCACGTAGACAAACCACGACATATAGGTGGTTGTCGGCGCAATACGCGGTGTCTCGACCAGCTCTAGATCCGCCAGTCGTTCGTTGTACCAGGCGGCGACGCGAGCACGTTTCGCCAGTAATTGTTCCAGACGACTCACCTGCACCAGACCAAGGGCGGCACTCAGTTCATCCAGGCGATAGTTGTACCCCAGGCGTGTGTGGTTGAGCCAGCCATCGAAGACATCACGCCCCTGATTGCGCAGACTGCGCAACAGATGCGCCCATGATTCGCGGTTGGTCACAATCATGCCCCCCTCGCCGGTGGTGACCTGTTTGTTCGGATAAAAGGCAAAGACGGCTGCATCGCCAAGCGATCCCGCGGGTCGCCCTTTGTATGCGGCGCCAATCGCCTCACACGCATCTTCAATCACTACCAGATCGGCATTGCGAGCAGTGTCGAGCAATGGGTCCATATCGGCGGGCTGACCAAAGGCGTGCACTGGCAGCAATGCGCGTAATCGTCCTTCGGGTCGGCGGATGCCGCGCAGGGCAGGCGGCAACCAGCGATCAGCGCTCACGCCGCCGCGCATCAGATCGGCAGCGGCAGATGCAACCAGATGCGGGTCGATATTCCCTGTCGCCGGGTCAACATCCACGAACACCGGCACGCCGCGCTCATACAGGATGCAGTTCGCTGAGGCAATGAACGAGAACGGCGTGGTAACAACCATATCGCCATCACTGATCTCGGCAGCGATAATGCACAGATGTAGCCCGCTTGTGCCAGAATTGACACCGATGCCCCACTCAACGCCAGCAACAGCAGCAGCGGCACGTTCAAACGCCTCGAGGCGCGGACCGATACTCAACGTCGGGGTATGCAGCGTCTCAACGACAGCCTGCACTTCTGCATCGCTGATATCGGGGGAAGACATTGGGATACGCATTGCCATACCATGCTCCTCACTTATTGGCGGCGCTTTTGGACGCTGCTGCTGCGAGTGTAGCGCTGCGCGCAGCCGTGCGCGTCTGCCTGTCGGCTATGCTGTGATACGCCGCATGGCGGATTTCGGAGCGTGGGGTGAACGTCGAAGGTTGAAGAAGGTTGAACGTTGAGGTTGCAAGGTTGAAGGTTGCGCGTTGAAGATTGAACGTTGAAGGTTGCGTGTTGAACGTTGAACGTGAACGTTGCGTGTTGCGCGTTGAAGGGTGTGGAAGACTGTTCCCTTTCAGATTCTGGAAACTTCTTCCCTGCCTGCTCATGTAGTGCAAAGAAACATCGGGTATACTGAAGGAACCCATGCGTGGAAGAGCGCTATCGTTACAGCGGCATCCCAGACACGCACGGCAAGATTGTAACTGGCGTCACTAATATAAGAAGGACTGCCTGCTCATTTCAAGGAGGAAAAGTAGTGGACACACCGTATCGTGTCGAAATTCTTGGTCCGATCAGGCCGGAATGGTCAGAAATCCTCACAGTTGAAGCGCTTGATTTTGTTGCCTCCCTAGCGCGTCAGTTTGAGCATCGCCGACGCGCGCTGCTTGCTGCACGTGATCAGCGTTGGGCAGACATTAAATCTGGTGCGCTGCCCGATTTCCTGCCTGAGACGGTTGATATTCGCAGCGGTGATTGGAAAGTGGCTTCCATTCCCGCTGACTTTTCCAATCGGCGAGTGGAGATTACCGGTCCCACTGATCGGCGCATGGTGATCAATGCGCTCAACTCTGGTGCACAGGTCTTTATGGCAGATTTTGAGGATGCCAACGCCCCAACCTGGGAAAATATCGTTCAGGGGCAACTCAACCTGCGTGATGCCGTTCGCCGGACGATCACCTTCGTCAGCCCGGAGGGGCGTGAATATCGCCTGAATGACACGATTGCCACCCTGGCGGTGCGACCGCGCGGCTGGCACCTCGTCGAGAAGCATATGCACGTTGATAATGAGCCAGTGGCTGGCGCTTTCTTCGATTTCGGGTTGTACTTTTTCCACAATGCGCACGAGTTAATCCGACGCGGGAGCGGTCCGTATTTCTACCTGCCGAAGATGCAAAGCCACCTGGAAGCGCGGCTCTGGAACGACGTGTTCAACTTTGCGCAAGATCGTCTTGGCATCCCACACGGCACAATCCGCGCCACTGTGCTGATTGAGCACATTCTGGCTGCATTCGAGATGGAGGAGATTTTGTATGAGTTGCGCGAACACAGCAGCGGTTTGAACCTGGGTCGCTGGGATTATATCTTCAGTTTCATCAAGACGTTCAGCCACCGCGACGACTGGATCTTCCCAGATCGCGCACAGGTGACGATGACGACACACTTCCTGCGTTCAGCAGCGGAACTCGTGGTCTATGCATGCCACAAGCACGGCGCCCACGCGCTCGGCGGCATGTCGGCGTTCATACCAAACCGCCGCGAACCGGAGATTACCGAACGCGCCCTGGCGCAGGTGCGCGCCGATAAAGAGCGCGAGGCGAAGCAAGGGTTCGATGGCGCCTGGGTGGCGCATCCCGACCTGGTGCCGACGGTGCTCGAAGTCTTCAATACAGCGTTTCCAGGCGATCATCAGATCCACTATGTGCCCGAAGTGCACGTCACCGCCGCCGATCTGCTGACAATCCCGCAGGGAACGATCACCGAAGCCGGGTTGCGCAACAATATCAATGTGGCGCTGCAATATATCGAGGCTTGGCTTGGCGGTCGCGGCGCGGTTGCGATCTTCAATCTGATGGAAGATGTGGCGACTGCCGAGATTGCGCGTTCGCAGATCTGGCAGTGGGTGCGCTACAACGCGAAACTGAACGATGGTCGCACGGTTGACGAGACCATGTACAAGACAATCCGCGACGAAGAATTGCACGCACTTGTCACTACCCGCACCGGCGATCACCACTTCGCGCAGGCTGCCGAACTCCTCGATGAACTGACATTGTCGCACGACTTTGTCGAGTTCCTGACCATCCCCGGCTACCGTCGTCTGGATTGAAACCACAAGGGAGTGTGTTATGTCCACCTTCAATCGTGACCAGGAGATCGCAGAACTGGAACGGCGCTGGGCGACCGACCCGCGCTGGCAGGGCATCCGACGCGACTACAGCGCCGCCGATGTGGTGCGGTTGCGTGGCACCCTCAAGATTGAATACACGTTGGCGAATGTGGGCGCCCGGCGATTATGGGATCTGCTGCAGACCGAACCGTATGTGGCGACATTCGGCGCATTGACTGGCGCACAGGCAACGCAAATGGTGCGCGCCGGAATCAAGGCGATCTATATGAGCGGCTGGCAGGTGGCTGCCGACGCTAACCTGGCAGGACAGACCTATCCCGACCAGAGCCTCTATCCGTCAAACAGCGTCCCGGCGCTAGTGCGTCGGATCAATAATGCGCTCATGCGCGCCGACCAGATCCACGCACTAGAAGGGCGTAACGATATTTACTGGTACGCGCCAATTATTGCCGATGCCGAGGCGGGGTTTGGCGGTCCGCTGCATGCGTTCGAGTTGACGAAGGCAATGATCGAGGCTGGCGCGTCGGGAATTCACTTTGAGGATCAGCTGGCGTCGGAGAAGAAGTGTGGGCATCTGGGCGGGAAGGTGCTGGTGCCGACATCGCAGTTTATCCGCACGCTGACAGCGGCGCGCCTGGCAGCTGATGTGCTGGATGTGCCGACAGTGCTGATTGCCCGCACCGATGCACAGGCAGCGACGCTGCTTCTGTCTGATGCCGATGAGTATGACCGCCCCTTTATTACCGGTGAACGTACACCGGAGGGCTTCTACCGGGTGAAGAGCGGACTGGATGCGGCAATCGCCCGTGGTCTGGCGTATGCGCCCTATGCCGACCTGATCTGGTGTGAGACGGCGTATCCTGATTTGGACGAAGCACGGCGATTTGCTGAGGGCATCCATGCAAAATTCCCTGGCAAGATGCTGGCATACAACTGCTCGCCGTCGTTTAACTGGAAACGCTACCTGGATGAAGCGACCATCGCAAAGTTCCAGCGCGAACTCGCGGCAATGGGGTACAAGTTCCAGTTCATCACGCTGGCTGGCTGGCATATGATTAACTACTATGCCTTCGAACTTGCAAAAGCGTATGCTGCCGAAGGAATGACCGCGTATGTGCGGTTGCAGCAGGCGGAGTTTGCTGCCGAGCGACAGGGATATACTGCAACGCGCCATCAGCGCGAGGTGGGAACCGGCTATTTCGATGAGGTGTCCACCATTATTTCTGGTGGCCTTTCCTCAACGACAGCGCTTGCTGGTTCGACCGAAGAAGAGCAGTTTCACTGATGCGCTGTCTTTCGGTTGAGCAACGGGGCAGGCGAAGGCGATGCCTTCACCTGCCCCGCGAGACGGAGGCGTTGCAGTGCGACACCGCTACCGCTACGAACCTGCACGCTGCCGACCACAACCCTACCGCGACTCGCCCCACCGCACCTCAAGACGCGGTCGCCCTTCGATATTCCAGTCGCCAGTATCAGAAGAGACGAAGTACTTTCCGCTGTGATAGTCCGAGTCGGAAGAGTAGAGAATAAGACGTAACGGCTCGCCCCGCGCATATGCCCGCGCCACAGCATACGACACATCCCAGGTGCGCGGGGCGCCGGGCCATCCTGTCAGGACGGTGGGATCGACCCAACGCCCGCCGATGTTCTCATAGGCAATCGGTGCGTTGTTCCAGGTAATGGTATTCTCGCTCCAGTCTCCTGCGGCTGTCAGTACTTGAATCCACGAAGGTTTCGCAACATCCATCCCTCCCGAGTTCCCAAACTGATGGAGCGTCAGCGTGGCCGAGACGATCACCTTGCCGGGCGGTATGCTGTCGAGAGGGAAGGTGACGTAATACTTCGCAAAACAGGGCCAGTCGGCTATATCAGACTGGTTCTGGATGTTGAAATCGGGGGCGCGCCCATAATTGCGATTGCCCCACTCATTCCAGATATGGTTCTCGTCGCCAGGGCACTGGTTGGTGATTGCCCCGCCTACGTCGGCATCAGGGACGAGCGGACTGCGCTCGTTGGGACGCCGGATGATCACCGATCCGGTTGGCGTTACACTGGTCTGGTACGAGGGCAACCCGAAGTTCAACGTGCCCCAGCAACCGGGAGAGTCGAGCGAACCTTGCGGAGGCCAGAACTGATCCCCGATCGGCGGACCGGCGCGTGTATCGCGGTCATGAACAATCACTGCCATGCGCCAGGAAGTTCCATCAGACGGAGCAGATGAAAGTCCCAGACTGCTGAACGGAATGGTGAAACCCATTGCCCATCCCCTGTCGGTGTCGCTGTTATCGTTCAGCGCATTACCGCGCCAGCCAGGGACGGCGTTGAAGGGGATTCTGGTCGCCTGCCAGCCTGTTGTGCTGCCACGATAGACGGCGCGACGTTGCGGACTCGGATCGCCATACAATTGTGCCACAATCTTCCAGGAAGCAGAGGAAAGTGTCGTGCCGCCAGAGGTATCCAGCAGTAGCGTCACTGCGTCCCACTGGGTCAGGGTTTGTGGGGTGGGATTTTCATCATACCAGAGGTGGCGATCAAAAATTGCCAGGTACACGTAGAGTTCATTCGCGTTGTACCCTACCCGAATGTCGGTATAGTTCTGTGTCGGTGAAACCTTGCCAAACCAGGCGATAGCCGTTTGTGTGAAAGGAATGGCGCCGCTGAATCGAGGTGCATTAATGCGCGGGAGATCCGCTGAACAACTCGCTTTAGACACCAGCGGAAGGTAGATTGTCGTACTTGCGCTGATGTCGCTCTGTACAGCATACCCCGCCAATGGGTAGAGACTGGCAGTTGAGACCATCGCCAGGATTCCGATCAGTCTGACAACCCGACCGATGATACTAGTCGTTTGAGTGCGTGGTTGGTCGGACATGCCTACCTCCATCCCTAATGTTCGTTTTTTTCACCCATCGTAGCACCAGAATGGAATGCGCGATCTTACACATTGATCACAACCCGCACTGCACTTTGCGCGTCTCTTATGGGGCGACGTGACCGGCATGTTTCGCAGTGCAAACAGCGGCGTGATATCAAATCTCGCTTGTGGGAGAAGGGGGATGGAGAATACTCACAGGGGTAGGTTTTTTGGAAGCCCCGGCGTGCCATCTTCCGTGTCAGGCATCAGGACGCTCAAACTCCCCCTTCTCCCCTTGTGAAAGAAGGGGACAGGGGGGATGAGGGGCAAAAGTGCGCTGGAATGCAGAAGACCTGCCTGTTCGCGGAAATAGAATAGAGGGGATACTGGCAAACCGATCGTCGGGACACCCCTCACGCAGTCACCGACGCGGTGCGCCATCTGGCGGCAAATGCTTGCAGATGCCAGCTTTGATCGTCTGACCTGGTACCGTGCGCCCCAGCATCCCTTCGAGCGTACGCGCAACATCGAGCAGCGCTGGCAGGCGAATACCGGTCGAGATGCCCATCTCGTGGAGCATGTGCACCAGGTCTTCAGTACAGATATTGCCGGGTGCGCCTGGTGCGAACGGGCACCCACCGATCCCGCCAACACTGGCATCGAACCGGTCAACTCCAAGCGATAGCGCCATGAGCACATTCGCCAGCCCTGCACCGCGAGCGCTATGGAGATGCAGACGAGGATGCGCCTGCGGGAAGCGTTCATAAAATGCCAGAATCAGATCGCGCACCAGAGCTGGATGCCCCATGCCGGTCGTATCGCCAAACGTCACCTGTTCGGCACCCAGATCAAACAGGCGCGCTGTCAGATCCATGACTCGATCCAGCGGCACATCCCCTTCGAACGGGCACCCGAACGCAACCGACACTACTGCCTCGAAACATACGCCGGCTTCACGGGCGATAGCCGCTATGTCGGCAGCCTGCGCCAGCGATTGCTCAATCGACATATTCACATTGCTGCGATTATGGCTTTCGCTGGCGCTAAGAAAGACCTGGAGCGCATCTGCCCGTGCTGCAACAGCTCGTCGCGCACCGATGGCATTAGGAACAATAGCACTGTAAACAACACCGGGGCGACGTGAGATCGCCGCGAAGACATCCGCCGTATCCGCCATCTGCGGTACATTGGCGGGACGAACAAATGCGCCAACCTCAATCAAGGTCAATCCTGTGTCGGCAAGACGGTCGATCAACTGAACTTTCTGGGCAGTGGTAAGAATGACATCCTCATTTTGCAGGCCATCGCGCGGACCGACTTCTCGGATGGATACATGATTGGGAAAGCGAGGAAGAGCGTTCATCGTCACCTCCTTGTGTCCGCGTATGTCGGCTCTCGCCTTTCCCCATTCAGGGTATCGATCCGGGCGCTGGCGCATCTTTCGTTTGCAGCATGTACCCCATGCTGCGAATGCTAATCAGCGCAATGCCCGGCGTTTTGGTTGCATCGAGTTTCTGCCGAAGCCGCGCAATGTGTGGACGAAGCAGCGAACGTGCCTCTTCTTCCGCCTGCGCGCGTCCATACACTGCTTCAGAGAGAGTCGTGTAACTGAGCGCCGTATCAGGATTCTGCGCCAGCGCCGTCAGCAACGCAAACTCTGTGCGCGTGAGCGTGAGCGTATGCTCGCCAAGATACGCAGCGTGACGCCGCAAGTCGAGCACGAGCGGACCTACCGTCAGATAATCGTTCGAAGCAGTCGTTGCAGGCGCAGGATTGCTACCACCCTCGATCAAACCAAGCGCGCGAGCACTCTCACTGATGCGCTGGAGCAGTTCCGCGCGCTGGAGATTGACCCGGCGATGGTGCAGCGCACGTTCAACCCGCTCACGAATCTCGGTCACCTGTGCTGGCTTGAGCAGATAATCAAAAGCGCTATAGCGTAATGCCGCTATCGCGCTATTGATTGAACCATGCGCTGTCAGAAGGATAACCTCGGTTGCAGGCGACCGTTCCTTCACTTCGCGCAGGATCTCGATGCCATCGACATCGCCCAGTTGCAGATCAAGCAGCAGCAGATCAAACTCTTCTCCGCTAAGACGCATACGGGCAGCAGCACCGTTCTCTGCCGTCTCAACCCGATAGCCATAGGCGCGGAGCGCCGTCTCGAGCATGATACGCACCGAACGTTCGTCATCAACGACCAGGATCTTCGCCGGTTGCTTCATGGCGGCTCTCCTTGTGCCTGATCGGTAACATAATCTCGAAGGTTGTTCCCTCGCCAGGAATGCTCTGCGCGCAAATGCTTCCCAGATGACGTTCCACAATTGCCTTGCTGGTATACAACCCCAATCCCATACCACGCTCTTTTGTGGTATGCAACCCATCAAAAATGCGGGTCAACTGCTCTGGCGGAATGCCAACGCCGGTATCCGTGATCGCGATAGCGATTGCCTCCTGACCCGATGCCAGATGGGTACGGTACGTCTGCACATGCAACACGCCGCCGTTGGGCATGGCTTCTGCGGCGTTCAGCACCAGATTGAGCAGCACCTGCTTCAATTGATCAGCGACACCCTGGATCGTGGGGAGGTCGGGGGTCAGTTCGCGCATCACCCGGATGCGTGAACGCTCGAGTTGCTTACCGGTCAGCAACAGAACACTCTCAATCAGCTGATTGACATCAACGTTTGTGAAAACATCAGCGCGTGGTCGGTACAGGTCGCGCAACCGTTCCAGCACCCGCACGATCCGTTCGATCTCTTCTTCCGCGAGGCGCAGGAAATGCTGATTGGGTGTTTCGGGGGTGCACTGCTCCAGAAACAGTGCCAGAAATCCCTGAATAGCCTGGAGCGGGTTGCCGACTTCGTGCGCGATACTGGCAGCGAGATGACCGATCGCTGCCAGTTTTTCGGCACGCACGAGTTGTGTTTGCAGCGCCACGCGCTCAGTAATGTCTTCCCACACTTCAACAACCTGGTATACCACGCCAGCTGCGTCGAAGAGCGGGAAACTCGCAATCTCGATCAACGCATCACTGCTGCCAGGGCGCTGAAGGGTGCGGCGTAGGCGTTGCGGCTGGCGTGCAACGAATGTGCGCGCTGCTGCTGACTCGCTCCACTCTCCAAGTGCATCGCCGTAGAACCTGCCGACCAGCATGGCTGGCTCAAGCCCAAAACGCCTTGCAAGCGCGCGATTTGCCGCCAGCACGTACCCGGTTGGATCAATCAGCACCAGTCCTATCGGCACACTGTCGATAACCCCACGAATAAGGTTGCGGCTTAGCTGGATCTCACGCAGGCGGGTGCGTTCAGCGATCTGTTCCGCCTGATCGTGCAGCATAGTCAGTTGCCAGGAAGCCTCGATCGCCTGCGCTGCCAGGCGCGCTATGGCAACCATCGTATCGGATACCGACGGCGGCTCGCCATCAAACAGTAGAATGGCAACGCCAACATCGCGCCCGCCAGAAGAAAGCGACAGTGCCATTGCCGATGCCGTATGATTCGGCACGATCATCGTCCTGCCGTGCCCAATCTGCCGCAGGATCTGGGCGCCGCTGATGTCGTTCCAATCGGGAGGGTTGCCTTGCACACTGGCAGCGCCAACGAGCCGCGGATAGGCGCCAGGTCGTTCGCGCAACGTCAGGTAGCATGCGGTTGCACCGGTCGCTGCGCACAGGTTCAGTGCAATGTCTTGAATGCTTGCGTTCAAGTTATTTTGGATGGCTAGTTGTAGTTGTACGGAAGCGCCCATAGATGACTGCCGCTGCGTCGAAGAGCGAACAACCCAGACCGGAGGCGCCAAAAAACATACGCACATTTCGGCGTAACCCGCCGTATATCACAGTATTCTTACATTGAGAGGATGGGTTGTCAAGCACGACTCTGCGCAGTTCTGTCGTGTTGGACGCTCTGTGCACGCTCCCGGTGATAAGTGCGCCACGCCGTCCACGCCAGCAATGGTAAAACCAGGGGCCACCAGAAGCGCACCTCACGCAGATTGTACCAGAAAAGGCGAACGATCAGGAATGGCAGACCTCCAATTGTCAGGATACGCTCAAAGGTTGGAGACAGTGGAGGAGGTGGTGGGGTCAGACGTTTTATACGCTCGGTGTGGCCACGCAGGGCTTCTTCGGCAACGCAAGCAGAACCACAGATACGCCCGATGGTGCCACGGGGAATAGTGGATGGACGTGAACCTTTTGCTGGCATGATTGTTACCCAAAAAGATGCCGTTGCGACCCGGCAGTGTGCTCCGCTGCCAGATGCCAAACGCACACACATTCAATGGCAATTGTTAGAAGGGAATCAATGACTTCACCACAAGAACGCACTGCAGAGACGCACGAAGAGCGAAGAAGTTTTCGTCAATCGTCTGCTGCGTCCTTTGCGTCGCTTTGGCGAGATGACCTTTTTGCAGGAAACTCACTGGCAATCGTCACAGACAGCGTATGTCGTCAGCTGCGATTGTACCTGCTCGATGGCGGCCTGTCAATTGCGTTTGCCGAAGAGATCGAAGAACACCCGGTTATGCACAACGCCACCATTTGCAGTGCCATCTTGGTATGATCCTAGCGGGTGATCTCACCCAGACGTTTGCAGATCGGCGGCAGTGTGCAAACGACAACAGGTTCATCCCCAGACCCATAATCGTCTGAGCCACTTCGGGGCGAATGCCAATTAACTTTCGGTGCCCAGCAACTGAACACACGGCGCCGATTGCAGGCAGCCCCTGCGCGACCTGGCTATCGACAACCGGCACGCCGGTAATATCGACCAGCAGTAGTGTGCGCGCGAGCGCTGCAATGTACGCAACGCCCGATCCTGAATATACGCCAGCCGCTCTGTATCGATAGCGCCCACCAGTGGTATTACCAGTGCCTGATCCTGTCTGTTGCACGATCTCCTCGACCAGCGCTGTATCAAGGAAGATGGGCTTCCTCTGGCGATTCTGGATGACTGCTGCAACGATAAAGCGTCTATCATCCAGGATTGTCAACTGTTCAAATGACAGATCAAGTGCGAGCAGGCGTTGAAGCGCCTCAATGCCATGCGCCACCGGCGCAGTCGCTAGCCTGATCGCTGTGTTCAACATATTCCAGCGATCGTTAGGGAACGTTTGCGCTTCGACGGCAACCCTGCGAGCGAGCGGCTGCTGCTAGCTGGCGAGCGCGCTGATCACCCGCCAATTCGAGGCAATCTGCAACGCATTGCTGATTGAGAGTGACAACACTCTCAGGTTGATCGGCGCAAGAGCGAGCAACAGCGAGAGGCTGCGTGATGAGTGCCTGGATGCAGATGTGATGTTCATACGCACGTGATATGCTCCGCTGCATGACCTGCCAGATACGCAACATGGCGCTGGCAAAGATGACGTTACTCTTCACTATACCACGCCTGTTGATCTCTAAAGACAACAATTCAGGATCGGGATCGATACAGTTCAGTAACGGTTAACCTGAACTTAACACAACGACCCTTTGCCCTTAACTTTGTGCAGGTATACTCTACCCTGCCCATGTACAGAGGTTCTCAGCGTATGTTTTGTTCGCCGGACTGCGAGCAATTCATGCCTGGGAACTTTGGAAAAGAAGCAGTAGATTGTCAGGAGGGAGAAACGTATGCACATCATCAGGAAACGGTTTTTCGCGTCGCTGTTGATGCTGGCGCTGATTGCACCGATCATCGCAGCCTGTGGCGGTCAGACCGCGCAACCGACCGCCGCGCCCGCGCAACCGACCGCCGCGCCCGCGGAAGCAACCCCGGCGCCAGGACAACCGACCGCCGCGCCCGCGCAACCGACCGCCGCGCCCACGCAACCGACTGCCGAACCGGCGGCGGAGATCGATTACGATGGTCTTCCCGACGTCGATCCGGGAGCAGTAACGGGGAATATCGTCACCGCCGGGTCATCGACGGTCTTCCCGCTGACCCAGCGGATGGCGGAGCGCTTCAAGGACGAGGGTTACGCTGGTAACATCACGATTGACTCGATCGGCACCGGCGCCGGGTTCGAGCGCTTCTGCAAGGCGGGCGAAACCGACATCTCCAACGCCAGCCGCCCCATCCGCCCTGCCGAAGTCGAAAACTGCCGCGCCATCGGACGCGAGCCGGTCGAGTTCCGCGTCGGCACCGACGCCCTGGCGGTGGTCGTCAACCCGGCCAACACCTTCGTCGACAGCCTGACCAAGGCGCAACTCGCCGACATCTTCTCCGGCAAAGCCAAGACCTGGAAGGACGTCAACCCCGCCTGGCCCGCCAATCCGATCAAACTCTTCAGCCCCGGCTCCGACTCCGGCACCTTCGACTTCTTCGTCGAAGTGGTGATGGACCCGGCGTTTGAGAAGAAGGGCAAGGAAGCCATCCTGAACGCTCCCGGCATTCAGTTGAGCGAGAACGACAACGTGCTGGTGCAGGGCGTGGAAGGCGACCCCAACGCCATCGGCTACTTCGGCTACGCCTACTTCATCGCCGAGAAGGATCGCCTCAAAGCGGTGAAGGTCGAAGGCGTCGAACCTACTGAAAGGACCGCCGAAACCGGCGAGTATCCGCTGGCGCGACCGCTCTTCATCTACTCCGACGCCAAGATTATGAAGGAGAAGCCGCAGGTCGCCGCCTTCATCAACTTCTATCTGACCTTCGTCAACGACGAAATTCTCGATGTCGGCTACTTCCCTGCTTCCCAGCAGGCGCTCAACGTTGCCAAGGCAAACTGGCTGGCAGCGATGGGAATGGAAGTCAAGATGCCTGAAGTCGATCCGGGAGCAGTAACGGGGAACATCGTCACCGCCGGGTCATCGACGGTCTTCCCGCTGACCCAGCGGATGGCGGAGCGCTTCAAGGACGAGGGTTACGCTGGTAACATCACGATTGACTCGATCGGCACCGGCGCCGGGTTCGAGCGCTTCTGCAAGGCGGGCGAAACCGACATCTCCAACGCCAGCCGCCCCATCCGCCCTGCCGAAGTCGAAAACTGCCGCGCCATCGGACGCGAGCCGGTCGAGTTCCGCGTCGGCACCGACGCCCTGGCGGTGGTCGTCAACCCGGCCAACACCTTCGTCGACAGCCTGACCAAGGCGCAACTCGCCGACATCTTCTCCGGCAAAGCCAAGACCTGGAAGGACGTCAACCCCGCCTGGCCCGCCAATCCGATCAAACTCTTCAGCCCCGGCTCCGACTCCGGCACCTTCGACTTCTTCGTCGAAGTGGTGATGGACCCGGCGTTTGAGAAGAAGGGCAAGGAAGCCATCCTGAACGCTCCCGGCATTCAGTTGAGCGAGAACGACAACGTGCTGGTGCAGGGCGTGGAAGGCGACCCCAACGCCATCGGCTACTTCGGCTACGCCTACTTCATCGCCGAGAAGGATCGCCTCAAAGCGGTGAAGGTCGAAGGCGTCGAACCTACTGAAAGGACCGCCGAAACCGGCGAGTATCCGCTGGCGCGACCGCTCTTCATCTACTCCGACGCCAAGATTATGAAGGAGAAGCCGCAGGTCGCCGCCTTCATCAACTTCTATCTGACCTTCGTCAACGACGAAATTCTCGATGTCGGCTACTTCCCTGCCTCCACTCAGGCGATCAACGTCGCCAAACTGAATTGGCTGGCAGCGATGAAGCCATAACGCTTCGGTAACAGGAGCAGACCTGCATTCGTGCACGATCGACGGCAGGTCTGCTCGGTCTCCATTGTCTTATGACGAGGTGTTGTACGCAAGCGACGGGCGGATTGGCGTCACGAACGCCCTGGCATTATCGACAGGAGAATTATGCTATACTGCACTGCCGAAAACGACATTTATTCAGTGCCATAATCGAGGAGATTGCATCTCATGGAACAGGAAGCGCGTGTTGCCGTTGAACGCTCCACACCATTGAGCATCAGTCCGATCAATCTGCGCGGCAAGCCACGGTTCGGCGAAAACGTTATAGAGATCATCGTCTTTATTTGTGGCGCGATTTCTATTTTTACAACCACAGCAATCGTTATCGTTCTGTTCCAGGAAGCCTGGATGTTCTTTGGTTCGCCAGAGGTTGATCTGGTAGAGTTTTTCGGCACAACCACCTGGCAGCCGGAAACCGGTCGCTTCGGTATCTGGCCATTGATGACATCGACGCTGATTACAAGTATCATTGCGCTGATGGTGGCCGTGCCGCTGGGATTGGGCGCTGCGATTTATTTGAGTGAATATGCATCTCCCCAGGCGCGTGGCTACCTCAAGCCGATCCTCGAAGTGCTGGCGGGAGTGCCAACCGTGGTCTACGGCTACTTCGCACTGACATTCGTGACGCCGGTGATCCTGCAGGGGTTGCTGGGCAAGGAGAATGTCGAGATCTACAATATGCTGTCGGCAGGGCTGACGATGGGTATCATGATCCTGCCGCTGGTCGCATCGATGAGCGAGGACGCGCTGAGCGCCGTACCGCGTGCATTGCGTGAAGGTGCATATGGTCTTGGCGCAACCCGCCTCGAGACATCGCTGCGTATCGTGGTTCCGGCGGCGCTGTCGGGCATCCTGGCAGCGGTGATTGTGGCAATGTCGCGCGCGGTCGGTGAAACGATGATCGTTGCACTGGCAGCCGGCGCCGGACCCCGCTTTACCTTCAATCCGTTGCAGGCAGCCGAAACCATGACCGGGCATATCGCGCGTATCAGTGGTGGCGATATCAGTTACGCCAGTATTCAGTACACCAGCATTTTCGCCATCGCTCTGGTGCTCTTCTTCATGACCCTGCTGCTCAACCTATTGAGCGGATGGGTCGCGAGTCGCTTCCGGGAGGTGTATGAATGAGCGCACAATCGATGGATCAGCGCGATAGGCCAACCGGTTATCTGCCGGAAGGTGCGGATATTAATCGCAATATCGCGGCGCGCCGTCTCCGCGGCGCTATCTGGCAGGCAATCTTCGTTTCATCGTTGATTATCGGCTTGCTGGCGCTGGCTACGTTGATCTATACCATCGTGGACGATACGTTTGGCTATATTGCAGTCCAAACAAAGGTTGACCCGGAGGAATTGACGGGCGGTCGACCGCTCGAGGAGTTGTCGAAGGAAGAGTTGATCGAAATCCTGCGCGCGAATGTTTCCGCCGGACTGTTCCGACGCTTCGACCGTGATGAGCCGTTCAGTGAACGTTCGAAAGAGAGCGTTCTGCAACTGGTCGAAGAGCGCGTGGTTGGTCGTGAGGTGGTCGCTGCGTATAAACTGACCGAGTCGTTGCTCGAACGCGAGCGGATCGAAGCGACTGTTCGCGAGCGCTTCCCGCGCGCTAAACTGGAGTTCCATTCGTGGATCAACCGCGAATTTCTCACCCGCCCGATGAGCAGTGTTCCCATTCTGGCGGGTGTCGGCAATGCGATCCTGGGATCGCTCTGGGTGATTGCGATCACGATGCTGCTCGCCATTCCCATCGGCATTCTTGGCGGCGTCTATCTGGAAGAGTATGCCAGCGATACCTGGTACTACCGTTTGATCGAGACCAACATCAATAACCTTGCGGGTGTGCCTTCGATCATCTACGGCATTCTGGGGCTGGCAGTCTTTGTGCGCGCACTCGAATCATTCACCAGCGGCGCGATGTTTGGCGTCACCGACTCGAACGGACGAACCATCCTGTCCGCCGGGCTGACCATGGCGCTGCTGGTTCTCCCGCTGATGATCATTAATGCCCGCGAAGCGATCCGCGCCGTGCCGCAGTCACTCCGTCAGGCATCGTATGGTCTGGGAGCGACAAAGTGGCAGACGGTCTGGCATCACGTACTGCCAAATGCGCTTCCCGGCATTCTGACCGGCACGATCCTCAGCGCCTCGCGCGCGATGGGTGAAACGGCGCCACTGATTGTTATCGGCGCATCAACGTTCGTTGTGTTCTTTCCCGATAGCGTCTTCGATAAATTTACGGTGATCCCGATCCAGATCTATAACTGGACCTCGCAACCCGGTGCGCAATTCCGCAGCATCGCGGCAGCGGCAATTATCGTGCTGCTCGTCACGCTGCTGGCGCTTAACGCAACTGCAATTCTGCTGCGCAATCGTCTCAGGAGGAATTACTGATGGCAACCGCCGAGTTCTCTTCAGTCAATACGCTGCAATCAAACGGCAAGTATGCCGTTGAACTGAAAAATATCCACATCTACTACGGCGCCTTTCGCGCGGTCAACAACGTCAGTCTCCAGATCGAGCGACAGCGAATAACCGCCTTCATCGGACCGTCGGGGTGTGGGAAGAGTACGGTGTTGCGCGCAATCAACCGTATGAACGACCTGATCCCCGGTTCGCGTCTCGAGGGACAGATCCTGTTTCACGGCAAGAACATCTATGACCCGGACGTCGATCCGGTCGAGGTGCGGCGGCGGATTGGCATGGTGTTCCAGAAGCCGAATCCTTTCCCCAAGAGTATCTACGAAAACATCATGTTCGGTCCGCGCATCAATGGCTGGCGCGGCACGAAGCAGCAGGCTGACGAACTGGTGGAGCGCGCGCTGCGCGGCGCCGCGATCTGGGACGAGGTCAAGGATAAACTGCACCAACCCGGTACCGCACTCTCCGGCGGTCAGCAGCAACGGCTCTGCATCGCTCGCGCGCTCGCCGTGCAACCCGAAGTCATTCTGATGGACGAGCCATGCTCGTCGCTCGACCCGATTTCGACCCTCAAGATTGAAGAGTTGATGTTCGAACTGCGCCAGAACTACACAATTGTGATCGTGACTCACAATATGCAACAGGCGGCGCGCGTTTCGGATTATACCGCCTTCTTTCTCATGAACGAATCACGTGCTGGCGAGTTGATCGAGTACGGACCGACCACGCAGATCTTTCAGAACCCTCAAGACGAACGCACCGAGAATTATATCTCCGGTCGGTTCGGCTAGTCGTTCGGCTGCCAGGCGTTGGTGGAAGGGAGCAGGCGCGTGCTGCACGGTATGAAGCACGATTATGATCGTCTGCGCCACGCACTCGACGGTATGGCGCAGCGCGTCAAGGAGGCGATGCACGAGGCGCTTCAGGCGTTGCGTCGCTTCGATGCCATCGGTGCGTCACAGATCATTCATGACGATCCCGATATCAACGCACTTCAGCAGGATATCGAAGACCTTACAGCCCGTTTCATCAGTCGCTGGCAGCCACTTTTGCGCGATCTACGTCGTGTGCTTACCCTGCTGATGGTTGCTGGCGAACTTGAACGCATCGGCGATTACGCCAAACAGATCGCCCTCCAGGTGCGTCGCGCCAGGGAAGCCGGGTACACCCCGCTGCTCACGACCGATCTCCAGGAGTTGGGGGCGCTGACCGAACATATCCTGACTGCCAGTATTGCGGCATTCCTCTCGGAAGATGCCACAACAGCGCGCGCAATCGCCACCCTCGATGATCAGGTCGATGCACGTCGCCGTGCTATTCTCGAGGCGGTGCGCCAGATGGCGCTCAATGACGCCGCCCTCTTTGATGCAGCGCTTGCATCGCTCGAAATAACCCGTGCGCTCGAGCGTGTTGCTGATCGAGCGACAAATATCGCCGAACGCACCGTCTACCTGGCTACCGCAGCGCACGAGTCGCTCAACGCGTAATGTGAGCGTTCCTTTCCCCAACTATCCTCGATTGCCGTGCGCCTCTTATAGCATTGCCCGGATACATTGACCATTGTTCCTATCCGCCGTGTCGTGCGAAGCGCCCGCTGCTGGCGAAGTGTAGACCAAAATTATGGTCTTTGAGTAATTATTCCGCTCTAGCCCGCGCAAGCGGACTTCGCCTCGCATAGCCGGGAGGTTGCCCCGACGGCGCCAGGCGCATACCGGATTTATTTCTCAATCTCCATCATTTCGGTCGCTGCGTGGGGAGCGATTCCGGGAGTATTCAACCTCGTCAATTGGGTTCAACCTCGGTGAGAATTGCAATCAAACCGGGGTTATTGCGGTTTTCCAACTGCGCTGTGGGGCGACTCATCGCGCTGAACGATCACCTGTCCAGATAATACGCGATTTAAGATTTATTAAGAAGTCTATATTTATGGACAAAATCCCCTTAAGGCGGCATGAGTTGATCCTTCAATGCTCGTTTGATAGACTCAGCATCACGGGACGCAGATTTGCCTAAACCATATTGGCGCAAGCCGACCCCGGTTGCCAGACGTGATGCGCTGACACATGCGCAGCATATCTGGAGCATGGCCAGCATTGTCTCTGACAAAGATACGGCTGATGGGTCAATATGCGTCAAGTGGAAGGGGCAGACAGAAGAGGAGAGGAAGGAATCACTGTATGCAACGGCATCTTGTCCGCCCGGTTCTGTTGATGATAGCATTCGTCCTGTTCATGTCGACGTTCGTGATCACGGCGCCGTCTCAGGCACAGACGCAACCAACGCCAACGCCGCGTCCAGAGGTTACTCCTACACGCCCCCGCGCAACGCCAACCCCGCGCCCCCGACGGACACCGACTCCACGACCACAGGCGGCTACTCCAACCGCTCAACCGACTGCTCCTGCGGCGTGGGCGCCACGTCAGATTAGCGGCGTCGCGTTGCAGGGATCAGGAGCGACTTTCCCGAACCCGCTCTATCAGGCATGGATCAGCGTGTACAAGAATGTTGTTCCTGGGGTGACCATCAGTTATCAGGCAGTGGGGTCTGGTCAGGGTCAGCGCGACTTCATCCGCTATCTGACCGATTTTGGCGGCACCGACTCGGCGCTGCCGGCGGATCGCATCGCTGCCGAAGCGCCAGACACGCTGCACGTGCCGATGGTTATCGGCGCAGTCGTGCCGACCTACAACCTGCCTGGCTTGCCCGCCGGTACGGTGCTGCGCTTCTCGCCAGAAACGCTGAGCGGCATCTATCTGGGTGAAATTACACGCTGGAACGACCCGAAGATCGTTGCCGACAATCCTGGTGTTCCACTGCCCGATCTGTCCATCACGCCGGTCTACCGCTCGGACAGCTCCGGTACAACGGCGATCTGGACCGATTATCTGGCGAAGGTGAGCGAAGCCTGGCGCACTCGCGTCGGCGCTGGCACAACAGTCCGCTGGCCCGCCGGTATTGGAGCGCCGGGCAACGCAGGCGTCGCCGGCACGGTGGTTCGCACAGAGGGCGCCATCGGGTATGTTGAACAGGCGTTTGCAATCGGCAACCGTTTGCCGGTGCCGACCGTGAAAAACGCAGCGGGCAACTATGTCCTGCCTACACCAGAAACCGTCTCTGCGGCAGCGGCCGGTGTGACTATTCCCGAAGACCTGCGGTTCTCAATCACTAACCCGCAGGGTGCGAACTCGTACCCGATTGCCGGGTTGACCTGGATCCTGATTCGCTCACAGACCTACACGGACGTTCCAAAGGCGCAGGCGCTCACTGATTTTCTCTATTGGTGTCTCACCGAAGGTCAGGGGGCTGCTGTCCGTCTCGGTTATGTCCAGCTGCCTACGGAAGTGCGCCTGAAGGCAATGGCGCAACTGAACAAAGTGCGCGTCCGTGGCGAGCAGGTGTTTACAACGCCACCGCGCTAATCCTGATCCGCCAGTTTCAGAGAACAATGCTGTGGCAGGGATGATCGCCCTGCTACAGCATTGTGTGTGGCACGAAATAATATGGAGAAATGAGTATGGCACAGGCACAGGCAGCACGTGAAACGTTTCGAGAACGCATTGCGAAACGCACACAGCACGGGGATGGTATTTTCTGGGGATTGACACTCTTTTTTGCGCTGCTCGTTATTGTACTGGTGTTTGCTATTCTGTGGGTCACGTGGAGCGACTCTCAACAGGCGCGTGAGCGGTTTGGACTTGCGTTTTTTACATCGGGAGAATGGAATCCGGTTGAAACGGAGGTCAACCCGGTCAGTTTCGGAGCGATGCCGGCCATCGTCGGTACGTTGATCTCTTCGGCGATTGCGCTGATACTGGCAGCACCAGTAGCGATTGGCATTGGGATTTTTCTGGCAGAATTGTGTCCGCCCGCCATTCGTACCCCACTTTCATTCATGGTCGAATTGCTGGCCGCCATTCCGAGCGTTATTTATGGCGTTTGGGGCGTGATGGTCTTTGCACCGTTCTTTACTCAGAACGTCGCACGACCGATGTCTGAAACCATAGGACAGATCGTCCCGTGGCTCGGTGGAAACGTTGCGTCTGGTCGCGGTTTGCTTATTGCCGGGATTATTCTGTCGATCATGATCCTGCCGACGATTGCGGCTATTACCCGTGATGTGCTGACCCTGGTGCCGAATACGCAACGCGAGGTGATGCTGGCACTAGGCGCAACCAGATGGGAGGTTATCTGGCTATCGGTCGTGCCCTATGCACGCGCCGGTATCATCGGTGCAGTGATGCTCGGTCTGGGGCGTGCGCTGGGAGAGACTATGGCCGCCACCATGCTGG
>JAGHYV010000006.1 GCA_017743475.1 Roseiflexus sp. | reverse complement strand
GCGTGCGTCCGGTGTGGACCGGCTACGACCGGTTGCTGGCAATCGGGGATGTCACCTGGCAGAACTACGAAGTGACCGTGCCAGTCACCATTCACGAGATCGACATGTACCGCGGGCAGCGACCGAACAGCGGCGGACCGGGGATCGGGCTGCTGCTGCGCTGGCAGGGGCACTGGGATGCACCACCTGGTACGGAAACACAGCCGCGATGGGTGTACTATCCGCTGGGGGCGCTTGGGTGGTACCGCCTGGATCGCTTTCCGGACAGCAGTTCATCGCAGCGCATATTTCACCTGCACCTCGACACCGGCGCAACAACGGTATTTGCGCGCGATCTGACCGCTACGCGGTTGACGATTGGTGAAACGTACATCTTCAAAATGCGGGTGCAGACCGATACCGACGGCGCTCATCGGTACTGGTTGAAGGTGTGGCCCGCCAGCGGAACGGAACCAGGCGGATGGACGGTGGAAGGAACGGCGCCAGCAGGCGATCAACCGCTGAGTCAGGGATCATTGCTGCTGGTGGCGCACCACATAGATGCAAGTTTTGGCGACATCACCGTGCAACCACTTTCGGCAGGCGGTTCGCCAAGCGCTACGCCGACACCCAGCGCTACGCCGACACCCAGCGCCACGCCGACGCCAGGACCTGGAGAACCTTATCAGCATATCTGGCTCCCGTTGGTCACGCGACCATGAATCAGGTCTGGGGGTCACGTCAACAACGTCACCCGACCCCGTGCCGCTATGTGAGGCGGAAAAGATGAGAAGATGGCTTCCCGTGCTGAATCACATCACGCGACGCACCGGATGCGGCACATCGCTGGATTACCTTCTGGGTATTCCAGAGTTTGCTGCGATGTTCAGCAAAATAGCGATGCCGCCCTGGAGATATGAGACCGGCTACAATCTGCGCGGTGAACTTGCTCTACTCTGGGGGGTTTTGCAGGCAGCGACGCGCTACGAAGGTCTACTGCTGTTCACCGGTCGAGGGCGATTCAAACCGGAAGTGCTGGCAGTATTCCTGTTAAGTTTTCTTCCACGTCGCTGGCGTCCAATCATCGTCTTCTGTGGCGAGGCATGGGAACCCAACTCCGGCTGGCGCGCCGTCGTCGACCGCATTATCGTGCGATTCGCCGATCGCGCAATCAGTCGCTACGTGCTGCTGTCGAGCGATGAACAACGTCTCTTTCCACTGATCTCTGCGCTCAAGCGTCAACGTCGCAGCAAACTTTGAAGCTGTCGAGCGATGAACAACGTCTCTTTCCACTGATCTGGGGCATTGATCCGAACAAAGTTCGCTTTGTTCCATACATGTATACGTTGACGGAAGAAGAACGTGTAAAACCGGTTGAACGAGGAACATACATCTTTGCCGGTGGTAACTCATTTCGTGATTACGGACCGCTGGTTGAGGCAGCACGCGCACTGCCTGAATATCAGTTCATTTGCGCAACACGCAAACTTGACGGATACCCGAATCTTCCACCAAATGTGCGTGCCGGGCAGGTGCCGACGAACGTATTTTCAGAGTTGCTGCGCGGTGCGAGTGTTGTGGTTGTGCCGCTGCGCATGGGAACGAAGCGCGCGAGCGGACAGCAAACCTATCTGAACGCAATGGCGCTTGGGAAACTGGTAATTGTCAATGATGCTTTTGGTGTTCGTGACTATGTTCGTCACGGCGAGAACGGATTGATCGTCACCGGTTCGCCCGACAGTTATGTTGAAGTGCTGCGCTGGGCGTTCGATCCGGTGAATGCGTCAGAAGTCGAACGCATGATTGCACAGGCGCGCGAGGACGCCCTCCAGCGTTTCAACCCGACGCAGCACGCGCGTATGCTGGTGGCGATGATGCAGGACGTGCTTGCTGGCGAAACACCATATCCTTCGTCACCATACCGTGTGAACGAGGTCAACAGTGATGCATCCTGATCCTGCTTCCTTCCGGCAACGACCGGCAGACGAGACGCTGTCGTGTCCAATCTGTGGATCCCGCAGCCTCACAATGTTCATGGACGTGCCGCAGATGCCGATCTACTGCAATGTACTGTGGGAGTCGCGCGAGGCGGCATTGCAGGCGCCACGCGGCGACCTGATGCTGGGGTACTGCTCGCAGTGCAGTCATATCTCCAACTATGCGTTCGATCCATCCAATATGGACTATTCGCAGCAGTACGAAAATTCACTCCACTTTTCAGGACGTTTTCAGCAGTATGCAACTGATCTGGCGGAACGTTTGATCGAACGCTATGATCTGCGTGGAAAGGATATTCTTGAGATCGGATGTGGCAAGGGCGATTTTCTGCGCCAGATCTGTCGTGCAGGCGGCAATCGTGGGATCGGTTTCGATAAGAGTTATGTCCCCGACCCGGAGCGTGATGCTGCGGAACCGGATGTGCGTTTCGTCGTTGATTTTTTCAGCCAGGCGTATGCCCACGAACCGGCAGACCTGATCGTATGCCGCCACGTTCTTGAACATATCGACCATCCATGTGCATTTCTCGCGGAGATTCGTCGCGCGATCGGACCTGATCGCAGTCCGGTAGTGTATGTTGAGGTTCCAAATGTGCTCTGGACACTGCGCGATCTGGGGATCTGGGACATCATCTATGAGCACTGTTCATACTTCAGCCCGGCATCGCTGACATATCTGTTCGAAACGTCCGGTTTTCACGTTCTCGATGTGCGTGAGGAGTTCGGCGGTCAGTTTCTGGCAATCGAGGCGCAACCGGTGCCGGGGGAAGTGTTGCCATCGGCGCGCACCCGGCTGGATTTCGAGCAGATGGCGCGCGACGTGCAGACGTTTGGCGAGCGGTATCGCGCAAAGGTGCGCGAATGGCGCACCCGATTGAACAACCTTGCGCAGCGTAAGGCGCGCACAGTGGTGTGGGGCGCTGGCTCAAAAGGCGTCACATTCCTGAACATTTTCCGCGATCTTCAGGCGGTAACGCTGGTTGTCGATGTGAACCCGCGCAAGCAAGGTAAATTCGTCGCTGGCAGCGGGCAACAGATCGTTGCGCCGGATCTTCTGCGCGACTATCAACCAGATGTTGTTCTGGTGATGAATGCTCTCTACCTGAACGAAATCAGCGGCATGCTCGCTGCGCTCGGCGTGAAAGCAACCGTCGAGAGCGTGTAGTTATTCTGTGAGGGTTTCGCCGTTGAGAACAATCCGGGCGGTTTTCGTGTCTGGATATGCAACCACATAGCCGTGGGCGAAATCACGCCGCCAGGCGCCATCACTCTGCCGGTAGCGCGGACCTTCAGGCGCACCCAGATCAATGTCGAGTAACGGATAGTGCGGGTAGATCGCATAATCGCCCTTTTCGGCATAGCGAAAGAAGGCACGGCGACCGTCGGTGATCAACAGGTATGACGCCAGGGCGAACGGGAGGAGCGCCTGATCGCGCGCCTGAACGACCGCTAGATATCCCTTGCCCTGCCGTAGCGTCTCCTCCGCCTGCGTCAACCCTCGCTCCCACTGATCCGGCGGTACGTCGTTCCGCCACCCGGTAGCGAACGCTTCCACCATCACTCCGTCCAGGTAGGAGAGATAGTCGTTCCAACCCCGGCTGGGGGAAGAGTCGCCAATCAGGTTTGCCCAAACGGGCCACGTTGGGCGTAGCGCGTCTGACAGGTCGCGCAACAACCCGATCCATGCCGCGCGGTAGGCATCGTCGGTCTCGAACTCGCGCACCATACCGTCGCTGTTGCTGACCTGTGTGCGCAACTTCCACAGACTCAACGCCACATTGTCTAGGAAGACGCCATCGTACCCTAGCGCAGGTTCCTGTGCATCACCGTTGAGCTCCTGCCGCAAACGTGCAATCAGAAAAGCACGCCACCCTGGATTGGCGGGGTTCATATGGTAAAAATAGCCGGTATGACCGGGCCAGTTCGTGTAGAGACGTTCCCCCCTGTCGTTGTGCAGGAACCAATCGTCATTGGGATGGATTAGCGTACAGAACTCGCCAATACGAAACGCCGCCTGATTGCGCCAGGGACGGTGCTGTGCATTGCAGGGCGCATTGGCGCGCACTGCGTCGACAGGACCGCTGACCTCGGCGGCAAGCATATACTGCAAAATGACGCCGGAGTAACCGGCGTCGCGCACCGCATCACGGAACGGCTCGTCGGTACGGGTGAGAATAATAAGATCGGCGCGCGCTGCAAGGTCCTGCGCCGTTGTTCCATCACGTGGCGGCTTGTAGAAGTATGCTTCCTGGACGCGTACTGGCACCATAGGGGCGGAATCGGCGGAAGCCGCTGTGCATGATGACAGCGTCAGTGCAACGAGTAGCCCGATCAGGATCAGGCTGAAAGGCATGCGCTGTGTTGTTGGTGAATGTATCACATTGCTATGGTACCACATCTCACCACAACATGCTACTGGCAGCACTGTGGGTTGCGCGCCCGAAACGCAGGTTGCCGGTATCGGTCGTAGCACAGATCCGAACTCACACCAATCCGGAACTACCGGGTATCAGGGGCGCCATACAAACCGTCCCCTGACCGACGGCGGCAGCAACTTTCAATTCCCGCGCATGAAGGTGACTGATTTCAACGACGATATCAATACTGAGCGCCGTATTGACCGTTGCCGATGTGATGGCTATCACTGATCGGGAAGTGCGGGTCAATACTTCGACGCTGCCTCCGGTGACTCTGTGTGTCATCGAACAGGTGCGTCACGTGTATCTGCCACTCATCCGTCTCTAGCGACTGCAATGTGGTATCATACCCTCTGTTGCCAGCGCTCTGGAATGCATCTAGAGTTGCAAGGAGAGACGTATGAGCGAAATGACACTTCCACCCACACCAGTTCAACCACGCAAAGATCGGACGTGGGTGATTATTGTATCCATCGTATTGGGTATCATTCTAGCGTGCGCCATTCTGCCGCTGGGCGGGATGGCGCTTCTGCTGACGTTCAGCGGCGGAAGTTCGGCTGCGACAGTTCCGGGGAGCAAATGGCAGGAAGAGGTCATCTCCGGTCGCGGGACAGATCGGATTGTTGTGATTACTGTCAGTGGGGTCATTGGCGCGGATGTGGATGGTCTCTTCAGCACGGGTCTGAGCCACGAGCAGTTGCTGTCGCAGATCCGCACTGCTGCCAACGACTCGCGCGTGAAAGCAGTCGTACTGCGCGTTGACAGTCCTGGCGGCAGTGTCGTTGCCAGCAATGAGTTGTATGTCGAACTCAGGAAACTGCGCGATAGGGGCAAGCATCTGGTCGTTTCGATGGGAACGGTCGCTGCGAGCGGCGGCTACTACATTTCGATGGCAGGCGAGCGCATCTACGCCAACCCGGATACCCTGACTGGCAGTCTCGGCGTCATTGTGTCGCTGTTAAATTACGATGAGGCGTTCGAGCGGCTGGGTTTGCGCGAATACGTCTACAAGAGCGGTGACCTAAAGGATATCGGGTCGCCGCTGCGCCCGCCGAAGCCCGAAGAAGAGGCGATCTGGAATGCACTGGTTGATGAGGCGTACCAAGGATTTGTCGATGTGATCGTCGAAGGGCGCGGCATGGAGCGCAACGAGGTGATCCGCCTTGCCGATGGGCGGATCTACACCGGGCGCCAGGCGAAGGCGCTCGGTCTGATCGACGAACTAGGCAATCTAGAGGATGCTATTGAGGGTGCAAAGAATCTGGCTGGCTTGAGTGATGCGCTGGTTGTGCGGTACCGCGCGTACAATACGCTGCGCGATCTGTTGCAGGCGCATCTGGAACGTAATCTGCAACCTGCTGATCCGCTCGGGTTGCGTGCCATTGTGCAACCGCAAGCGCCGCGTCTGGAGTATCGTTTCGTTCCCTGATATGAGGACAATCTATGGCTCATGTATTGGTGACTGGTGGCGCCGGGTTTATTGGATCGCACCTGGTTGAGGCGCTGCTCCGCCGCGGCGATCGGGTGCGTGTGTTCGATAATTTTTCGACCGGGCGGTACGAAAATGTAAAGCATCTGCATAACGACATAGAACTTATCGAAGGTGACCTGCGCGATTTCGATGCTGTCCGGCGCGCCGTCGCCAGCGTCGAAGTTGTCTTTCATCAGGCGGCGCTGGCGTCGGTGCAACGTTCGGTCGACGACCCGATGACGACCAATGCAGTCAATGTGACCGGGACGCTCCATGTGCTGGTGGCAGCGCGCGATGCCGGTGTACGGCGGGTGGTCTTCGCTTCGTCGTCGTCGGTCTATGGGGATACGCCGACGCTACCCAAGGTCGAAACGCAGGTGTTGCAGCCGCTCTCCCCGTATGCGGTGTCGAAACTGGCAGGCGAACAGTACTGTATGGCGTTCAGCGTCGTGTATGGTTTGCCATCCATTGCACTGCGCTACTTCAACGTCTTTGGTCCGCGACAGGACCCGCACTCCGAATATGCCGCCGTGATCCCGCGTTTCATTGATCGCATGGTGCGCGGGTTGCCGCCGATCATCTATGGCGATGGATTGCAGTCGCGCGATTTTACCTATATCGAGAACGTGGTCGATGCAAACCTGGCAGCGGCGGATGCACCCGCCAGCTGTTCGACGGTGTTCAACGTCGGCGCTGGCGAACGCACCTCGCTGCTTGACCTTGCAGCGCAAATCAACCGTGTGTTGGGGAGTCATCTGATTCCGGAGCATCATCCACCGCGAGCGGGTGATGTGCGCCATTCGCTGGCAAGTATTGAGGCGATTAGTCAAGCTCTCGGTTATGCGCCGCGTATTACGCTGGCTGAGGGACTGGCCCGCACAATTGAGTGGTTCCGTTCCAGATATCAAGGATAGAAAACTATGACTGCATCATCGTCTAAAGACCGGTTATTGCAGCGTATTGCGGATCGCTCGGCGCATGTCGGCATCATTGGCATCGGTTATGTTGGTCTTCCGCTGGCTGCAGTATTCGGCGCTGCCGGGCTGCGCGTGACGGGTCTTGATACCAGTGCCGAACGGGTGGCTGCGATCAACGCTGGGCGCAGTTATATCAACGATGTGCCAACCGATGTGGTGGCGCAACTGCGCGCCGATGGGCTGCTTGATGCCACAACTGACTTCGATGTGATCTCAGACCTGGATGCGATCAGCATCTGTGTGCCGACTCCACTGCGCAAAACGCGCGATCCCGACATCTCAGCGATCATAGCAGTTACCGAGCAGATTGCGCATCGGTTGCGACCCGGTCACCTGATTGTCCTGGAAAGCACCACCTACCCCGGCACTACCCGAGAGGTTATCCTGCCACGCCTGGAAGCCAGCGGTCTGACGGTCGGAGTGGATTATTTCCTGGCATTTTCCCCTGAACGGGTCGATCCTGGTCGTACCGACTGGACAACGCGCAATACGCCGAAGATCATGGGAGGAGTAACGCCTGCATGCCTGGAAACGGCACGCGCACTGTACGAAACGGCGATTGAACGAGTGGTGCCGGTAAGCAGCCCGGAAGTGGCAGAAATGGTCAAGTTGCTTGAAAATACCTTCCGCGCCGTCAATATCGGTCTGGTGAACGAAGTGCTGCTCATGTGCGACAAACTTGGACTGGATGTGTGGGAGGTGATCGATGCTGCGGCCACCAAGCCGTTCGGATTTATGAAGTTTACGCCGGGACCTGGACTAGGCGGGCATTGTATTCCGATCGATCCGCTCTACCTGTCGTGGAAACTGAAAATGCTGAACTACACTGCGCGGTTTATCGATCTAGCAAGCGAAGTCAATACCGAGATGCCGCGCTATTGGGTGCAAAAGGTGCAAGATGCGCTGAATGACGCTGGTCGCCCGGTGAAAGGCAGTCGAGTGCTTGCGCTGGGCGTCGCCTACAAACGCGATGTCGATGATGTGCGTGAGTCTCCGGCGCTCGACATCATTCACCTGCTCCACGAAAAGGGTGCACTGGTGACCTACCACGATCCGCATGTGCCAGAAGTGCAGGTTGAGGGGCTGCGGTTACAGTGCGAACCAGACCTGGACAATGCGCTGAAGTGGGCAGACTGTGTCATCATTGTGACGGATCATTCGGCATACGACTGGCAACGGGTGGCACGCCTTGCGCGGCGTGTCGTTGATACGCGCGGTGCGCTGCGTCATCTGACGCATGAGTCGTGAGACGCTCGCTCCGTCCTAACCGATACTTCAGGTCATAACTCAGCACGAAGTCGAGTTCTTCGTCGTTGAAGCCATAATGGTGCGCCAGAAGGCGATCAATAGCGACAATGACTGTGCGCGCGCGCCGCGCATCGATAGTCGTTTCGCTAGTCTGGATTCGTGTGCCGCGGCGCGCGCGCGTCGTGGCGCTCTCGCGGTACAATGTCAGCAGGTGCGTCACCAGGCTGACGAATGGTGCCGGATCAACCTCTTCTAACCGAAACACCGGAAACTCCAGGACATCCCGCGCAACAACATCCATGCAGTTCGAAAATGCAATCCAGTACCAGTAGAAGAGATGACTGTTGAGCAGCGCAAGCATAACCGGTGCGATGCGTGCTTGTATCCGCAACGGTTTGTAGTGTGACGAGAGTTTTTCCGGCAGCGCCTTACGCCAATAACGACCGCCAGAGTGATAGTAGATAGTTGCTCCATCAGGTTCGACGTAGTCGCGTACGCGGCGTCCATGCGCCAGCATACGCTGCAACAACCGAACTTCTAACGCCGAACCGAGCTTGGGCAGCATGCCATTCAGTCCCTCAAAAAGGGGCAGCGGCGTGTATCTGAGAGTGTCAAACACATGCGGACGCTCACAGGCGCGAAACCGCCGGTATCCACTGACGTAGCGTTCACCTGGCGCTGGCGTCTTCTGGATGATGGTAATCGTCAGATTCATGTCAACGTTCGGGAAGAGTTTTCCTGGTCGCACTGCGTAGTGGCTGTGCCACTGACGCCATGGCGCATACAGGTGCTGTAACGGCTTCATGCTGTCGGTTGCAACCGAGGCGACCGGTACGATCATGCCGAACCACCCGTAGGGACGCAACAGGTGCAGTGCGCGCTCAATCACTAGCGCGTACAGGTTGCCGGTCGCTGCTGTCTGATATTCGCGCAGCGCCGGATCGGATGCCAACCCGCTGCGTACGACATACGGTGGATTGCCGATAATGACATCGAAACCGCCACGCTCCAGAATGCCTGGAAACGCCATGCCCCAGTACAGTGATCGTTGATGATAAAATGTATCAATAGACACTGTATAGTCTGACTGGTGAAGTGTACCGGTCAGCGCATCGCCGGTATAGATGTTGAACCGAAGGTCACGCAGAAGATCAGGATCATCGACAAGCGCGGCAAGACGCAGCCAGAGGATCATACGGCAGATCTCTGTCGCTTCCGGCATCACGTCGACCCCATACAGGGTGTGTTCGATGATTGCGCGCAGTCGCCGCCCGATAGGAACGGGTAGAGCGCTCTCGGTGTTACGACGCCCGACAACGATGCGCATCAGATGTGCCAGCAGATCGAACGCTGCGCAGAGAAATGCCCCCGAGCCGCAGGTTGGGTCAAGCACCGTCAGACTTGTTAACGCTGTATCAAGTTCATCCAGGCGAGAGGTTTCCCATTCAGCGCACAGATCGCCCATCAGACGGATCAGGTCGAGGTTATGCGTCACAATCTGCGGCGGATCGATAATGCCGGAACGGAGCGCAGCAACGGTTTCGTGCAGGCGGTTGCGCCGGATAATGACATCACGCCAGGTTTCACCGGGCAGGGCGTACTCTTCCGACGCAGTGACGTCCCACAGAGTGCGTCGGGCAACATTCGAGAGACCAGCTGCAACAGCGGGGGGCAGCGTCTGTTCAATACCGTGTCGAGCAGCGGCAGGAAGATAGCGTGTCGGGTCACGGCGGATGAGGTCGGTCACGATCCGTTCTGCCTCCGGCGCAAGCGCTTCCAGCAGACGCGGGACGATCGTGCGGGTCGCAATGTATGTAGTGACATCGTCGCCTGTGTAGTAGATGCCGCGCCGCTTGCGCTCGACATAACGTTCAAAAACATGTCCGATCAGCGCTGGCGTGAGTCCAGCAGTAGAAACCTCATTGCTATGCCATGGCAACTCGTTGAGGATCGTCGTTGCCCGATGCAGGGCAGCATCGTCTGGACGAGGGTGATGGTGCAATTCGATGATGCTCCCTGGAATCTGTCCGAAGAGCGTATTGGTGTTTGAGGTTGCACTGGCTTCCACAAACGGGAATGGAGCGCCGTTCCAGCGACGTTTCCAGGCACGGAGGAACGACAGGAACATCAACCGTGCCAGGATGAGCGCAGCACTTCGGTGCCGCTCATCATCCGATGGCACATCCAATCCTTCTGCGATCACATCGCAGGCATTGAAGAGGCGCTCAACTATCTCAGATGGAAGGCGTCGCTGGTCATGAGGGTGCATTACGGAAAAATAAGGAGAGACGCCGTGTGGCAAACGTCTCTCCTCCTTCATAGGTAGAGGTTAGTTCACCCCTTTGAGCTTTGCCACTAGCAGATCACGGTTCATCCGTGCAATGACACTGAGCGGAATTTCCTTCGGGCAGGCAGCCGAGCACTCACCAATGTTGGTGCACCCGCCGAACCCTTCCCGATCCATCTGCTCGACCATGCGCACGACGCGGGTATAGCGTTCGGGCTGACCCTGCGGCAGCAGACCGAGATGGGTAATCTTTGCAGCGGTGAAGAGCATTGCCGAAGCATTTGGGCAGGCTGCCACACACGCGCCACATCCGATACACGCGGCTGCATCCATTGCCGCTTCTGCATTCTGCTTGGGCACCAGAACCGTATTCGCGTCCTGCGCCACACCGGTGTTTGCGGAGATGAAGCCACCTGCCTGAATGATACGGTCGAACGCCGAGCGATCCACAATCAGGTCTTTCAACACTGGAAAGGCGCGCGCCCGCCATGGTTCGATTGTGATCACGTCACCGTCTTTGAAGTGGCGCATATGCAACTGACAGGTAGTTGTGCCCCGATGACCGCCGTGGGGATAGCCATTAATAACCATCCCGCACGATCCGCAGATTCCTTCGCGACAGTCGTGCTCGAAGGCAATTGGCTCCTCACCCTTCAAAATCAGTTCCTGGTTCACCACATCGAGCATCTCCAGGAACGACATGTCAGGAATGATATTCTTCGCCTGATAGGTTACAAATCGTCCTTCTGATTGGGCGTTCTTCTGTCGCCAGACGTGGAGTGTGAGGTTCATAGCGTTCTCTCTATTTCCAGGGCATTTCGGCGCAGAGATGTGTACTACTTCTTCTGCAACATAGCACACGCTCTCCGCGCCTGCGCCAGATGCTTACTTGTAACTGCGAATAGTCGGCTTAACGTATTCAAAGTACAACGGTTCCTTGTGCAGCACTGGTTTCGTGCCTAAACCGGTGAACTCCCAGGCTGCCACATACGCAAAGTTCTCGTCATCGCGCTTTGCTTCGCCTTCTTCGGTTTGATGCTCTTCGCGGAAGTGACCGCCACACGACTCATTGCGGTGGAGCGCATCGATGCACATTAGTTCGGCAAGTTCCATAAAGTCAGCCACACGACCGGCTTTTTCCAGTTCCTGGTTGATATCGTTCCCCTCGCCGGGTACCTTCACTTCGCGCCAGAAGCGTTCGCGCAGTTCCGGAATAACTTCGAGGGCGTGCTTCAGTCCTGCTTCATTGCGCGCCATACCGCAGTAGTCCCACATGATCTTGCCAAGTTCGCGGTGGAACATATCGACCGTGCGCGTGCCTTTTGTGTTGAGCAGGCGTTTGATACGGTCAGTGACTTCCGCTTCCGCTTCACGGAAAGCAATATGGGTTGTATCAACCTTCGTAAATTTTGTGGAAGCCAGATAATCGGCGATCGTGTATGGCAGAATGAAATACCCATCTGCCAGCCCCTGCATTAGCGCCGAAGCGCCCAATCGGTTGGCGCCGTGGTCGGAGAAATTCGCCTCGCCGATGACGAACAGACCAGGAATAGTGCTCATCAGGTTATAATCAACCCACAACCCGCCCATAGTGTAGTGCACTGCCGGGTAGATGCGCATAGGGGTCTCATACGGGTTCTCGCCCGTGATCCGTTCGTACATTTCGAACAGGTTGCCGTAGCGTTCTTCGATCACCTTTCTGCCGAGACGCTTGATCGCATCGGAGAAGTCAAGATACACACCAAGCCCACCAGGACCAACCCCACGCCCTTCGTCGCACACCTGCTTCGCAGCACGTGATGCAATATCGCGCGGTGCCAGATTGCCAAAACTGGGATACTTGCGCTCCAGGTAGTAGTCACGCTCATCTTCAGGGATCGAACTCGGCGGACGCTTATCGCCCGGCGTTTTCGGCACCCACACTCGCCCATCGTTCCGCAGCGACTCCGACATAAGGGTCAATTTGCTCTGGTGGTCGCCGCTAACCGGAATACAGGTCGGATGGATCTGGGTGAAGCAGGGATTGCCGAAAAAAGCGCCGCGTCGATAGGCGCGCCAGATTGCCGTTGCATTGGACGCTTTGGCATTGGTTGAGAGATAGAAGACATTCGAGTACCCGCCGGTTGCCAGCACTACCGCATCGGCGACGTGCGACTCGATCTTGCCCGTTACCATATCGCGTGTCACAATGCCGCGCGCCCGCCCATCGATGACCACCAGGTCGAGCATTTCGGTGCGCGAGAACATCTTGACCTGCCCCAGACCAATCTGGCGACTGAGCGCCTGGTATGCGCCAAGCAACAGTTGCTGACCTGTCTGCCCGCGGGCATAGAAAGTGCGCGCCACCTGTGCACCGCCAAAGGAACGATTATCGAGATAACCGGAGTACTCACGAGCAAACGGCACACCCTGCGCGACACACTGGTCGATAATCGCCATGCTCACTTCTGCCAGGCGATAGACATTCGCCTCACGCGCGCGAAAGTCGCCACCTTTGACAGTATCGTAGAACAGGCGGAAGACGCTATCGCCATCGTTGCGGTAGTTCTTGGCAGCGTTGATACCGCCCTGCGCAGCGATGCTATGCGCGCGACGCGGACTGTCATGATAGGTGTAACACTTTACATTGTACCCGGCTTCTGCCAGCGTTGCCGCTGCTGAGGCGCCTGCCAGACCGGATCCGACGACAATAATGGTATAACGTCGCCGATTGGTCGGGCTGACAAGTTTCATCTCGAATTTATGACGTTCCCATTTGCGCTCAATGGGACCTTCAGGTATTTTTGAGTTGAGTTTTGGATCAAGATATTCCGTCGCAGGCCGGACTGTTGTCGGTCTAGTATCGGTAGTAGTCATGAGTTTTCCCTTTTCTAGTGTGCTTCAACAAGAGGCCCTGCACCTTTGTTCTCATTAGCGCACTATACCAGTGATGACAGCAATCGGCACTGTCGAAAACCCGAGGAATAACAGAATGCCGGAAACGGTTGCCAGTCCGCGCCAAAGCCCATCAGTGCGAGGCCCGTTCAACCCAAGGGTCTGAAACATGCTCCAGACACCGTGATAGAGATGCATTCCGAGTGCGCCGACGGCAGCGATATAGATCACGACATTGATTGGGTTCGAGAACCCGGCGACGACGTTCTGATAGGCGGTTTCGTGCCCACCGAAGTTGGGAATGCCCAGCCCAAATGTAAGATGCGCCAGATGGTACACAATGAAGAGAAAAATTGCCAGACCACCCCAGCGCAGGGTCAGTGAAGCGAACGTTGCCTGTTTACGTCGTGTTTCGCGGTATCCCCTGGGACGGCTTGCCCAATCGAGCCGCGTCAACTGAATAGCGGCGACAACGTGCAGAATCACTGATGCCAGCAGGATAATACGCATAGTCCAGAGCAAACCCCGCTCCGGCACCAGCGGATACCCGACAGTACGCAGGAAGTGGGCGTACTCATTAAATCCTTCGGCGCCCTCGAAAATCTTGAGATTGCCGATCATGTGCAGGATGACGAAACCGTAGCCGATGAAACCGGTAATTGCCATCACTGCTTTTTTGCCGATTGTTGTACGGTACAGTGTCAACGCTGCTGTCATATTTCGTCCTTCTAGCAAACTCTGATACTTTGTACGATCAAAAGGCACATATTGGATCTTGCTGGCGCAAGCCTGATTGTTGGTGACAAAAAAGGTAGAAGCGTTTAGGGATCTACCAGACGCAGCAACAATGGCGGGTGACGACCAAAGAGCCAGAATTGCACGGTCATAGACACTCTCGCTCTCGCTGCATCAGGTCGAGTCGGGGCATCCAAACCCAGGCGTCGGGAAGAGTATCTCAATAATCTCTGGGAAGAGTTTTACGAACTCCTTTGTATTATAGCGCAAGGAGTAACGATTGTCGAACAAAGTGTGAAGGATAACTGTTCACACCTGGCATACGCATCTGAAAGCGAGGGCATCCGCCCTCGTCGCGTCTATGAGGGTAAGATGCCTTTGCTTCCAGGAGAAAGGTGAACTTTTGCTGTGCAGGATTTCAGTCGATCACGCCAGGGTCGACCACACACTGAGACGCGCTGACAGACTGCCAACGTCCTCTGACGTAATAGGTTGTTCGAGCCGTGCGATGGCATCACGCAGAGCTGCTAGATGCGCCGTGCCCGGTATAGGCGGCGTCAGCGTGAGCGCGGCGCGCAACAGCGCGCCGTATGCGGCAATCAGATCGGACGCCCCAGCTTGATACGCCTGAGCGAGCGCAATCGTGGTTTCAACCTGTTCGCGCGCTGTGCTCCACTCGACAATACCAGGAATATGCGTCATCAGATCGAGGAGTTGGGCAGTGCGTTTAGCTGCTGCGCGCCGTTCTTCCGCAACAACCTGCGAGGGTGCGGGAAGTTCACTGTCTGTCGAAACAGTTGGAACCTCCGGTAGAAAGGCAACAATACGTGGAAGCGCCTGATGGAGCAGACGTTCGATCTCTCGCGCGTAGATCAACCAGGGACCGATCTGCATCTTGAATGGATCGGGGATATCCCGGTCGCATCCAGCGAGTTCTCCCAGGGTATGGATGCGCGCTTCAGCCTGTGGAAACCGCAGACGTGCAACTCGAGCAGTTCCGCGATCAACTGCCAGCAGCAGCGATGCAGCGTCAACCAGGTCGGCACTCAGACTGCGCGCACGGTGGGTGCTGAGGTCGAGCGACAGGTGTTCGGCAACCGCGAGTGCATCGGGACTCGCCGGATCGTTATCGTGCCCCAGCACCCCCGCCGACTCAACGCGCGCATCGATAGTGCGTTGCAGCAGCATCCGCCGAAGGAGCGCGGCAGTCAGTGGTGCGCGCCCTGTATCGGCAGCGCCAACAATCACAATCAGAGGTGTGTTCATTGCAATAAGTATAGTGGCTCGTGGAACGCCAGCAGGATGATTGAATTGTCACTATTGTGGAAACAGATTGGAAATATGTCAAGGGTACAATGCTCTCAAATGATTCTGATGGCTCGTTCCTGAGGATTGGTTTCTCCGTGCAGGAGTTCGCCGTACGCTCCCATCACAGCGTATTTGTTTTCGCTTCCTCTTAGCACGAGGAGCCGCATGAGTTTCAGTATCACGTCCTTCCTTCTCCTCATGCTGAGCATCGCAGCGCTCAGCATTGCCGGCTACGCCTGGCAACGCCGATCAATGCCAGGAGCGCTCCCGTTGAGTCTGATGGGCTTTAGCGTAGCTATCTGGTTATGCGGGTACGCGATGCGATTGAGCAATGTGTCGTCTCCTCCGCCTCTCTGGTGGGTTAGGTTTCAGTTTGTTGGTACCACAGCTCTGCCGGTCGCCTGGCTCTGGTTTGCCGCTGAGTATACCGGTTCGCTCCCCTGGCTCAACCGCCGTCGGGTCTGGCTTCTGAGCATCGTTCTGGTCCTGACGATGAGTGTTATCCTCACCAATGATGCCCAGCGACTGCTCCGGCAGTCAGTCACTCTAATTATCGGAGATCCTTTCATACTTGTTGAGACAGTGCGCGGTGTCTTATTTTGGGTCTATACAGCATACTCCTATCTCTGCCTACTTGCTGGCGCCTCTGTTCTGCTGCGATTTATTCTGCGAACACCTGACCAGTTCTACAGTCAGGTTAGCGCGTTGCTGACAGCGGTGAGTGCACCTCTGATTGCCAATACACTCGATCTTACGGGGATACGTGTCTGGGGAGAACTGGATCTGACACCCTTCGGGTTTGCTATGTCGCTCGCGATGCTTGCCTGGAGTCTGTTCCGGTTGCGTATGCTCGAGATTCGTCCGATTGCGCGCGATATGGTATTGCAGAGTATGAGCGACGGGATTATGGCGGTTGATGAGAATGGATGGGTGGTTGAGGTTAACCGCGCAGCCGCTGCACTCATTGGGCTGCCGCCGACGCAGATTGTCGGCAAACGCGCGCGCGATATTATAATGACGCGCTGGCCCGAAATGGTCGAGCGCTACCGCGAGGTGCGCGAAGCAGCAGAAGAGGTTGAGGTAGCGGTCGGAACCGAACGACGCTGGTTCGATGTGCGCATTCTGCCAATCTACGATGCGCGCCAGACGTACCGCGGACGCCTGTTCGTCTGGCGCGACATCAGCGCCGAGCGACGCATTCGGGCGGAACTGCAACGCAACAACGAGCGCCTGCTGGCGGTGCAGCAGGAACTGATCGCCGCACGCGACGCAGCGGAAGCGGGCAATCGCGCCAAGAGTGCGTTTCTGGCGCATATGAGCCACGAAATCCGCACGCCGCTGATGGCAATTGCCGGGTACTGCCACCTGCTCGAGACCGGGATCGAGCGGCAGAGCCTGGCGCAGACGCGCGCCGACCTGGAGGCGATCCGGGTGGCGACCGGGCACCTGCTGGCCCTGGCGAATAATGTGCTGGAGATGGCGCAGATCGAGTCCGGACAGATGACGCTGCACGAGGTGGCGTTTGATGTGACGGAGATCGTTCGCGACGTGACGGCCACGGTGCAACCGTTGATCCGGCGCAATCGGAACCATCTGGTGATGGTGGGAACGGAGGCGGTCGGGGTGGTGCGGGGGGATGCGGCGAAGGTGCGCCAGGTGCTGCTAAACCTGGTGAGCAATGCAGCCAAGTTCACGACAGACGGCGAGGTGGAGGTGGGAGTGGTATGTGAGGCGACAGAGGATGATTGGATGCGGTTGCGGTTTTGGGTGCGCGATACGGGTAGGGGAATTGCGCCGGAGCGGATGGCGACGTTGTTTGTCCCCTTTGCGATTGCAGAGGAGGATATTGGACGCGAGCAGCGTGGAGCGGGGTTGGGACTGGCGATCAGTCAGCGCTACTGCCGGTTGATGGGAGGCGAGTTGACCATTGAAAGCGCGCCAGGAAAGGGGACGCTCGCCGCATTCTGGATGCCGGTGCGTGCACTGCAGGTTGCAGTGGCGGAGGTCTCGCATCAAATCTGATAGAACGATATGCATACATAGTCCACAGGTGTTCGTTCATCTCTGCGCCGGTCGCTTTGGAGCGAGGGCGTCTCGCCCTCATGGAGGCAGTCGAGAGCAAAATGCCCTCGCTCCCGTGATGTGTCGTATCGCTGTGTGCAGGCGTGACATCTGTGCATGCGGGAAAGGGCACTGTTCCGGCAGCAGAATCATCGCTCCTCAACACATCGCCGCGCCTGTGCGATCTGCTCATCCACCGCTTCAGGCGCAGTTGCGCCCGGTACGCGCCGCGTTGCCACTGAACGGTCGAAGTCGAACACCTGAAGTACATCGGGTTCACATACCGGGTGCGCCGCGAGAAAGACCTCGAGCGGCAGCGCTGAGAGCGCAACACCCCGTTGCTCCGCTTCACGCACCAGCCTGCCAGTAATATAGTGTGCTTCGCGGAATGGCACGCCGCGCGCAACTAGATAATCGGCAAGATCGGTCGCCAGCATGGCATCGTCGAGCGCTGCGCGCATGCGATCCGGATGAAAGCGCGCTGTTGCTACTGCGCCTGCCGCGACCGGCAACGCGAGTTCGAGGGTGTCGGCTGCATCAAATAAAGGTTCTTTGTCTTCCTGCAGATCTTTGTCATAGGCGGAGGGTAGACCTTTCAGCACAGTCAGCACTGCAATCAGATCGCCTGTCAAACGACCCGCCTTGCCGCGCAGCAGTTCGAACGAGTCAGGGTTTTTCTTCTGCGGCATCAGACTTGAACCGGTGCTATAGGCGTCGGCAAGAGTCACAAAACCAAACTCAGCGCTACTGTAGATAATCATGTCTTCTGCCAGACGGCTCAGGTGCGTCCCTATCAACGCTGCGCAAAATAGAAACTCTGCAATGAAATCTCGATCACTGACTGCATCGATACTGTTGGGGGAAATAGTGGTCATACCAAGTTCAGCAGCCAGCGCCGTGCGATCCACCATCAGCGGCGTTCCGGCAATCGCGCCGGATCCTAGCGGAAGCGTTGCCGTTCGCTTTGCGCAGTCCGCCAGACGCTCACGATCACGTTGCAGGGGCCAGAAGTGCGCCAGCAACCAGTGTGCCAGCAGCACTGGCTGGGCGCGCTGCAAATGGGTATATCCCGGCATAAGCGCGGTGCCAGCGGTTTCGGCTTGTGCCAGCAATGCTTTTTGCAGGGCGCGTAGCCCATCGTCGATGCGCCGGATCGCCCCCAGCGTCCAGAGACGCACATCAGTCGCCACCTGGTCGTTTCGGCTACGACCAGTGTGCAATTTTCCGGCAACCGTACCGACCAGTTCACCCAGGCGACGTTCGACTGCGGTGTGAATGTCCTCATCAGTTTCACGCACCTCGAACCGTCCTTCGGCAAACTCGGCATAGACCATATTGAGACCATCAACCAGCGTATCGCGTTCTTCTGCTGAGATGATGCCGACCCTGGCGAGTTGACGCGCCCAGGCAATGCTGCCGCGAATGTCTTCGCGCCACATACGCCGATCAAACGAAAACGAATTGTTGAACTGCGCCATGAGCGCGTCTACCTGTTCGCTAAAGCGACCGCCCCACATGCTTTGCTCCTTGTGAGAACCGAGAACTGAGAACCAAGAACTGAGAACTCCTGGACGGGCGCCACAGATGAAAGACACGGTCATGGTACACGAAATAAAGATTAGGTGCGCAGCGGGCGATAAGCGGCAAAAGGTGCGGTTTTCAGTGAATGTTATTCCGACGGCACAGATGCGCCCATCTCTTTGTAAGGTGTGCCGCATCAGGATACATGGCTTGACAAAGAGGCAGAACCCCTGATGTTCGACCAGCGCCCTCACCCCTGACCCTTGCTCTGTGGTACAATGCGTATATCATCAGCAGGAGGAGTTGCATCCGCATTCGAGAGTGCAAGGTGATGCTCGTTTCGCACCATTCAACGATCACCACTTCCCAGGAAGAACTCGATGCACTGGTGTGCAGTGCTGCACCGCGCCAGGGCCAATGGCACGAGGAGGATTATCTGTGGTTGAGCGGTCATGCAAGCGCTCTGATCGAATTCACCGATGGATATATCGAAGTTCTACCGGTGCCGTCTGATCGTCATCAATCAACTCTCCTCTTCCTCTGCCAGCCGTTCTTGGCTGCAAATGAACTTCAGGGCGGTAAAGTGCTGGTTGCGCCATTGCGTCTCCGCATTCATTCGGGGAAGTACCGTGAACCTGATCTGCTGCTAGTGCGTTCAGCACGTGATACGCGCCGTCAGGAACAGTTCTGGACCGGCGCCAATCTCGTGCTGGAAGTCGTGAGTCATAAGAAGCCTGAGCGCGATCTGGTCGAAAAACGCACCGATCACGCTGAAGGCGGGATCCCCGAATACTGGATCATCAATCCGCTCAACGAGACCATCATGGTCTTGCGGCTATTGGGTGATGCCCGCGGCGAACACGAAACGTTTGGGCGCGGCGCGCAGGCGACATCGGCGTTGCTGGAGGGTTTCGCCGTCAGCGTTGACGCAGTCTTTGATGCAGAATAGACGAGGAACGACATGGTCAGGCACTTTCTTTCCGCTGCTGATCTAACGCGCACTGAGGCTGAAGCGCTGCTGGATCGTGCGCAGGCGCTCAAGGCGGAATGGCGAAACGGTGGGCACGCTCGTGATGCACATGGGGCGCTGCCATTGCAGGGTAAGACGCTGGCGCTGGTGTTCGAGAAGCCCTCACTGCGCACACGTGTCGCCTTTGAAGCTGGAATGACCCAGCTTGGCGGGCACGGCAGTTATCTGTCGGCAAACGACATCGATATGGGCGGGCGTGAGAGCGTCCCTGACGTAGCGCGCAATCTGAGCCGCTGGGTGCATGCCATTGCAGCGCGGGTCTTCCGGCACGCGACAGTCGAAACCCTGGCACGCTATGCAACTGTACCGGTCATTAATGCGCTCTCTGACCGTGAGCATCCCTGTCAGGCGCTGGCAGATATGCTGACGTTACGTGAACATTACGGGCAACTTGCAGGACTGACGCTGGCGTATGTTGGCGATGGGAACAATGTTGCCCATTCCCTTATGCTGCTGGGCGCCACTTTGGGGATAAACATCCGGATCGGCTGCCCACCCGACTATCGCCCTGATCCTGAGATTCTGACACTCGCCGAACGGCTTGCTGCCGAACACAACGCTTCGATCTGGATCACACCCTCGCCGGTTGAAGCCGTCGAGGGCGCAGACGCAGTCTATACTGATGTATGGGCGTCGATGGGGCAGGAACACGAAGCGGCGCGGCGACGACCAATCTTCCAACCCTACCAGGTCAATGCCTCGCTGATGAGCCGTGCCCGTTCCGGGGCATTGTTTATGCATTGTCTTCCGGCGCACCGAGGCGAAGAAGTTACCGCTGACGTTATCGACGGTTCGCAATCAGTGGTGTTCGAGCAGGCGGAGAACCGGTTGCACGTTCAGAAGGCGCTGATTCTGACCCTGCTTGGCTTGTAGAGGTGGCATATGCATCTGATTGTCGTCGGATGCGGTCGCGTTGGAAGTCTGCTGGCGCAGCAGATGGTCGCCGAGGGACATTCAGTTTCGGTTATCGACAAGAATCCGCAAGCGTTCAAGCGCCTCGGGCGTGAGTTCCGCGGGCAAACCGTGCTGGGCGTCGGGTTTGATCGCGATACGCTGCGTGAGGCTGGCGTTGAGCGCGCTGATGCACTTGCAGCCGTAACCAATGGCGACAATTCGAATTACATTACGGCAACTGTTGCCCGCGATGTCTTTCGTGTGCCGAATGTGGTGGCGCGCATTTACGATCCTCAGCGCGAGGCGATCTACCGCGAGCTGGGCATTCGCACAATCAGTTCGACAAGTTGGGCCGTCCATACGATTCGCCGGATTCTGCACGGTGATGAGACCGTGTCGTCGATCCAGTTTGGCGGCGGTGAAGTAGAGATCGCAGAGGTAACTATTACTGGACGGTTGGTGGGGCATTTTGTGCGCGATCTGTCGGTGCCGGGCGAAATTATGCCGGTTGCCATTGTGCGGCGCGGGCGTGCTTTTCTGCCTACGCCAGGAGTATTGCTCGAAGAAGGGGATGTCGTGCATATTGCGGTTTTGGCGACAGCAACGGGCCTGCTCGAATCGATGATTCAATAAAATTTACGGTCCGGTGCGACCTGCCAGTAGAATTGTCGATGAACAGACCTTGTGTGAATACGGTTCAGATAGAGACGGAATACCAGCGACATGAATGTGATTATCGTTGGCGGCGGCAAAATCGGGCGCAACCTGGCAATGTTTCTGGCTGCTGAGGGGCGTCACTCGATCACACTGGTCGAAAAACAGGAACAGGTGGTGCACTCACTGATGCGCACCCTTCCCGACATTCGAGTCATCGAAGGAGATGGGTGCGATCCTTCGGTACTACGTGAAGCGGGAGCAGAGTTTGCCGACGCGGTTGCAGCGGTCACTGGCGACGACGAGGATAATCTGGTCATCGCGGTGCTGTGCAAGCGCGAGTTTCGTGTGGGTCGCGTTGCAGCGCGGATCAACAATCCAAAGAATGCCTGGCTTTTCACCCGCCGCATGGGGGTTGACCTGCCGATCGATACGGCGCAGACGATCGGGCGCGGACTGGAGGCGGATATCAATCTCGGGGCAATCGTTCAGTTGACTCGCTTGCGTGAGGGGCGAATCTCGCTCATTGAGTTTACCGTTTCTGTTGAGTCAAGCGCAGTCGGGAAGAATGTTGCGTCACTACATTTGCCCCCCGATTGTCTGCTGACCGCGATCCTGCGCGGTGACGACGTCATTCTACCGTCAGGCGAAACCGTTATCCAGGCAGGGGACCAGGTAATTGCTCTAGTATATCGCGACCGCGAGGCGGCGCTGTCGGAGCGGTTCCAGTAATATGGCGCGTCTGATTCGCAATACCCGACAGCAGGCTGCGCCATGCGCGGCTATGCGTCATCTTGTCGTCTGTCAGCATGATGGGCGCTTTGACAGCACAGTTGAACCTGCGGCGATCAGCGATCTGATCCAGCAGAAGGATCAGATTGTCTGGGTCGATTTGCAGCATCCGCGTCCGGAGGATCTGGCGCTGCTCTCTGAGGAGTTTGGCTTCCATCCGCTGGCGATTGAGGATGCAACCCATTTCCACGAGCGACCCAAGATCGACGCATATGACCAGTACTATTTCCTGGTCTTCTACGCATTGCAGTATGATGTTGAACAACGGCGGGTATCATCTCAGCAGGTGAGTCTGTTCATTGGATCAAACTATCTGGTGTGCATCCATCAAGATCCAATCGTGGCCATCGACGAAACCATCCGCTGCTGGCAGCGGTATGAGCATGATTTTGGCGAGGATGTTTCCGAACTGCTTTACCATCTGCTTGATACTATTGTCGATGAGTATTTTCCAGTATTGGATGAACTGATCGAGCGTGTGGAAAAAGTTGAAGCGCAGATCTTCGATCATTTCCGTCCTGAATTGCTCCAGGAAATCTTTACACTCAAACGCGAACTGTTGTTGATGCGCAAGATTGTGGCGTCTGAACGCGATGTGCTCAACGTGCTGATCCGGCGTGAAGCGCCGATCTATCCACGTGAAATGACTGCGTATTTCCAGGATGTCTACGATCACCTGATCCGTATTACAGACAGTATCGATACCTACCGCGATCTCCTGTCCAGCGCACTCGATGCGTTTCTGTCAGTCCAGTCCAACCAACTTAACGAGGTGGTGAAAACGCTGACCATCACGTCGATCATCCTGATGTCGGCTGCGCTGGTCGCCGGGATCTACGGCATGAACTTCGATGTTATGCCTGAGTTGCGCTGGCCCTGGGGGTATCCTTTCGCTCTCGGGTTAATGGGAATGATCAGCCTGATCCTGATCGGTGTTTTCAAATGGCGCGGGTGGTTGTAACGACCGTTGGTTTTCAGTTCTCGGTCGGAGGTGGAACATGGATATTCGTCCATCCCCAATTGCCGGGAGTTGGTACCCATCAAACCCTGCGCACCTGCGACGTGAGATTGATCGTTACCTGGCTCAGGCGGAACCGCCAGCGCTACCGGGAAAGGTATGGGGAGTGCTGGCGCCACATGCCGGTGTGCGCTACTCTGGTTCGATCGCTGCGTGGGCATTCGCCTGTGTGCGCGGCAGAACACCGGAGATTGTCGTCATCGTGTCACCCTGGCACCGCGGCGGACAAACGCCCCTGATCACTACCGGACATACCGCCTACGAAACGCCGCTTGGTATTGTTCCCGTCGATAACGATGCAATTGCGTGCCTTGACGCAGCGCTGCGACGACGGACGGGGTTTGGTCTGACGCCGCGCCGCCACGACGATGAGCACGCAGTCGAGATCGAACTGCCATTTTTGCAGCGCGTGTTTGGTTCATTTCGGCTGTTGCCAGTAATGCTGGCGGATCAGAGCGCCGTTACCTCAGCTGCGCTCGGCGCTGCGCTGGCAGAAACGCTACGTGGGCGGGATGCGCTTCTGGTCGCCAGTTCCGATCTGTCGCACTACGAACCGGAACCGGTGGCGCGTCGCCTCGATGCCGGGTTGCTGCAGCGAGTTGAAGCCTTCGATCCAGATGCCGTCATTGCTGCCGAGGCGGAAGGGGTCGGATATGCGTGCGGCAGTGGCGCGATCGCGGCTGTCCTGTGGGCATGCCGTGAACTCGGCGCGAACCGGGTGACCATCCTGCGCTACGGCACATCCGGCGATGTTGAACGTGCAGCGCCGTGGGTCGTCGGATATGGGGCGGCGGCTATCTGGCAGACGGCGCGCAGCGAAGTGCAGAACAGGTGACTGCCGGGATCGCGCGCATCTTGCACGCATAACGCTCGCGCACTCCGGGGACGCCCGCATACCCGGCACGCACATGGTTCAATTCATGAGAAGCGTAAGGCCCCGAACTGGCGGGGCCTGCATCAAAGCAGAGCGCGATTGATCGCGCCATGCCGGACGTTGTGTACGCCGTTAACCACTGACTTCCGGCACGATCAGACCGTAATTGCCGTCCTGGCGGCGGTAAAGCACATTCAGTTTTCCGGTTTCCGCATCCTGGAAAATGAAGAAGTTGTGTCCCAGCAGTTCCATCTGCTCTACTGCTTCGTCACTGTACATCGGTTTAACCTGGAACTCCTTCGTGCGGACGATGCGAGGTCGATTCTCCTCTTCCTGGGTATCGTCGAGCGAGGAAGCAGCCAATTCGGGCAGCGCCTCGACTATCTGCCCACCCTGACGGCGTAGTTTTCCTCGCCGCCAGTGTTTATCCTTGTAGCGCTCGATCTGACGCTGGAGCGTATCATACACCTCATCGATCGCGGCATAGAGTTCCGGCGCTCGTCGCTCGGCACGCACCAGAACGCCGTGATCACCGACAACCGTCACCTGCACGCGATGGACATTTCCCTCGTCGCGCCGCGTTTCTTCCATGTGCTCGACCGTCACCTGAGCAATCCGGTCGAGATACCGGTCGAGACGTGAGAGTTTTTGCTCAATGTGTTGACGCTGACGCTCCGAGATCTTGCCATTGCGGCTTTTCACGATCAGATCCATAACGGCCTCCTGCCTCACTGCCCACGTCAATGACGGGCAGACGACGATAAAGCGGCAACAATGCCCTAAAGGATGCAGAAAGCCCCCAACCACCGATCAGGCGGCTGAGGGCTTTGTCTGTCATCAACGAACAACAACAATATATATGTCTCCGTAACCGTGCGGGCCACAAACGGCGTGGATCACGTTTGTCGTCCTTTCCAGGCTACGAATATTCAGTAGAGGCGATAGACTCACGACTGTTGTTTCATTGTACTACGCGAATAGGAGTCGTGCAAGTGCAATGCGTTAAGAGTCGCTAACCTATGCCAACCGTTTCACTTTCATAACTATTCGCATCGTTAACACACGCGCCTGGGCAACGAGGGCGTCCCTCCCTCGCCGCATTGACGAAGGTAAGATGCCCTCGCTCCCAGGAGAAACGTGAACTCTTACTTACGTTCCTAATCTTTCAACAGGTGCGGCATCGGTTCGGGCAGCAGTCTATGGCTCATCGTCGTATCACAAGTTGCATGATCTGCCAGTATGACACCGGAGCAATGCGCACCAGCAGATCGATCAATCGAGCGTCGGTGCCAATCAGCACCCGCGCCTTCCGTTCTTCGATGCCCCGGACAATAGTTTCACCCGCGATCTCCGGTGAGAGTTTCAACAATCTCCGCGCTCGTGCCATCCCTCGCTCGAATTCCTCGTCCGAAAGTGCTGCAGGGCGGCGCGCATTTAGGGAAATGGACGTTGCTACTCCAGCTGGAATAACAACTGTGACACCGACCGACGTATGCTCCAGTTCGTGGCGCAGCGCTTCAGAGAAACCGCGCACTGCGAATTTGCTCGCTGCGTACGCAGCCTGTCCTGCCGGGGCAACCAGCCCGTACACACTCGATATATTGACCAGGCGAGCATCATCGCTCGCTTTCAGGAGCGGCAGAAACGCGCGTGTCATACGCACGAGACCATGAACGTTAACACTGAACAGCCACTCGAAGTCAGCGTCGCTGACCTGCTCAAACGTCCCCCATACGGCGACGCCAGCGCTGTTGACCAGCACATCAACGCCAGCATGGATGTGACACACTGCATTGGGCAATGCTGCAACTGCTGCCGCATCAGCCACGTCCATGCAGTGACAACTCACGCACACGCCATGGGTCGCAACTAGCGCCGCAGTATGCTCCAGTCCCGCCTGGTTGATATCTACCAGGGCAAGATGGCAACGCCGCCGCGCCAGCGACACAGCAACAGCTCTGCCAATGCCACTGGCTGCTCCGGTGACGACTGCCGTTCGACCCGCGAGATGCATCCGCTGCGCCACTACTGTTCCTCCCGAACCATCTGCATCCGGGGATAGCCCGGTCGAACGAATTCCATAACCCCATCATGAAGCCGACCAAAACGCAGACACAGAACATCGCGGAGATAATTCTGGTATGCCTTCCAGGGAGCACGGCCAGTCTGACGAGGGATAGTATCGATTGCGCGCTGAATATAGCCAGACGTAAGCGTCACCGCCGGTTCCTTCGCCTGCGCAGGATCGGGCATCCGCGGCGTGCATTGAACATACCCATGACGTTCCATGTGGTTCAGTAGGCGGCAAACGAAGCGCGCTATCAGTTCGCACTTCAACGTCCAGGAGGCGTTGGTATAGCCGAATGCCAGCGCCAGGTTGGGTATATTGCTAAACATCGCGCCTTTGTACGTCACCGTTTTTCCCAGATCGACCGGAACGCCATCAACGACGATCTGCGCCCCGCCCATCAGTTTCAGCGCAAGACCGGTAGCCGTCACAATAATGTCGGCACTGAGTTCGGCGCCGGAGGAGAGTCGAACCCCAGTTTCGGTAAACGTCTCGATCTGATCGGTGACGATCGACAGTCTGCCAGACCTGATCGCCTGAAACAGATCACCATCTGGCGCCACACAGAGCCGCTGATCCCATGGGTTGTAACGTGGATTGAAATGGGTTTCGACGTCGAAATCGGGTCCCAGGTGCGCCCGTACCTGATTGAGAATATTGCGCCGGGTCGCGTCAGGCAGACGGCGCGCCAGGGTATAGAAGTAGATACCAACCCCAATCGACCACCAACGTGCCAGCAGATAGGCGATGTGTGCTGGGAAGGTCCGGTAGAGCCATCGCGTCACCGGATCTTCCGCCGGTAATGCAACGACATAGGTCGGTGATCGCTGGAGAATGGTCACGTGTGCCGCGTGCTGCGCTAGCGCTGGCGCCAGCGTTACTGCTGTTGCGCCGCTTCCAATCAGCACAATGCGCTTTCCGGCATAATCGAGGTTATTGGGCCAGTGTTGGGGATGAACGATCTGTCCACGAAAATGCGCGACCCCCTGCCAGTCGGGCGTGTAGCCCTGATCGTAGTTGTAGTAGCCGGTACACATAAAGAGGAAGTTGCAGGTGAACCGGACCATTGTTCCATCCGACACGCGAACGGCATCCACGCTCCAATGCGCATCAATGGACGACCAGGCAGCGCGGAGAACGCGATGCCCGAAATGGATCTTCCGATCAATTCCGTATTCATGCGCCGTCTCCTTGATGTAGCGCAGGATCGATGGACCGTCTGCCATCGACTTCAACCCGCGCCAGGGACGAAAACTGTAGCCAAACGTATGCATATCCGAGTCCGAACGGACTCCTGGATAGCGAAAGAGATCCCATGTGCCGCCGATAGCGTCACGGCTTTCGAGAATGGTAAAGGTTCGTGACGGACAATACGTCTGGATGTAGTACGCAGCGCAAATGCCAGAGAGACCAGCCCCAACGATAATGACATCAACATGAGTAGCGGAGGGCACTGACATCGTTTCACCTGCTTCTAGCGAATGTGTGAAAGACTTACACTGGATGAGATACGACTGCTTTGCTGGCAGTAGCAAGACGACGGAGCGCTATATGGTTGTTGAGTACTTCGCTCTTGCCCGCGCAGGCAGGCTTCGCATTCTATAGCCGAGGGCTTGTGAATTTCAAGAATTAAGGCCGGTATGGCCCACGCAGGCAGGCTTTGCATTACATAGCCGAGGGCTTTAGCCCGATGGCAAGAAGCGCATACCAGATTAAGTTTTCAATCTCCATTATCCCGAAGGCTAGTCCAGTATACCGACGTCAACCCCTGTCTAGGCCTGCCGTGTTGCACCAGACGCCAGCTTCCGGCAGAGTGTAGACCAAAATGTATTTCGGTCATCGCGTGGGACGCGCCATTCCCAGGAGTGTTTAACCTTTTCCACCAGGTTCAACCTTTGTGAGAACTGCAATAAGTTCTCAATCTCCATTAGCCCCACGGCTAGTCAGAGATACCGGATTGGGTGCTAGATCATTAGCCCTACAGCGGCACGAATACCGGTTTATACTCCACAATCTTCATTAGCGATAGTGCACGGTGTATGCATCAGTGTACCAGAGTTTGCACCGCTGGCAACCATACTCTTCCGATATGATGTATGATATATGAAGATGTGCGGCATTGACAGAGATCATCCAATGCCGTACAGTACGAAACATGTTACCGCTGCGAGGTCCGCTATGGCGCCGCTGCTTGTTGATCAGCGTCAATTGCAAACCCTGGGGCAACTCATTTCGGCTGGAGGGCATCAGGACGTGCATGAACTGCTCCAGGCATCACTGGAACGTCTTGTCGCTCTCTGGCCTGCTCAGGGAGGAGCATTGCTTTACCATGCCCCACATGGCGAGGTTATCCGCCTGCAACATGGCATCATTGATGCTGAGGCTGGCGCCTTAATCGCCGAAGCGCGCGAAACCTTTGCCCGCCGCGAAGAGGGGCGCGAACCGACGATCGGATACTACACGCTTGATGACGAACGCAAACTGCTCGAACTTCCGCTCTCGAGCGGTTCGCACACTGTCGGTCTGCTCCACCTGGTCATTCTTGACACGGACACAGAGCATCCGTCGCCTGTACCAGATGACGACCTGGCCATGCTGCTAGTGCGCGCCATCGGCGGAGAAGCTGATAAACTGGCGCGCCTGCGCCGCGCTGAACAGGATCTGCGTGAACTGCACCTGCTCTACCAGGTTGGGCAAGCACTGGCAAGTAACCTCGATCTCCCCAGCCTGCTCAATGACATTCGCAACCAGGTGCCGCAGGCTATGGGTGCCGAGCGCTGTTCGATCATGCTCCTCGATGAGCAAACGCGCGAATTGGTGCTCGAACTGCCAGATCCTCACAGCGGTGAACAACGTGAGTTTCGTATTCCGCTTGATCGTGGCATCGCCGGTTGGGTAGCAACGAATGGCATCGGTCAGATCGTCAACGATGTCGAACATGACCCGCGCTGGTTCGATGGGGTGGCGCGTGATATCGATTTTGTGACGCGCCAGATCCTTTGCGCGCCGATGCGCATTGGCGACCGCGTCGTTGGGGTGATGCAGGTGCTCAACAAGCGCGACGGCACTCCTTTCAATGAACGGGACCTGCGCCTGCTGACAACGCTGGCTACCCAGGCCGCGATCGCGGTCGAAAATGCCCGTCTGGTGCGTCACTTGAAGGAGGAACACGAACGGTTGCTCGCTAAGGAAGCGGAGGTGCGGGCGGCAATTGCGCGCGATCTGCACGACGGTCCGACCCAGAGCATCGCTGCAATAGCAATGAATATCGAGTTCATCAAAAAATTGCTGCGCGCGATGCCGGAACGGGTCGAAAGCGAACTGAACGTGCTTGCCGATCTTGTGCAGAAGACAGCTTACGATATTCGCACCCTGCTCTTCGAACTTCGCCCGCTTGGCCTCGAAACGCAGGGGTTACTGGCGACGTTGCAACAGTACGTGGCGCGCTTCCGTGATCCAGCAGGCAAGATGAGACTTCGTCTCGAAGCGCCACCAGGCATTCCACGTTTGCCGGTCGAAATTGAAGGCGCGATTTTCATTATCATTCAGGAGGCGGTGAACAATGCGCGCAAACATGCGCACACTGATGAAGTAGTCATCTATCTCTATCTGGAAGAAGGATATCTGGTTGCCAGCGTGCGCGATCGGGGGCGGGGTTTCAACCTTGCGGCAGTCGAATCGAGTTACAATACCCGTGGATCGCTCGGTTTGCTGAATATGCGCGAGCGCGCACGTCTGATCGGCGGTGAGTGCCGGATCCGCTCGGCGGAAGGGGAAGGCACGACGGTCGAATTGCGCGTACCGCTTACATGATGAGACTGGGTATAATATATCAGGTGGTGAGGATATGGAAGAAGCGCACGAGGTTCCTCCCCACATTCGCCTGGGACTGAGCCGCCAACGGTTGATTTCCGGTTTGCGCACCATGATCGCCTCGCGTGAAACCGATGACCGGCTCTGGTTGCTCAATCGTCAGGGACGCGCCCACTTCGTCGTGACCCCGGCAGGTCACGAAGCAACCCAACTGGGATGCGCATGGGCTATTCGCGTGGGTCACGATTACGTGGTACCGTACTACCGTGATATGACATTGGTGATGGCGCTCGGTCAGTCGATACTGGATATTCTATTGCACGCAATGGCGCGGCGAGACGATCCATCGAGTGGCGGGCGACAGATGTTCGGGCATTTTAGCAGTCGTCGTCTTCGTATTGTCAGCGGATCCAGTTCGGTGGGAAGCCACCTGGTTCACGTGGCAGGTATTGCGCTGGCATTCCGTGTTAAGGGCGAGCAGGACATCGCGGTTATGGGGCTCTTTGGCGAGGGTGCAACGGCTGAAGGGGCATGGCACGAAGGGTTGACCGTTGCCGGGATCTATCAATTGCCAGCAGTCTTTGTCTGCGAGAACAATCAGTACGCGATTTCGGTTCCGGTGAACAAGGAAGTTCCAGTGCCAAATGTCGCTACAAAGGCGGCAGGGTATGGTATGCACGGGGTCGTTGTCGATGGCAATGATGTCTTTGCAGTATACGAAGCTGCGCATCAGGCGATGGAACGGGCACGTAACGGCGGTGGTCCAACGTTGCTCGAATGCAAAACATACCGTCTTCGTCCCCATACCAGTGCCGATGATGATCGCCGCTACCGCAAATCAGAAGAGGTTGAAGCCTGGCGCGCGCGTGATCCGATCAAGCGCTTCGAACACTACCTGGTGGAACACGGGATCATCACCCACGACGAGATCGAGGCGATGCGGCGTGAGGTGCGCGCTGAAGTCGATGCCGCTACTGATGCTGCACTTGCAGCGCCCTGGCCATCGATTGAAAGTATTGCCGATCATGTATACGGATAACGCCTGCCCAGAGTGGTGTGAGTGCCGCGTATGCCTGTCATGACATTTCTCGAAGCAATCCGGTCGGCGATGCACGATGCTATGGCAGCTGATGACCGGATCATCGTCCTTGGTGAGGATGTCGCTGTCAGAGGTGGCGTCTTTCTGGCGACTGAAGGGTTACTGGCGCGTTTTGGCGAACGCCGTGTGATCGATATGCCGATTGCCGAGTGCGCTATTGTGGGAGTTGCAATTGGTGCTGCAATCCACGGTCTGCTGCCGATTGCCGAGATTCAGTTCGCCGACTATATTTATCCGGCTATCGATCAGATTCTTAACGAGGCAGCGCGTCTCCGGTACCGTTCAAATGGTGATTGGAGCTGCCCAATTGTCGTCCGTGCCCCGTTTGGCGCTGGCATTCATGGCGCGCTCTACCATTCGCAGAGCGTCGAGCGCCTGTTTACCAGCACGCCTGGAATCAAGGTCGTCATCCCGTCAACGCCTGCCGATGCCAAAGGCTTGCTGATCGCCGCGATTCATGACCCGGACCCGGTGATCTTCTTCGAGCACAAACAACTCTACCGCTCGGTGCGCGGCGAGGTGCCGGAAGGGATCTACCACGAACCGATCGGCAAGGCAGTAGTGCGCCGGAGTGGCGCTGATATGAGTGTGTTCAGTTATGGTTTGATGGTGCACTACGCCCTGACTGCGGCGGAACAACTTGCTGCTGAAGGGATCGATGCCGAAGTCATTGATCTGCGCACCCTGGCGCCGCTTGATCGCGCGGCGATTCTAGCGTCGGTTGAGAAGACCGGGCGGGCGTTGATTGTGCATGAGGACGTGCTGACCGGTGGCATTGGAGGAGAGATTGCCGCAATCATTGCCGAGCATGCGTTCGAATACCTGGACGCGCCAGTGCGGCGCCTTGCATCTCCCGATCTGTTCGCCGCGCCATTTGCCGATCCGCTTGAAGATCATTTTATGCTGAACCCGCAGAAAATTGCGGCGGCAATGCGTGACCTGGCACGCTACTGAACGTATTCCGCGTTGCGGAGGTGTCTTATCAGTACGAAAACAGCGCAGCTTCGACGTACTCCCTGGGGCGCCATCATTGGGCTGCTCTTACTGGCAGCTATCGTGGCAATGGCGTACCTCAACCGCGAAGAGGTGATCAAGGCTTTTGTGCTGCTGCGTAACGTGCGCCTGCATTACCTCGTGTTGGCGTTTGGCGCAGTCTTAATGGGCTTTGTGTGTGCGGGACAGATCTATGGGCGCGTGCTGGCGATGCTTGGTCATCGCGCCAGGTTCTGGTGGTTGACTGCTGCTGCGATGGTGACCATCCTGATCAACCAGGCGATCCCTGCCGGGAGTGTAGGTGCATACGCATTTCTGGTCGCCAGTCTCCGTCGGCGCGGTTTTCCGGTCGGCAGCGTGGCTATGGTTGCAGGGATGGAGTTGTTGAGCTGGAACGGCGCCGTGCTGATGGCGTTCACTTATGGGCTGCTCTATCTGCTGATTACGTCTGGGCTGAGCGGCGCATCAGTAAGTTACGGTGCACTGGCGGTAGCGCTGGGAGTGATGAGCGGTGCCATCTACGTTGCGTCACGCCCCGATGCAATACTTCAGCAGTGGGCGTTGCGTCTGAAACGCATCGTCAATCGCCTGTTTGGTCCGGTACTGACTGCTGCCCAGGTGACCCAGGCGGTCGATGAAATTCTTGCCAGCCGACGCCTTGTTCTGGAGCAGCCTCGCCGCATTGTTATGCTGGTCGGGCTGCAGTTGCTCGTCTTTTGCTGCCACAGTCTGGCGCTACTGGCGATTCTCCACAGTCTCGGCGCCGATCCGCCGGTTGCGGCGATGTTTGCAGCCTATGGTCTGACACTGATTGTCAGCGTCTTTACTCTGCTGCCTGGCGGTGGTGGGACTGTTGAAGCTGCACTGACTGTTGCGCTCCATGCCCAGGGGGTGCCCCTCGAAGCTGCGCTGGGCGCTGCTATTCTGTTCCGCCTGATCAGTTTCTGGATGATGCTCCCCGTCGGAATGATCTGTTACCGTTTGCTGACCCGTTCCCCTAGCACGTCCTGACGGTCCTGCGAACGGGCGCGCCTGCGCCTGGCAGACTCCGGTTGCACTGGATGGATGTGTCGTACACTCGACGCAACCAGAATCACCGTTGCGATCAGTGAAAGGATCGCATACAGCAGCCATGGACTGAGTACCACGACATTTGCTGTACCTGTTCGCACAACCTCGAAGAAAGGACTCTCGCCGCTTGAGAGTTGTGATGCCGTTGTTCCAAGCGCAATGAAGGGATGCAAGGAGATGAATAGCCGGCTGATGTAGATGAACCAGAGCGATTCCAGCAGTCTCGATAGCGCGCTGGGTTCCAGGATCAGAGTAACAATAACGATCAGAAACGGGATGCCAAGCAGAATGACAATCACTGTGCCAATGGCGAAACTGGTCGCTCCCAGTGAGCTTTGCATCAGTGCCGACCAGAAGAGCCCGATGGCGGCGTACAGGATGGCGGTCGCCACCAGACCGACGATCGCAATGAGCACTTCAGTCAATCCAACTCCGCCAAACAGAAAAGCCAGACTCATCACTGGCACAACCGCAAGTATCAGCAGTAGCGCGAATGCGAGCGCCGATGCCAGTTTCCCCCACACGATCTGCCAGGGAGTGAGGAGCGAGGCGATAAGGAGATCATAGGTCTGACGCTCCTTCTCACCGGCAATGCTGCCGGATGTTAGCACCGGCGTAATCAGGCAGACTTCGATCAGCGCCACCGTCGCAATCGTGAAAAACAGCGCACGACCAATCTCACGCCCGGCGTTGAGGTCACTGCCGACGCTTCCAGCAATTGCCACATAGAGTAAGAGAGAGACGCCAGCAAGGATCGTCAGGTAGATCGTTAACAGAATGTAGGCGCGTGCACCTCGCATTCTGCTGCGGAGATCCCTAATCAGGATCGGGTTGAGTTCCGGCATATGCGTTACCCTAAACAATACCCGTGGTTACGTGCAGGAAAATGTCTTCCAGGTCGCCAGACTGTTCGGCGAAATGTGAGATGCGCACGCCAGCTGTCACCAGCGCTGCAAGCAACTCGCTGAGCGCATGTTCGTCACCGGCAAAATCTGCCAGGAGCGTATGGGGACCTGTTGCATCATCGAGTGGCTCTGATTCGTTTTCCTTGGTGTCACGCGCCCCCTCGCGGCGCAACTCCAGCACATCGGGATGCGTGCGCAGCATCGCTTCGGCGTGTGCCGCACCGGAAACAATGCGTATCTCGACAATGCGGTGCGGGCGCATCGAACGCAGGATCTGCTGTACCTCGCCAGCGGCGAGCAACTTCCCACGCTCGATAATGCCGATATGAGTGCACATTTCTGCCAGTTCAGTCAGGATGTGGGAACTGATCATGATCGTCTTTCCGAGCGCACGCAACTCCTTAAGCAGTTCGCGCAACTCGATGCGTGCCCGCGGATCGAGACCGCTCGCCGGTTCATCGAGAATGAGCAGTTGCGGATCGTGCATCATCGCACGCGCCAGGCTCAGACGTTGTTTCATGCCGCGCGATAGCGACATCACCAGGTCGTCGCGCTTGTGTCCCAGATCAACCAGTTCCAGCAGTTCTCCGATCAACTGCTGACGGCGCTGCGCTGGTATACCATAGGCACGACCAAAGAAATCGAGATATTCCCACGATTTCATGTTGTCGTAGACGCCAAAGAAATCGGGCATGAAGCCGACAAGCCGCCGCACGGTGCGCGGGTCGCTCACGACCGATACGCCAGCGACACGCGCTTCGCCAGCGCTTGGTGCCAGCAGCGTCGTCAGGATTCGCATTGTCGTAGTCTTGCCAGCACCGTTTGGACCGATAAAGCCGAAAATGGCGCCTTCGGGAATGGTAAGGTTCAGATGGTCGAGCGCCAGATTTGAACCATAGCGACGGGTTAGATCACGGGTTTCAACAATAGCCGTCATCAGTCTGCTTTCTCGATATATGGTCTTCCTCATATGATACCAGTTTTTCCGCTTGTGCTACAATGGTTCGCCTATGAATGCGACGATCACGACGTTCCACACGGAGCCGCAACTTTTCTTCTTCTGCGAATCGGGCGGTGCGGAACTGCTGCAGCTGCTTGATCGCGCAGAGGTGTTGCACCTGCTTGCGACGCATAACTACGGTATTGCGCTGGCATTGCCCGTTCTCGATGACGCCCACGCAACTGCGACGCGCCTGCTCAATGCACATGGCATTCCAGTTGTTGCCTGGTTGACATTGCCCGCCGACGAAGGTCTGGCGTTCAATCTCCAGAATTACCCGCGCGCTGCAGCGGCATATCAGGCGTTCCATGCGTGGGCGCGCGCGAACAACGTGCATTTTGCCGCCGTCGGCTTTGATATGGAGCCGCCGCTGAGCGATACACTGTTCGTTGGTTGGAGCGGTGCACGCGAGATTATGCGGCGGATCTGGCTGGCGCGTGATAATGCGCTCTTCCCGGCAGCGCGCGCAGCGTATCTTGAGTTGATGGCAGCGGCGCGACGTGATGGCTACGAGGTGCATGCCTACCAGATTCCCCTGATCGCCGATGATCGGCGCGTCGGCACGACTCTTCTGCAACGCGCGCTCGACATCGTTGATCTTCCTGCCGATATTGAAGTGCTGATGTGTCTGAGCGAAGCGGCGCTAGCGTGGTTTGGCAGTGCGTTGATTGCGGTCTATGGTCCGTCCGCTGATGCGCTTGCCGTCGGAAGTTCAAGCAGCGACGACACAATCCTATGCTGGGATGATCTGCGGCGTGACCTGATCCTGGCAGCTGCCTGCACCGACATCGTGTATGTTGCAACGCTGGAACAGTGTATCGCTGCTGGTTACCTGGAACGGATTGCCAGTCTCGATTGGAACGAGACGGTGCGGGTTGCACCAGCGCCCTACCTGGTGATGCAGGCAGCGCGAACTGTGATCCTAGCGGGGTTGTTCATTGCGCGCTACGGTAAAACCGTGCTTGCCTGGATGGGATGGCTGCTCGCATTGATCCTCTGGTTACGTGGGAGGCGTGCGCTGGCTTATCCAGCGACCGACGATCGCCAGCGAACTAACCAGCAGCGCGACCAGCCCGAATGCCAGAAGAGGTGAGTGCGTTACCAGGTCACCAGCAAATGCCAGCAGTGCAAGCGCTGGCGCTACTCCGGCGAGTGATGCCAGCGTATACGCACCAAATTCCAGCTGCGAATAGCCAGCAGCAAACGATACCAGCGGATACGCCGGACCCGGTAGCAGGCGCAAGATCATGACACTGCGCCAGGTCATGCGCTGCGATAAACGTTCGATCTGCGCGCGCATCTCCGGCGACAGTCGCGGATCAAGCAGCGCATGACCCCACCGCCTGGCAAGCCAGAATCCGATACTTGCCCCAATTGCATCAGCGATCAACGTGTATAGGAATCCGACCAGTGGTCCGAATGCCAGTCCCGCGCCGATCTGCAACACTGACGCAGGTGCGACCGGCGCGACCAGCAACAGCGCCAGCGCACCGATCAGCGCCAGCGGACCGAGCGGACCGAGTGCAACGATAGTGGTGCGGATGATGGAAGGGTTCAGCAACTCGCTAGAGGCGCGGAACAGCCACAAAACAGCACCGACGAGCAGGATCACCAGCGCGACGGAGGTCAGACGGCGCGCACTCAAGTGAGGCAGCAAATGAGCAGGAAAACGTCCCACGATCTACTCCCCGACGCGACGGAACACAGACACTTCTGACTCGACAGCTTCCTGCTGATCAAGACGATCTAACACATACACTGCCAGGTCGCAGATACCGCTCTTGATGTGATAACTGCGGCGCAGCGAGAAGTACGGCTGCATCAATGTACGATAGGCATCATCCTCACGGATGTAATCACCACGGTCGAGCCAGTGCATCAGGTGACCCAGCACATTCCACGGGCGCGGTGAAGGAATATCTTCCATCACGAGTAACGTGGCGCCAGGACGCAGCACGCGGTGCAGGTCTGCGAGCGTGGTTTGCACCAGATCATCAGGCAGATGGTGGAACACACCCAGAACAAGCGCACCATCAAAACTGCCCGAAGCAAAGCCAAGACCCGCGCCGCTCATCACCGCGTAGCGTCCAGGACGACGGCGACCTGCATAGAGGATGTAATGTCGGGCGATATCGATGCCAGTATACGACTCAGGTGGAAAACAGATCGAAAATTCGCCGGTACCGCAGCCAAGATCGAGAAATTGCCGCTTCCCGCGATCACGCCAGGGATCAAGTTCCTGCCGGATCACGTCTTTCTCGGCATCGAACCCATCTTCGACGACTCGCCGCAGGAAACCCCAGAGTCCAGGATGAGCGGAGATTTTGTTGAGCAGTGTCTGGAACATAATGTCTCTGTCACAAGGGAAACGAGATTATTGGGCAGGCACATCCGCTTGCCAGTCTATTCATCGAAAGCCAGCTCCAACTGATTTCAGCCTGAGCACGCCAATGTCTGATCCTTCCGCGCGCGGCAGATGACAGAGAGACCCACCGGAAACGAGCCACCGCGTGCGATCCAGGCAGCCTCAGCGGCGAGGGGCCAGCGTAACACTTCGTTCAGCAACACTGGCGGCAGCTGAAGGTCTGATCCTTCGCCAGCCGCGCCGGGCAGCAGACGCTCAATGAGTCGCTGGACGAGTGGGAATGGTAACAGGAGCGTGTTGACATAAGAAATTCGCTCAATCGCAAATCCCTGATTTCGCAGCAACGTCTGGACCTCACTGATTGTATAGCGCCGCCGACCATGAACGGCGCAATCGTGCCTGCCACGAAGCCACTCGAATGCAGGCAACCGTAGCAGGAGACGTCCGCCAGGTCGAAGGACGCGCCACGTCTCGCGCAGCGCCGCTCCCTCGTCAGGAACGCCGCGATGATACAGCACCTCGAAGGATGTCACCAGATCGAAGCACGCATCGACGAACGGCAACGCCAGCACAGTTGCCCGCACTAGTGCGCCACGTAACCGTTCACGCCCGAAGATCGCCGCTTCCGGCGCCAGATCGACTGCCACGACTGACCCGTAGCGACGGAGAAAGACGACATTCCCCCCAGTACCACAGCCAGCGTCGAGGATGCGCAGATCGCGTTGCCCGGCATAGACCTCATCGAGCAGCACTGCCGCGATAGCACGCATGCCGCCGTACCACCAGTGGCGGTCTTCGACTGCCGCCATTACCTCATACTCGGTTCGCTCCATGCCTCCTGCCTGCCCATCAAGCAATGTCTCCGCAGTGTACCAGAAGAAGGACACACGTGCAAGCGTCCACCCCGTCAGAATGCAAATGCATCCGTTCTGCCGCCGAATGCGAAGACATGGTACACTGACGGAGAACAACAGTTATCAGGAGGTAACCACCCAATGAAGCAATACAGTAAACCATCGGACGAAGAACTACGTAGGCGTCTGACACCTGAGCAGTATGCGGTGACACAGCACGAAGCGACTGAGCCGCCGTTTCAGAATGCTTACTGGAACAATAAAGCACACGGCATTTACGTGGATGTCGTGTCTGGTGAACCGCTCTTCAGTTCACTCGACAAGTACGACTCGGGCACCGGCTGGCCCAGTTTTACGAAGCCGCTTGAGCCGGACAATATCGTGACGCGCGAGGATCGCAAACTCTGGATGGTGCGCACCGAAGTGCGCTCAAAGCATGGCGACTCGCACCTCGGTCACGTGTTTGATGACGGTCCTGCGCCTACAGGGTTGCGCTACTGCATCAATTCGGCTGCGCTGCGCTTCATCCCGGTTGAGAAACTAGAAGAGGAAGGGTACGGCGAATATCTGCCGCTGTTTGAGGGCGTATTAGATAAGGAGCGCGAATCGAAGCACTAGTCACGACCACAATCGCCCCTGATCCACACCATTATCGATGGTGCGTTCGATGTAGGGAACGCCCAGATGTTCATATGCGCGCCGTGTGGCAATTCGACCACGCGGCGTGCGTTGCAGAAAGCCCAGTTGCAGCAGGAACGGTTCATACACGTCTTCGATGGCATCGACCTCCTCAGCAAGCGACGCCGCTAGCGTCGAAAGCCCGACCGGTCCTCCATTGAACAACTCAATGATCGCGCGCAGCAAGCGCCGGTCATTTTCGTCGAGACCCAGGTGGTCGACCTCCAGTTTTGCCAGTGCTTCGCGTGCCGTCTCCAGCGTAATGACACCGTTGCCAACGACCTGGGCATAATCGCGGACCCGGCGTAACAGGCGATTAACGATGCGAGGCGTTCCACGTGCCCGTGCCGCGATCTCGTGTGCTCCCTCTGGCGTGCAATTAACCCCCAGAATGCGCGCCGAGCGCATCACAATCTGGTAAAGCGCATCGACCGAGTAAAACTCGAGGCGGTGCACCGAACCGAAACGGTCGCGTAGCGGCGATGTCAGCAATGCCAGACGGGTCGTTGCACCAATAACTGTGAATCGGGGAAGTTTCAGACGCAAACTGCGCGCCCCTGGACCCTTCCCAACCATAATATCGAGCGCGAAGTCTTCCATCGCCGGGTAGAGCACTTCTTCGATAGCCCGGTTCAGGCGATGAATCTCATCAATGAAGAGAATATCGTCCTTCTGCAGGTTGGTGAGCAGTGCGGCAAGGTCGCCAGCGCGCTCGATGGCAGGACCAGACGTCAACTTGATGTTGACCCCCATTTCGGCGGCAAGCACGCCTGCCAGACTCGTCTTTCCCAGACCGGGCGGTCCATAGAGTAGTGTGTGATCGAGTGGTTCGCCACGCCCTTTCGCAGCCATGATCGCAATGCGCAACTGCTCGACGACCTTTTCCTGCCCGATGAACTCAGCGAGACGGCGCGGGCGTAGACTCTTTTCGATCTGCTGATCTTCTTCGCCAGCTTTCGGCGTGACGACCCGTTCTTCGCTCATAGAGGCCTCCGCACACGTGTGCGGTCATTATACCATATCGCTTGTAGCGCGACGCCTGTGGTATAATGCCTGGCGTCGCCCTGCGCCAGACGGATGCCGCCAGCATGCAACATGACCTGGCTGTAAGCCACGGGCGGTACATTCCCTGACGGGCACAGGTTGTCGATGATGTAATCTCGTTCTCCGCAGGCTCGAATCTGCGCACTGGCAAGCGCGCAATCTGGAGGATAGTAATGCCCACACTGCGTGCCCGCGATCTTGCGCCCGATCTGATCCTGTTCAACGGTGCGATAACAACGTTCGATTCCGAGTTACCGCGTTGCTCTGCTATTGCCTGCAAGGATGGGCAGGTTGTCGCAATCGGTGCCGATGCCGATGTTCGTGCGCTTGCCGGTCCACGAACCGAACAGATCGATCTCGGCGGTCGCACAGTTGTTCCCGGTTTCAACGACGCCCATAACCATATGCTCGAACTGGGGATCAAGTTCACCCGCCTGCAACTTGAGCATTGCACGTCAATTGCGGAGATGGTCGCAATGGTGCGCGATCAGGCGGCAAAAACGCCACGCGGCGAATGGATCATTGGCGAGGGATGGAACGAGTCGCTCTTTGTGGAAGGGCGTTTGCCCAATCGACTCGATCTCGATGCGGCAACGACCGATCATCCTGTGCTGTTAAAGCGTTTCTTCAATATAGATGTCGTGAACAGCCGGGCGCTCGAACTGGCAGGCGTGCACGCGACGACCCCCGATCCGCAGGGTGGCAGGATCGAACGGTTTGCCGACGGTTCCCCGAACGGCATTCTTCGAGCATCTGCCAAACTCTTCTGCCGACGCCTGATCGCCCAACCGACTCCTGAACAGGCAGTCGCAGCGCTTGAGGCTGCCGGTCGCGCGTATCTGGCGGTTGGTATCACCAGTATCCTCGATCCAGGGCTGCAACCATGGGAAATGCGCGCATATCTGGATGCTCGCCGCGCCGGACGATTGCCAGTGCGGGTCAATCTGATGCCCTCCTGGCACGGCTTTCGCGAAGACGAGACCCGCGATCAGCTCGACGCACGCGCTGCTGGTCTGGGAGTGTACAGTGGTCTGGGGGATCGCTGGCTCAGTCTGGGTGGGCTGAAGATGGCGATTGACGGCGGTACGACGAGCCGCACTGCCTGGATGTTCCAGCCGTTTGTTGGCGAAGAGAAAGTCTACGATTACAACCGGCTCGATCCGAAAGACCTGCGCGAATTCTTTGCCCGCGGTCATGCACTGGGGTGGGATATCGGCATTCACGCGATTGGCGACCGGGCGCATCACGAGGCGGCGCGCGCCTTTGCTGAGGTTATCGAAGCCTCGCCGCGCAAGGATCACCGGCATAACCTGATCCACGCTTACTTTGCTACTGAAGAAAGCCTGCGGCATATGGCAACGTATCAGATTGCTGCTGTTGTTCAGCCCACCTTCATCTACTACGAAGGGGATGATCTCTTCCGCGACGTGGGCGAGCGTCTGGCACATCAGTACAAACCGGTGCGCACCTACCTCGACCGTGGTATTCCGGTCATCGCAACCAGCGATATTCCCAGCACCGTGCATTACAATCCTATGATTAGTCTCTACAGCCTGGTGACACGCAAAACGTGGAAGGGAACGCTCATCGCGCCTCAGGAGGCGATCACCCGCGAAGAAGCTCTCTACGCCTGCACTGCGGCTGGCGCCTGGTTGACCCGCGAAGAGCATATCAAAGGGCGATTATCGCCCGGTTTTCTGGCGGACATGGTTGTGCTCGACCGCGATTATTTCACCTGCCCGGCGGAGGAGATCAGGGAGATTCAGGTGGATATAACGGTGATCGATGGACGTGTGGCGTACTGGCGAAACGGATCACGCTGAGAACAAGCCGTGTCGCACCTATCGCCTTCTTCCGAGTTGCTGACCACGCGCCCGGTGTCGTCCGACGACCTGGAAATTGCGTTGCATCTGCTCGATCATGCTGATCGCTGGTTGATGAGTGTTGGCGTCGATGAAGTAGTGGGGTTGCTCGCCAGGGCGCCAGCGCTATTGCTACTCGCTGGCGACAGACCACATGGCATCATTCTGTCTGATTGGACCCACGAAACGGTTACGTGGATCCGGGTGCTGGCATTGAGCAGCGGACTTTCGACCACACGTGCCATCGATGCGTTGCTGCCGCCATTTCATCAGACACTGCGCGCCAGAGGTGTTGCGCGTATCTATGTCGCCTGCGCCGACCCAGATGACTCATGGGCGATGGCGGCACTGCGCAACGTTGGGTATACCCACGACACCGATGTCATCGTCTATGAAAAAGTGTGCATGAACATCCCGACGCAGGGCAACCCGACAGTGCGAGTACGCGCAGCGACTGTTGGTGACATACCGGCGATCCTGGCAGTCGATACGCGCTGCTTCAGCGCCGAGTGGCGCAAGGACGCTGTGCAGATCAGCACGGCGTTGCACGAAACCCCGCGCTTTCTGGTCGTCGAAGAGAACCTGGAAGTGGTCGGTTACGCCTTCGTGACGATCCATCGTGAGGGGCGTCTAGTGCACCTGGTGCGGATCGCCGTGCTACCCGACCGGCAGCATCGTGGGATTGGCGCGCGGTTACTGTACGAAGTAGTGTCCTACGCCACCGCCATTGGCGCGCAGCGGCTCACGCTCAACACCCAGGCGTACAACCGCAACGCCCGACGCCTCTACGAATGGTTTGGATTCCGGCACACTGGTGATCGACAGATCATCCTCCGCTGTGATCTTTGACTGAATGAAACTGCGGAACAGCACGCGCCAATGTGGATCGATCTCGCTCTGGGGCGCTTCAAGATGGCACTGGACGCCGATCAGAAAGCGACCATTTGTGCTCTCGATGGCTTCGATCACGCTGTCTGGCGCCCAAACGACAGCATGGTGCAGCGAGTTGATCGTCAGTTCATCACTGCCAAGGATCCGTCGCAGGTGCGAGTCGGGCGACAGGCACAACGTATGCGTCAGATACGTCCAGTTCTGGCAAGCATACGAAAATGATTGAATGATGTTTCGATCTGTAAGGGGTATCCTGGCACAAAGCGCCGTCAAGCGCTACGTTAAATCATCTGCGCGCCATGCATGGTAGATACCGGGCACTGGTTTTCCCTCGACGACCGCCCAGCACACCAGAGGGAGTTCAGTGCGGTCGCGCGGTGCATCGACGACGCCGAGTGCGGGAAGTGGCGCTTCGCTGTAGTGGTGCGACTCGATGTCGCCACTGCCTGCCAGCAGCAGCCCGTCGATCCGTTCGTACTATACGCGTAACGCTGACTCGTCGATGGACGGGATAAGGAACGGCGCGCCGCTGGCAGCAAAATATAGGGCGTGCTCCTGCTTCTACCCGATGGACGGGTCGTGATGATTCGACAGTATCGCTACGTCTACCACGAAGGGCACCGTTGGGAGATGCCGACCGGAGGGATGCACGAGGAAGAAACGCCAGACGAAGCCGCACAGCGCGAGTTGTAGGAGGAGATCGGCTACCGCGCCGGACGTTTCGAGTGGATCAGCAGTTATTACACCTCAAAGAGTGTCGTGGAAGAAACAGCGCACCTGTTTCTTGGCTTCGATCTGACATCATCGAGTCTGCCGCCCGATGATACCGAATTTCTCGAAATTGAAGCCATGCCATTTAAGTTAAGCAGGTGCTGGACATGGTGCCGCGCAGCGACATCCGCGACAGCATGACGGTAACAGCAGCGCTGCATGCCGCGCGACGGTTGGGTGTGTAGCGCAGGCGTTGTTATGCAACAACAAAGCGCACCGGCATAATACGTCCCTGCCAGCGTCCTGGTGCGCCCTCGAAGCGCCCCGGAACCGGATGACCGCAGCGAACGCACCGACCGGACGCATCAAGGCGCCAGCGTTTCAGGCGGTACCAGTCGCGTTCGATGACTCGCATGCCGCAGCCAGGGCAGACGGTCGACTGCCCTTCAGTATCGTCCACATTTCCGGTGTACACGTAGCGAATACCAGCGGCGAGCGCCTGCTCGCGGGCGCGTTTCAGCGTTGCAGCCGGGGTTGGCGGCGTGTCGAGCATGCGATAATCAGGGTGAAACGCAGTGAAATGCAGCGGCACATCAGGTCCAAGTTCGCGCACGAACCAGTTGCACAGGCGCGCAACATCATCGGGTGAGTCATTGGCGCCCGGAATGATCAGGTTGGTGACTTCCAGCCAGACCTTCGTTTCGTGACGCAGCCAGCGCAACGTATCAAGCACCGGCGCTAGCGAACCGAGGCACAACCGCCGGTAAAACTCCTCGCTGAAACCCTTGAGGTCGATGTTCGCCGCATCGATATGCTCGAAGAAGGCGGGACGCGCTTCAGGCGAGATGTAACCCGCCGACACTGCTACCGTCGCCAGACCGCGTTCATGTGCAGCACGGGCGCAGTCGATGGCATACTCGGCAAAAATAACCGGATCATTGTAGGTGAATGCAACGCTCCGGCATCCGGTGGCAAGCGCCGCTTCAGCGACTTCCTCCGGCGTGGCGCATGCATCGAGCAGCGCCATCTCGCGCGCTTTGGAGATCGACCAGTTCTGACAGAAGCGGCACCCCAGGTTGCATCCGGCAGTGCCGAAGGAAAAGATGCCTGTACCTGGCAGGAAATGGAAGAGCGGCTTCTTCTCGATTGGATCGGCGCAGAAGCCCGATGCACGCCCATACGAGGTCAGCACAATCCCTTCCTCACGCGCCTCGCGCACGAAGCAAAACCCATGCTGACCGGGGCGCATCGTGCAACCACGCGGGCAGAGATCACACTGCAAACGTCCGTCGGCAGTGCGATGCCACCAATCGCCCAGAACGACGCCGGGGGCAAGGAATGTGCGTTCGTTCATAGCGACCTCCTTGTGATGAAATGGCGCTCTCTGAGAGTCTACACCTTTCTGGGGAAGAATCAAGGGCAAAGCAGTGTGGCTGTTCATAATCTGATATGCCTTCCAAGAAGCAAGGGCTTCCTGCCCTCGCGGGTTAACGAGGGCTTGCTACGTCCGCACTACTCTGAAACCGTCTCTCTCTCTGGCTGAATCGTTGAGAAGCCAAGGGTAGCGCGAGCCTCTCCTCCAGGATGGACGCGGGCACATGACTGCTGGTTTCCCCCGACCACCATGACCCCGCGACGGCAGCCACCAAGGTAGCGCAGCTGGTCCACCGTGACCCGCGACAGTGCGGGCTGACAAACGCGCTAGACCCTGGACGCCCAGCCAGGTGGCGCGGGGGCGCGCCGCCGTGCTGCGCGGGCTTGCCCGCATTCGAGAGCGGGTGGGCCTGACCTGGTAGCGCACCCGCCGTCAAGGGCCTCGCCCTGCTCCCCACGATCAGGTCCGCCTGCAGGAGATCGCAGCCAGGGGGGCGATGCGCGCGCATCCCTACCAGTGGGTGACGAGGGAGCAGAATGAAGCTATAGTCACGCGGTGTCCGCCCCTGGTCAACAGGAAGGGACGGGCGGTCGTCGCTCAGGGCAGGCAGCACGGAGGCGGGCGACCGAGCGCGCGCTGCGCAGCGTGGACCGTTTGGACGGCGTGACGGGCCGGGTCGTCACCCGGCGGACGAAGACGATTGGCCTGACGACATCGGGGCAGCGCTTCCGGGATCGGCGCGCCGTCTCTCCTGCGGTTGCGCACATCGCTGGGATACTGAAAACGTGATCCGTCCGCGGGTGTCCGGATGTCCTGCGACGGGCAATACCAGGACTCTCCCGTCGCGGGCCTGTCCGCGGGCGTCCAGATGTACTGGTATTCAAAGACCATTAGCCCGTGGCCACGTGGGGCGAAGCCCGTCTACGCGGGCTACACTGAACTATTTGTTCAAAGACCACAACACCGCCTTCCCGCAAGGCGCTGCTGCGGAAAGGGAATATGGAAGGGGTTACGACGATTTCTCCGCAGTCTCTGCCAGCATCCGTTCTCGGTAGTAGCCCCAGTATCGTTCTGGCATCATCTCTGCTATCCGTAGCATCATATCATCGGTCAGGTCGTTCATGCGGTCAAAGGGGATTTTGTCGCCTTCGACAGGCGGATAATACGGCTTACCAAACCGTACCCGAATTGGACGCCGCCGCAGGATTGCGCCGATTCCCCCTTCAGTGCCCCAGATTGCAACCGGCACTATCGGACATCGGGCGCGAATAGCCAGGCGCACTGCGCCGCCACGTCCTCGCTGCAACTGTCCTGTATCGCTGCGATGTCCTTCAGGAAACATGATCAGCACTGCACCTCGCTTGAGCGCCTCTTCCGCAGCTTCGAGCGCTGCTAGATCGCGCTTGCCGCGTTTGATTGGGATGACATGCATCGTGCGGAACCACCAAGCTGCAATCGGGTTGTTGAACAATTCAACTTTTGCGATCCACCAGGGACGATAGGAGAGGGGAAGGGAGGCGCCGACGACCAGAATATCGCTCCAGTGCAGGTGATTGACCGCTAGAAGCACGCCCTGCGAGCGCGGCGGCAGATGCTCACGCCCCTCGATCTTCCAATCTGCCCACACAAGCCGCAATAGATTGAGCGGTATCCAGAGCAACACGTAGAAGAACAGATCGAGCACAGCGCTCTCCTTTGCTTACATTTCTATCCCCAGGCGCAGCGAATAAACCAGCTGCCCTCCTAGCCATCCAGTCAGCACAACCAGCATTGCCCCCAGCGTTAGTAGCGCCAGATAGCCGCGCCGTGCTTCAGCATCGTCCAGGATTGCCGGGTTTCGTCGCCGCACCTGCCACGCCTGCCAGTATACGACCATTATCGCCACTCCCGCCAGTGCGTGCGCGTTGACCCAGACTAGCGCGTCGTCCCTGGGATGCAGCGGATCGAACACCTGTCGTGCAGCATCGATCGTTCCGGTGACAACGGCGGGTAACAAGAGCAACCATCCCAGCCACAGGCAATGATACGCCGCTGTTTCCAGCGAACGATCACCGCGCCAGAGATAGAGCGCCGTCATGATGGCATTCCCGATAAGCAGACCGATCGGGAGATGAACTGTGAATGGATGGAGTGGAGACATCGGCGAACAAACATAATGTGCAATACCATTATATCATACGTCTCTTTGAGGTCATGAGGATTGCTATGCCGCCAATGCTCCACACTGGATGCACTGATCCTTTTGTCTCCTTGCCATGGCTCCGGTTGTGCTTAGCGCACATTTCTTCCAAGCTTAAGAAAGAGTAGACCGAAATTATATAGCAGTTCCCAAACAGGTTTATGATAGACGCTGGTATACGAGCATATGCTCGTGACCTTCGTGAACGAGTCGTAGCTGCCGTCTACCAGGGGATGTCCCGCCGTGCGGCAGCCGCGACCTTCGCTGCCAGTTTGTCCAGCATCAAGTGCTGGCTCGGCAAGGCGCGCACAGGAGCGTCCCTCGCGCCAGGCCGTTTGTCGGGCCGACCGCAGCGCTTCAACCAGCACGACCGGGACACGCTGCACGCCCGCCTGGACGCGGCGCCTGACGCCACGCGCGCCGCTCACATCGCCTGGGGGAACCAGCAGTATCCCAACCATCCTGTGGCGCACCCCACCCTTGACCATGCCATCATTCGTCTTGGTTGGTCACGCAACAAACAACGCTGCACGCTGCCGAGTGCAACGAGGCGGCATGCGCTGCCTTCCGCCTCCGCTTGCACACCCATCCTGCCGATGCAGTCGTAGTGGTAAACAAGTGCGGCAGCAATCTGAATCTCACGCCCCGGTCTGCGCGCGCCCCGCGCACCCGACGGGCGCATGGCCATATACCCCGCGCGGCGCTGGCGACCGCCACCATCAGTGCGTCGCTCCATCTCCAGGGGATGGTTCAATCTCGCATGCTATGTCCAAACTTTGCGAGAGCTGCTAAACTCGCACGATCACCGCGCCACAATGCCCAGCCACACAATATGCGGCGCCGGACGCATCGCAGCCTCAGTTGTAATCGCTGCTGTGCGGCGACGCGGATCGCTACTGGAAATGATGATGTTTGTGCGAAGACGGCTACCCTGCGGCAGCGCCTGCCAGAAGTAGGTGAACATCAGGTCTGTGCTGGCACCCGGTTCGAGCGACCCTTTCTCCGGGTTCACGATCACCCAACCCTCTGGACGGAACTGTGGTCTGAACTCGATGGCCAGTCCCGAAGTGATCGGGGTATCAGCACCGCAACCGATCTGTTGCACTTGGTTCAGGTTTTTCTGAATCCCAACACTGAGACGCTCCGGCAACGCTCCTAGATCGCGGTACTGGTAGACAATCCGGCCATCCTGGTGAAGCAGCGTCTGGAACGTGAATGTGCGATCCGGCGGACCTGCGGCGGTCGGTACATGCTCGAAACTGACCACAAACGTTGTACCGTTGTTGACTGTCCCATAACGCACGCTTCCGCCACGCGACGGGTCGAGGTCGGTGCGAAATGGCGCCAGCAGGTTGAAGAATGCTTCGGTAGCTGGCAGACAACGTTCCAGCAGACCAGTGTACGGATAGGGCCAGTCAAACATCAGCGTCCCATCCGACGTGATGGAGGTCTGAGTCATCAGATAGGTATAGAGCGGGAATGTCAGTCCCAACGGCACGCCATCGATCCGGGTTGTGTTCGTCAGTTCCAGGGTTGGCGCATCAGGCGGAAGATCGATCCACCGGTACACCGGACCTCCCGGCTCATCACTGCGGTAGATGCCAAATGGTGCGTACCCGACTTTCGCTTCGAACGTTAATGGACGTGTGCCGGTGTTCGTAATAGTTACCGTGCGCGCGACACTGGTGTTAAAATCGAGTGTGGCCGTCACGTAATCGGTCGATAATGCAATCCGCGGCGCATCGAGCAGCAACCCAAAATCGACTGATCCGCCGGTTGGCACGGTGATCATGCGTTGCTGAAGGGCATACGAGCGCGCAGATGCAGTCAGAGTATGGACACCCGCAGTCAGCATCAGCGAGAAGGTTCCGTCAGCGGCGGTCGTCGTGCTTGCCCCGCTCTTGGTGCTGACAGTTGCTATGAGCGGTGCACCGGTCTCTGCATCACGCACAATGCCGGTAACCGGTATGCCGCCAACGCCAGTCACCACCATTGTAACTGGCACCGATACCGGCGGAAGAGTCAGATCACCGGCATAGATTTGGATACGCGCCATGTAGGTTCCAGGCGATGCAACACTATTGGCATCAAGGGTCACATTGACGGATGCGCTTTGACCGGGATCGAGGTTCAGGGTCGTTGTCGAGAGACGTAACCAGGGAACATCAACGCGCGCGCGGGCAACAGCCGCGTGTGCGTCGATCAACCCCCACCCATAAACATTGTTCCCGCCCCCCGCTACGACGCCACACTGCGGATCATCTCGCCGTCGCGCTGTGTCGCGCAGGATGGCATAAGTTGCTTCGTAATTGCCGATCAGCGCTGGATTGGCAGCGTAGAGCAGTGCTACAACCCCGGCGACATGCGGAGTTGCCATTGATGTGCCGCGCAGCGTTGTGTATCCGTCATTGAGCGACGCAGAGTAAATGCCGCCATCACCAGGAGCGACGAAATCCGGCTTCATCCGCCCATCAGCAGCAGGACCACGCAGGCTAAACGATGCAATTGAACCACTACGATTGGTAGCGCCGACCGCCACCACATCAGCATAATCGCCCGGAGATGCAATTGTGCGACAGGTGCCGCTACCATTTCCCGCTGCAAAGACCGGGAAGATCCCGGCTGCGCGCCATGCTGCGGTGTAACCAGCATACCATGGATCGTTGCTGCCGCCAGCCCATGAGTTGTTGACAATCATCGGGCGCAGATCCGGTCGCGGATTGCGGTCGTTGAGGTCGGTCGGCGCCAGGATCCATTGCGCGGCAGCAAACAGATCGCTTTCGCTGCAGGACGACCCATCACATCCTTGCGCAGCAATCCACCGCGCGCCCGGCGCAACGCCGAATCGCTCGCCGCCTGGTCGACTACCGACGATCGTGCCGATGGTGTGGGTACCATGCCCATTCTGATCAACTGGCATCGGAAACACACCCTGCGGATCGTACCAGTTGTAGTTGTGATCGTACATTCCGCTGCCAAGCGCGCCGCGGTACCGGTCGCGCAGCGCTGGATGAATCCCCGACACGCCGGTGTCAATCGATGCAACGGTGACTCCCTGACCGGTGATGCCGAACTCATTCCAGACCCGGTCGGCGCCGATCGCCCGGATATTCCAGCACACCGGATTCCCGTCCGAACTGCACCGCTCATCGAGACTCGCTGGCGCCGATACCTGCGGCGCAACTGCCACACGTGCATCGGCGCGGACCAGCGCAACGTCGGCGCGCCGTTCCAGTGCCTGCGCATCGGTAAGCGTTCCTTCAACATAGACCGCATTGACAATCCAGAATGGTCGGTATGTCAGACCGCGCGCCGCCAGTTCGGCGCGCAGCGGGCTCTGGGTGCGCTCCGCGTGTTCGACCAGCGTGCGGTAAACGAACCGCCCGCGTTCCGCCCAGTCGGTCATGCCATACGCTGCGCTCAGGTCTGCCTGATTGTGCAAATAGACAATGAACGCACCACGCTCAGAGGGTTCGTCCAGTTGCATTGCCAAGCGCGGGTCGAGCGATTGTTCCTGCTGTGGCAACGGTACGCTGGCAGGACCCCAGGCATGCGCCATTGCCAGTGACGGTTGCGCATACGCTTCGTACAGCAAGGCTGTGATCGGGGTTGTACCGGTATTCGTGATCACCAGCGGTCGAGTGACCTGCTGACCCAGCGCGAGTGTTTCACCGATCGAGGTGGGGGAAGCGGCGAGAACCCCTGATGCGCGCACCGAGATCCCGCCAGACCTATCCACACATGCAGCAAGGAGAACCAGGACAATGATCAGGAGGCGCGAAATAGCAGCGCGAGCCGACATGCGATGATCCTGACACGAGCTCCGCTTCGATCACAAGTATCAGCATAGCACCCAGGAGCGGGCAGTGTCAAGGAAATATGCTGATGAAAACACTGTAATCATGTTATCCGTATTGCTTAACAATTTCAGGCTTCTTTCTTAACCGCACTGTGAGTATAATCACATCGAGCCAATTCGAGGATCAGGTAAGTGAAGAAAACGAGAAGGATCGTTGCAAAGCAACGATTCGTGGTTGGTGTTGCCCGACAGAATGCTGAGGTCTGAGGCATAATGCGCCGGTTTGTACGGTGCCTGTTGCGGGAGACCCTCAACTGGTGCGTTGCTGCGTTCCCAGCGTCCAGCAATGGACATGTTACAACCAGCGATTCCTGATAAGAGACTCTGGAAGGAGCACGTGCATGGTTGATCCCAACCGCCGCCCGGTTGCGGCGCAGCGCCTGGTTATCGCAGCGGCGATGCTGGCGTTGATCTTCGCTGGCATGCTTGGGATTGCACAGCCAGCGACCGCAACCACCACGATCATCACCCAGTGGACGTTCAATTCCCCGATGCCTGACGGCAACACTAATACCGGCACGATTGATCCGGCGATCGGCAGCGGAACCGCTTCCCTCGTCGGCGGCACAACCGCCACCTTCGCCAGCGGCGACGCGAGCGGCGGCAGCACCGACCCCGCTACTGGCGATGACTCGGCATGGAATACGACCAACTACGCGCCGCAGGGAACTCAGGATCGCCAGCGTGGTGTCCAGTTCGCCGTCAGCACAGTTGGGTATCAGAACATTCGCTTCAGTTTCGACCTGCGCCATAGTAATACTGCTGCCAACACGGTTGCACTGCTCTATTCGACCGACGGCGGCGCGACGTTTAGCGAAGCCACTACCTTCGTGGCGACAGCAGGCGATGCGTGGTTCAACAATCGCTCGTTCGATTTCAGCAGCATCCCGGCGCTAAACAATAATCCGAACGTCGTGTTCCGCGTGGTCGCGGCGTTCGCTGCTGGCGGCAGCGTGTATGTCGCCTCCAACCCTCCAAGCTCATATGCCCCAACCGGCACCCTGCGCTTCGATATGGTCACCGTGCGCGGTGAGCCACTCAGCAGCGCTACTCCCACCCCCTCGCTAACACCAGAACCGACTCCGCTTCCAGTTGCCTGTAACGCACCGGATACGCCGATCAACCAGGTGCAGGGAAACGGCGCTACGACCCCAATCAGTGGTACGGTCGTCACCATTCAGGGCGTGGTCGTCGGCGACTACGAAGGTCCCGCGCCGAACCTGCGCGGTTTCTATCTTCAGGAGATCGCCCAGATCGATGCCGATCCGCTTACGTCCGAAGGCATCTTCGTTTTCAACAGAGACAACGACTCCGTCAGCCTCGGTCAGGTCGTTCAAGTGACCGGCACAGCGACCGAGTTCCAGGATCAGACCCAGATTGGGAATGTGACTGCCATCGAGTTCTGTGGAACCACTGCGACGGTGACGCCAGTCGATGTCACGATGCCCTTCCCGGACTCGACCTACCTGGAGCGCTATGAAGGCATGCTGGTACGCTTCCCACAGACCCTCTACGTCACCGAGCATTTCCAGTTGGGGCGCTTTGGGCAGGTCGTGCTGAGTTCGGGCGGGCGTCTGCGCCAGCCAACTGATGCCGTGGATCCTGGTCCAGCGGCGCTGGCGTTGCAGGCTGCCAACGATCTCAACCGGATCATCCTCGATGATGAGTTGAACAATCAGAACCCCGACCCGATCCGCTTCGGGCGCGGCGGCAATCCGCTGAGCGCCAGCAACACTCTGCGGGGCGGCGACACGGTGACGGGACTGGTCGGTGTGATGACCTACACCTGGGCGGGCAACCCTGCTAGCGGCAACGCTTACCGGGTGCGTCCGGTCAATGCGCTTGGCGGCGGCGTGCCCAACTTTGTCGCCGCCAACCCGCGCCCTGACCTGCCGCCCAACGTTGGCGGCGATATGCAGGTGGCAGCATTCAACGTGCTGAACTACTTCAACACCTTCACCGGCTGCACACTTGGGGTCGGCGGCCCTTCCACTGGCTGTCGCGGCGCGGAGAACGCAATCGAATTCGAGCGCCAGAACGCCAAACTGATCCAGGCAATCCTGCGTCTGGATGCAGAGGTGCTCGGACTGATGGAGATTGAGAACGATGGGTACGGACCTGACAGTGCGCTTGCCGAACTGGTGAACCGGCTGAACGCCGCCACGGCACCAGGGACTTACGCCTTTATCAACGTCGATGCCGCGACCGGGCAGGTGAATGCCCTCGGCACGGACGCAATCAAGGTAGCGCTGATCTACAAGCCCGCCGTGGTGACGCCAGTCGGTCGGACTGCAGTACTCAACACGGTTGCGTTCGTCAACGGTGGCGACTCGGTGCCGCGCAACCGCCCCGCGCTGGCGCAGACCTTCCGCCACCGCGCAAGCAGCGAGGATGTGACCGTTGTGGTCAATCACTTCAAGTCGAAGGGTAGCCCGTGTGATGCGCCGGATGCGGGCGATGGCTCAGGCAACTGCAACATCGTGCGGCGCAATGCGGCGCAGGAGTTGATCACCTGGTTGGCGACCGACCCGACCGGCACAGGCGACACGGACATCCTGATCATAGGCGACCTCAACTCCTATGCACAGGAAGAGCCGATTGACGTCCTCCGCGCAGCGGGGTACGTCGACCTGGTACGCACTTTCGTCGGCGAGAACGCCTACTCCTACGTGTTCAATGGTCAGTGGGGGACGCTCGACTACGCACTGGCGTCGCCGTCGGCGCTGGCGAAGGTGAGCGGGGCGGCAGAATACCACATCAACGCCGATGAGCCGAATGTGCTGGACTACAATCTGAACTTCAAGAGCACGGGGCAGCAGACGAGCCTATTTGCTCCAGACCAGTATCGCACCTCGGACCATGATCCGATCCTGGTCGGGTTAAACCTGAACGACCCGATTGCGATCTCGGCAGTGGCAACCTTCGGAGCGAGCCAGGGCATCACCGGCGCCGAAATTATCGACATTCGCGGGAACCGGGCAGTGTTGAGCAATGCCGATGCTGGCATCGTGTATGTGCTCGACACTACCGACCTGTTCAACATTCGTGTTCTGACGACCATTACCGGATTGACCGGGTTGAACTCGGTCGCTATTCACCCGACGCAGGACTACTTCCTGGCGGTTGCCGGTTCGGCTGCGCCAGCAGCAGCGCCGGTGAATGGGACGGTCTACGCTTATCGCCTGAACGGAACGCTGATCGCCAGCGCAAGCACCGGCATTCAGCCCGACTCGGTCGCCATTTCGCCAAACGGGCAGTACGCTGTAATTGCGAACGAGGCAGAGGGTTTCGCCATTGGTGACAACGGCGGACCGGGGTCGCTGACGGTGGTAAACCTGAGCGGTTTCGACCCAGATACCTCAACCACACTGAACGTCACGCAGATCCCGTTGCCTTCACAGGCGAGTACGCCTGGTTTCATGACCAACCGCACCGACGATATTGCCAGACTGCCCATCGACAACACGCCTGCGACCCTGGAACCGGAATCGGTCGTCTTCTCGGCAGATAGCCAGTACGCCTACATTTCTCTCCAGGAGAACAACGGCGTGGTACGTCTCAACCTGGCGGACAACAGCTTGACATTCTTCGGTCTGGGGAAGACGACCCACGCGTTCGATACGGTCAACGGCGATGGCTTCAACCCCACGCGGTTGTTGAGCCTATTCCGCGAGCCGGACGGGATTGCATATATCGAGATCGGCGGCGACGGCTACTTCGTGACGGCTGATGAAGGCGATACGCGCGACGATATTCCACCGGGTGCAATCAGTGGACGGGTGCGCGGCGGTCGCACGGTCAGCGTCTTCAACGCACTCACTGGTGCGCTGGTGGGTGATACCGGCAACCAGATCGACGAACTTGCCGCGCGCTATGGTCTGTACCCGGATGATCGCAGTAATCGCGGCGGCAGCGAGCCGGAGGTGCTGGATGCGAAGGTATTCGGCGGACGGGCGATCGTTGCTGTTGGGCTGGAACGCGCCCGGTCGGTGGCGCTGGTTGATGTAACCAACCCTGCCGCGCCGAACGTCTTCCTGCTGTTGCCAGCTGGCACGAATCCTGAAGGGGTCAAGCTGTTCGAACGCAACGGCGCGCTGTATGTTCTGGCAGCCAACGAAGTCAGCAATGACCTGACCGTGGCGCGCGTACCGCTCGGCGATCTGCTCTTCACCCAGACGTACACCGAAGAGCCGCCGCTGGCGTTGTACGACCCATTTGTCATCGATCCAGACTCGGCGCCGGTGACGGTGACGCTGGCAGTTGCTCCGGCGACTGCGGGAACGCTCAACGCAACCTCGATCAGCGGCGCACCTGCCACCGTGAATGCAGCGCTGGCGAATCTGACGTTCACCCCGGCGCTCAATTATGCCGGTCCGGTCACGATTACCCTTAGCGTCACTGACGGGCAGACGGAAACAAGCGGACGTATCCTGCTCAACGGCATCGCTATTCCGCCGGTGACAACCGCGAGCGTCAGCGGACCGACCACGCCGCTCTGCCCGGCAGATTGCTTCTTTGGCAGCGCAACGGTCACGCTGACGACCGATGAACCGGCGACGACGCAGTACCGCGTGAACAGCGGTCCGTGGCAGACGTATACAACGCCTTTCGCAATCACAAGCGAAGGCGCGAACCTGGTTGAGTTCTTCTCAATCGACGAGTGGGGTGCTGTTGAAGAAGTGAAATCGATCACAGTGAAGGTCACAACCTTCCCGGCGACCAGCGTCCTCGATACCTTCAACCGCGCGAATGGACGGCTGGGACGCAACTGGACCGGTGCAACTCAACTCGACCAGTATCGCATCGCCGGTAACCTGGTCGATGTCGAGCAAGGCGGTGTTGTTCTGTGGACAACCCAGTTCGGCAATGATCAGGAAGCCTTCGTCACCCTGACTACGATTGACCCGAACAGCGCACACCACACGCTGCTGCTGAAGGGACGTGGCACAAACGCGACGCAAGGCGCCATTCTGGTCTCTTACGATGCGGTGAACCGCCAGATTGTTGTTGAGGCACTCCAGCCTGGATGGGGATGGCGCACAGTGCGTGTCTTTACAAACGTGACCCTTACCAACGGCGACGTGCTTGGCGCGCGCGCCCTGGCTAACGGCTCGGTTCGTGTCTACGTCAACTGCACACTGATCGGCGTTGCCGATACAACGACAGTTGTCGGCAACCTGTACGTCAACCGCGGCGGTCGCATTGGTCTGTTCTATCACCAGGCGAACAATGCGCTCCTCGACGACTTCGGCGGCGGCAATCGGTAGGTGAACATCGGGAATCGCGGAAAAAGGGTGCGTCCCCTTCCTGCGACCATAAGGACCTTCAATATTTCAGGAGCGATGCAGTATGCTGCATCGCTCCTGTGGTCTATCAGGAACCGGTCTCCGGTGGTGGGACGGCGAGTGGCGCGAGCAAATGGGTGCTTTCATCGTTAGAAAAGTTATCAACCCGTTATAACCTGTTGACAACCATCATCAAATATCGGGCGCATTCCCTGATATGATGCACCCGACACCACAAAGTTTCAATCTGGCACCACCACCAGGAACGTGGTATACCCGGCAGGCGCCGAGCGGGTTTCGCGTGCACGGTCTCAGTGCATTGTTCGACGTTGAGCGGGAGGTATGGTTCCATGAGTCTCGGACTTCAGGCGTTGCTGGCATTCAGTCCAATCCTGATTGCAGCGGTTCTCCTCGTCGGCTTGCGCTGGCCTGCACGGCAAGCGATGCCGGTCGTCTACCTGGTCGCCGTTCTGATTGCTATCTTTGCTTGGCAGGTTTCGCCGCTGCGAGTGGTCGCCTCGACTATTCAGGGGTTGTTTATTACGTTTGATATTCTCCTGATCATCTTTGGCGCTATTCTGCTCCTCAACACACTCAAGTATTCCGGCGCAGTAACGGTCATCCGTAATGGGTTCAGCAGGATCAGCGATGATCGGCGGGTGCAGGCGATCATTATCGGCTGGCTCTTCGGTTCGTTCATCGAAGGAGCGTCGGGATTCGGAACCCCGGCAGCAATTGCTGCGCCGCTGATGGTTGCGCTCGGCTTCCCGGCGATGGCAGCGGTGATGATCGGGATGATGGTGCAGAGCACTCCGGTGACGTTCGGCGCAGTGGGAACTCCAATCCTGGTCGGAGTGCGTGGCGGACTGGAGACGCCCGAATTCAACGCACAACTTGCCGCAGTCGGGCTGACGTTTAGCGACTATCTGCACCTTATTACGGTGCGCGCCGCAGTCATTCACGGCATAACCGGCACGCTCATGCCGCTGCTGATGGTCGTAATGATGACCCGTTTCTTTGGCAAGAACAAATCGTGGACGGAAGGATTGTCGATGGCCCCGTTCGCTATTTTCAGCGGTCTGGCGTTTACTGTACCCTACACCCTTACTGGTATCCTGCTGGGTCCGGAGTTTCCATCACTTCTGGGCGCGCTGATCGGGCTGGCGATTGTCGTTGCAGCGGCACGACGCCGGTTTCTGCTGCCGAAGGATACATGGGATTTTGCACCGGCGAGCGAGTGGCAACCGGAGTGGCTTGGTCGCATTGAAATGAAACTCGATGATCTGACGGGCAAGAAGACGATGAGCACCTGGCTGGCGTGGACGCCATATCTGCTAGTGGCGCTCTTCCTGGTGCTGACCCGTCTGCCGCAACTGCCGATCGGTTCCACGCTGCGATCAGTGCTGAAGATCGAATGGAGCAACATCTTCGACACCGGGATTACGGCCTCGACAACACCGCTCTATCTGCCAGCATCGATCCTGATCACGGTCGTGCTGATCACCTTCTTTATCCACCGGATGAGTCGCAGCGCACTCCAGGCAGCGATTGGCGATTCGAGCAAGGTTATTCTGGGTGTGGGCTTTGTGCTAATCTTCACCGTACCAATGGTGCGCGTCTATATCAATTCGGGGGTCAATGCGCTGGGCATCGCAAGCATGCCGATCAGCATGGCTGAGTGGGTTGCAGTTAATGTTGGCGGTGTCTGGCCCCTCTTTGCACCGACGATCGGAGCGCTTGGAGCGTTCATCGCTGGCAGCAACACCGTCAGCAACCTGATGTTCAGTCTCTTCCAGCACGGCGTCGTCGAGCGTCTGCTGATCTCCGGCGCGGCGATTGTAGCGCTGCAATCGGTGGGTGCAGCAGCTGGCAATATGATCGCTATCCACAATGTGGTTGCTGCCTCGGCAACGGTGGGGCTGCTGGGTCAGGAAGGGGCAACGCTGCGTAAGACAGCGATCCCGACACTCTACTACCTTCTGGTTGCTGGCACTATCGGGTTGATTGCGATCTACGGCTTGAGTATCAGTGATCCGCTGGTTGATGAAGCAGTGCGCAACGCTGCTTCAAGGTAGATCAACCCCATACAGCATCGCCACCCGCGTATCCAGCGTCGCTTCGGCAAGGGCGCGGGTATCGGTGAGCGCAGCGCGCCGGACAACGGCGTCGGCGTGCTGTGCTTGCCATTGTTCCCGGAAGCGTGCCGGGATGTCGCCGCCGAAGCGCGCTGCAATCGCCTGGCGCAGCTCCGCAAAATCCAGTTCCCACCAGCTTTCCAGACGCGCGCCCGGCGTCGCACCGGGAGGTCCAAAATCCCTCAACAGCCGTTGGGTAAACCGGCGCTCCAGCGCAACCTGCTCGCGAGTTAGGTCAATGATCCGTTGCACCAGCGCTTCAATCGCCGCACGCTCGTTTTCTGTCGCCTCCGGTATTGGTATACGTCCGATCTGCTCTGGCGCCAGCCGGTAGACCTGCCCAACCCGTCCTATCGCCGTTACTGCCAGCCACCCCAGACGACTCATCAGCACCCCTAGTAGAAAAAGGGAAGCAGGGATGTGACAGACGCCAGGGCCGACCAGATAACCGGGATCGGTGAGTGCATACCGCTTTGTCACACTGGCAGTGGGCCAGACAATGCGCGCCTGTGCAAAGGGTGTCAGGTCGCAGTCCGGGAGTTCCCACCATGCCACATCGCGCGTTTTACGGGTTGCTGCTGGTGCAAGATGGCGATGGAGTGGCGGACAACGCTGCGCCAGATGTTCCCATGCCTGTTCAGCGCGCACATCCGCTCCAGCGCTCCATCCCGACGGCAGCATCACCAGGTAGCGAGAGGGTTCGCAATACCAGGGATGGATATCCACGCCACGCACAATCCGTCGCAGGAACGGTGCCAGTGTCGGCTCGAAAAGAACGATCTGGTCACGCGTCGCCTTATCCACCAGCAGGCGCGCCGTCGCCAGCCGTCTAATGCCGCGCTGCGGCAAACCGACCAAATCGCTGAGCGGACGACCAGCCGCCTGCAAGGTTGTCAGGATGTCAGTGGGATTCATGCGTTCTACTCGGACGACCCATAAGATTATGAACGATAGCGTGCAGCGCATCGATCGGGTGGGTGCGCAGGTAATTGATCAAGATAGTGGCAGGGAAGAGCGCCACAACTCAGCACACATCCCACGTTGCCGAAGTGCTGTTTAATGTTCAGGCTGTAAACTGCCGGAACAATCTCATCACTGACAGTCAGACAGATCATGGGCGCTTTCACGCAGCAACGGGCAGCAATCAGTATCGGAGCACCACTGCAATACGCTGGTGTTGAGGCAACGCGCCATCATCCACGAAAACCATGCGCCCACCCTTCTCCAGCACTATCGAGATGATCTCGTCTACTGCATCATCCACTACGTCCGGCAACGTCGGGTCATCTACCGGTGTCAATGCGACGCCATCAGCGGCAATCCGCGCCGGTTGATAATAGTTCTCTTCGACGAGGAGCACGCTTACGCGCCCTTCGTGGGCAAACCGCCAGACCTCGCCAATGGTCGAGGCATACCTCTGCGCACCGACCGCTGCTTCGAGTTCCTTCAGCGCCCCAGCGCGGCGGACAGACAGGTTCTGCTCGACCAGGGGCCACACCAGTTTCCCGAGTTCGTGCGCCGGCGTCTTATCATGGCTGCCGGTCAGTGTCGTTATCACAGCGCCAGCATGCGGCGACACTTCACGGAAGAAGGCAATATATCGATCAACGCCGACCAGCGCCAGCGGCAACGGGTCATCCGTAATGAAGGGCGTCAGTGCCGCGCTGACCTGGCGGAAAAACTGGCGGTGTCGCTCATCACGGTACGCCGAACGATTAATTGCAGGGTCATTCGGCAATCCGCGCTCTCCGCCTGGACCGGTATGTGTCATCGGGAAACCTTCCCCGGTGATCTCCTGCAGATGCTCACGCACCCCCTCAAACAGGCGCGTCGGTTGTTCACTGAGCGCCAGCACCCAGTAGCGTGGCGTGCGATTGAGTGCAAACACCAGGCTGCGCGTCCAGAACGTTTCATCCACCACAACACGCTCCGGCAGCGTAAACGGCAGAATGAACCGACGGCCAATATCGCGGTTGACGAACAGCGCTAGACCATCGAGGGTGTAGCGATAATCGATATCGTTGACCAGCGCCTCCAAACGAGCAAGCAGCGGCTCGACATCGCGCCTGGAAAACTCACCGAGCAACCGATTGGTCGCCTCGGTCACCAGATTCCGCACGCGAATCGGGTCCTGCTTGTTGTCGGGTGATGTGCGATGGGTCGGCAACGTGATCGTCACCGAAGGATAGAGTCGCACCGCCTGGAGCAAACGGATGTCGTGGCGATTCATCAATGGTCCCTTTCTGTCAACACAACGCATCAACCTGCGGGTCCTCAATCGGGAAAGCCATTATAGAAGATTCCGGGCATCCCTGCTACGGGATTGGCTTCCAGAAACACTGTGACATCTTTGTGCCGCGCAGAGGAGCAGTATCCTTGACGACGTTTTCTCTACGCACGTTGGAACGCACGTCGGAAAAGCAAGAGGCAACCCGACGGGTTGCCTCCAGGGGATCACCTATGACCAGCGGCGACGGAGCATTAGTCCTTCCAGTTCCCCGTCTCCCACTTCTTCAAGAACCGATCCGCCTCTTCCGGCGTGCGCACCAGATCGAAACCGGTGTCCACGAAGGGCGGATATGTCTTCTTGTTCACCACGATGTCGTACAGAATACCCACTGCATCGTAGCCCCAGCCGTAGAACTTTTGCCCGATCAGGGCGTGCACCAGCCCTTCTTTGAGCAATTTCAGCTCGTTCTCAAGGATGTCCCATGCGACAGTCTTCATGCCGGCTTTAGCAGCAGCCTGAAACTTAGGCATTGCATTGATGTCGCCAAAGAGGGGCCATGCGCCTGCCATAAAGTAGCCGCCAAGGTCGGGATTCGCCGTCAGGCGATTCTCGACGACTTCGACGCCCTTTTGAATATCGTCGTAACACGGATCGGTTGCCACCCACTGCAACCCAGCGGGATCGGCAACTTCGCGGAACGCCTTGATGCGCGCTTCCAGATTTTGCGCTCCGGGGACACCGGTAAGAATCGCATACGTTTTGTTCGGACTATCCTTGAGCAGCTCGACCATGACTTCGGCAGCCTTCTTTGCTGCGGCTTCATTGTCGAGACTGTAGAAGGTGATGCGCTTTGAATTGGGGGAGTCCGAGTCCCACGTAATAACCGGAATACCGGCATCCATTGCCCGATCAATAACCGGCTTCAGCGCATCGGGATCGTTGCATGAGATGCCCATGCCGTTTACTTTGCGGGCAATCGCGGCATCAAGCAGTTCTGCCTGTTTCTGGGCATCGGCGGACTCCGGTCCGATCCACTCAACGGTGATGCCCAGTTCCTTTGCTTTGTCCATGGCGCCACGTCGGGCGACATCGAAGACCGGATTGTTCACCGCCTTTGGCGACCACACAAATGTCAGCGGCTGCGGTGCCGCCCCACCTGATGGCGCGGTGGGTTGGGGTCCAGTCTGCTGCGGCGGCGTGGGGGCAGTTGTTGTGCAGCCTGCCAGTACTGCGGCGCTCGCACCCACAGCCGCAGCCCGTAAGAATGTCCGTCGTGAGAGTCTGCGTTGATCCATCAGCAACCTCCGTTGGTTATTGAAGAACGAACATCTATCAACTCGCTCCCACCCTACGCATCTTCATCGCCGTTGACGCAGACGATCAACCAGGGCTGAGAGCAAGATGATACCACCAGTAAACGCCTGTTGCCAGTAACTCTCGACTCGCAACAACACCAGAGCATTATTCAACACACCAATCAGGATAGCGCCCAGAACGGCGCCCAGCACTGTCCCGCGCCCGCCGGACAGACTGACCCCGCCGATGACAGCGGCTGCAATCACAAACAATTCGTATCCCAACGCCTGGGTCGGCGCCGAAACACCTAAGCGTGCCACCACCAGCACGCCCCCCACGCCGGCGAGCGCACCCGACAGAACATAGGTCAGGATCCGGACACGCTCCACCGGTAAACCGGTCAGCGTCGCACTGGTTTCATTACCGCCGATAGCATATATGTATGTCCCCCAAACATGGTATGATAGAAAGAGACCGACAGCGATAGCGAGCACGATGAGAAAAATGACCGGCACCGGTACCGGACCAACATACCCCTGACCGAGGTTTGTAAACTCAACCGGAAAGTTTCTCACCGTTTGACCGCTCGTCAACCCCACGACTACACCGCGCACAACGCCCAGCATGCCCAGGGTCGCGATGAAGGGCGGAATCTTGAGCCGTACAACCAACAACCCGTTGATCAGACCAACTAGCGTGCCTGCCAGCACCCCCAGCAGAAATGCCAGTGCTGGCGGCAATCCGAAACCGGGCAATTGATAGGCTGTCGTCCCGCCCTGACTGACGGCGATGGCAGCCACCAGCCCACTCAGTGCCATTGTCGATCCAATCGAGAGATCGATCCCGCCAGCCATAATCACCAGGGTTACGCCGAGCGCAGCAATGGCGATATCTGCATTATTGCGCAAAATGTTGAACAGATTGCTCGGCGTAAGGAATGCATCGCTACTTTGCGACAGAAACAGACTCAACGCAACCAGCACAATGACAATGCTCGTTTCCGGACGCTGGAGGATGCGGCGAATAATGCCGGGTTGTCGGGCAACGACCGTCGTGCCCTTGCTCTCAACAGATGCATCTTTGCTCATGATCCAGCCCTCGCAATGTTACTGGTCACTTTCTCCCACTCGCCAGCGCCAGAATGCGCTCCTGCGTCGCTTCCTCGCGCGACAGTTCCCCGACCAGGCGACCTTCACTCATGACCAGAATACGGTCACTCATCGCAAGCACTTCGGGCAACTCGGAAGAAATAAGCAGAATAGCCATACCACGATGCGCCAGTTCATCGATCAAACCATGGATCTCCGCTTTCGCGCCTACATCGATGCCACGGGTTGGTTCGTCCAGCAATAAGACCTTCAGATCAACCGCCAGCCATTTCGCAAGCACTACCTTTTGCTGATTTCCGCCAGAGAGTGATCCGACCGGCAGATCAGTCCGCGGCGGACGCAGGTGCAGTTCGTGGACGTAGCGCCGGGCAACTCCTTCCAGCACCGACCGATCGACCACATGACCGGCGCGCGCCAGTTGACGAAGGACAGCGAGCGTAATATTATCACGCACAGTCATACCAGGAACCAGGCCCTGGACTTTCCGATCTTCGGGAACATAACCAATCCCCAGATTTCGCGCATCTTGCGGCGACCGGATGCGCACCGGCGTTCCATTGAGACGAATCGTTCCCTTATCAATGCGGTCTGCGCCAAAAATGGCACGTGCTACTTCGGTGCGCCCCGATCCGACTAGTCCTGCCAGACCGACTACTTCGCCTGCACGCAGGTGGAACGAAATATCTTCGATGATTCCACGGCGGGTGAGACCCTGAACCTCCAGCACCACATCGCCAAGAGTTGCCGGGCGCTTGGGGTAGAGATTATTGATAGAACGTCCCACCATCATCGCAATGATGCGATCATCAGAAGCCTCGTTCACCGGCAATGCACCGGCATTCTTTCCATCCCGCAGCACCACGATCCGGTCGCAGATAGCCCGAACCTCGTTCAGGCGATGGGAAACGAACACAACTCCCAGACCTCGCTCGCGCAAACGACGGATGATCTCGAAAAGATGCTCCACTTCTTCGTCAGGCAACGCCGATGTGGGTTCATCCATCACGATCAGACGCGCTTCGAGCGCCAGTGCTTTGGCGATCTCAGTCAACTGCTGGAACGCTACCGACAATTCTCCTACTTTGCGACGGATATCAAGACCGGTGATACCGAGTTGGGCAAGTAACGCGGCAGTCTCACGCTCACGTCGGCGATGATCAATAATGCCAATCTTCCCCAGGATTCCATTCATGCGCTGCGGGTGGTGAAGAAATACGTTTTCCGCAACAGTTTGATTGGGAGTAAGGTTCAACTCCTGGTAGATGACGGCAATTCCAAGGCGCTGTGCATCCTGCGGCGTTTGAAGGGTAACGGGCTTCCCATCGATAAAGATAGCGCCCTGATCCATACGATGCACGCCGGCAAGGATTTTGATGAGGGTCGATTTACCGGCGCCATTTTCTCCCAGCAATCCGACGACTTCACCGCGATCCAGCGAGAAATCAACCTGATCAAGCGCCTGTGTGCCGCCAAAGCGCTTGCTGATTCCTCGCATTTCGAGCAGCAATGCCATACCGGTGTTCGAAGCGACGACGAAAGAGTGATATGCGACCTGCTATCCCCCCAACTCCTGCAACAGGCACCGCACATCATTCGTGGGGCGAAAGGGATGTACCTTACATCATATCACAAACCTACACGCTGTAAAGCAATCGCATATGTTCACCCGACAACCTGCCGACTACAACGGAAACAGCACTGGCACAACCAGCAGCGACGCAATCAGCATCATCACCAGCAGCGGCGTCCCGACCCGCACGAAATCAGTAAAACGATAATCGCCCGGTCCCAGCACCAGCGTGTTGACCGGTGACGCCACCGGAGTGGCGAAGGCCGTCGAAGCCGCAAGCGCAACAACCATGAGCAGCGGATATGGCGATACACCAAGTTCAATCGCTGCCTGAAACGCAATCGGCGCCATCAGCACCGTAGTGGCAGTATTGGAAATAAACTGACTAAACATTGCTGTGAGGATGAAGAGACCTGCCATCAATGCCAGCGGACTCACTGCGCCGAGAGTCGCTGTCAACCCGCTCGCAGCAAGACTCATACCGCCTGTTTTGTCGAGCGCGGTCGCCATTGGGAGCATACCGGCGATCAACACCACACTCTCCCAGTTGATCGCCCGATACCCTTCATCCATCGACAGGCAGCCGGTCAGCACCATTGCTACCGCAGCCAGCAGCACCGCAGTGACCATCGGCATCACCTCAAATGAAATGAGGAACAGCATACCGATCATGATCGCCAGCGCAATTGGGGCGCGTCGAGTCAGCGCGCGTCTAACGGGTGGACGGCGTATCTCGCCGACAACCACAAAATCGTTGCGTTCATCAAGGAGAGATGCGATCCGTTCCCAGTCGCCCTGCACCAGAAGGGTGTCGCCGAAGCGCAATTCCACCTGCGACGTCGGTGCATCGAGCGGCGCACCCATCCGTAGGATTGCCAGCACCAGCACCTGATATGTATCCTGAAAGCGCACTTCGCGCAACGTATGACCGATCAACCGTGACCGCGGCGTCAGTACCAGTTCGACAATCCCGGTTTCTTCGGTGATCAGGTCATCCGGGTTGACGTCAGTCGCAAGCACACGCACCTGCAAATCCTTGGCCAGGCGTGCAACATCGTCCGCTGATCCTTTGACTAGCAGCACATCCATCGGCTTGAGCGTTATCCCAGAGCGTGCAACCTGTGGCGGGGCGATCATTCCCTGGGATGCTGGCGGCTCGACATCGACCACATTCACACGATAGCGCGCGCGTAGATTGGCCTGCGCCAGCGTCTGCCCAACCAGCGGAGAAGATGGTTCGATCTGCACCCGCGCGAGTTTGCCAGGAAGATCGTAGAGCGCCAGCAGGGTAGCCGGGTCAATCGGTGTTTTTCCATCACGTGACACACCCGATAGATGGGCACGTTCTGGCAGCAACCGACGCCCGACCATCGCCATATAGACAATTCCTATCACCAGCATTACCGCACCGACTGGCGTAAACGAAAAGAAGCCGAAGGGCGTTATGCCAGCGGACTGGAGTTGATTACTGACGACAATGTTGGGCGGTGTACCGATCAATGTCAGCATGCCGCCGATCAGCGAAGCATAGGCGAGGGGCAGGAGCAGTTTCGTCGGGCTGATGCCCGTGCGTTGCGCCAGGCTGACGACCACGGGGAGAAAGACGGCGACCGTACCGGTAGAACTCAAGAATGCTGAAAGAAAGGCGACGATCAGCATGATCGCAACGATCAGACGCGCTTCACCTGTGCCCGCGAGCCGCACCAGTTGCTGCCCCAGCGCATCGGCGACACCGGTCTGAAACAGGCCCGCACCGACGATAAACAACCCGGCGATAATCAGCACAATCGGATCAGAAAACCCGGCAAGGGCTTCGGCGGGCGTCAGAATGCCGGTCAGGAGCAGCAGCAACACCGCCATCAGCGCAACCACATCCAGACGCAGACGATCACTGGCAAACAGGATGACCGTCAGCGTCAGAATGCCGAAAACGATGATCATCTCAGGGTTCATGCGGCATCGACCGTTTGGGGGGCAGTTTCAGGGACGGGGTTGATCTCCAGCTGGGGTATTCGATCTGGTTGAGCCGCAAGCGGCAACAGCATTGTAAAGACACTCCCTCTGCCCGGTTCGCTGGTCACCAGCACCTGCCCGCTATGCGCCTCAACTACTGAACGAACAATTGACAATCCCAGTCCCGCTCCACCGCCATTGCGACTGCGGGAACGATCCGCGCGATAGAAACGATCAAAAATGTGCGGCAGATCTTGCGGCGCAATACCGTATCCGGTATCGGCGACACTCAACGCGGCATACCCGTCGCGTATCGTAAGGCTCAGCGTCACTTCGCCACCAGGCGGCGTGTGCTGGATGGCATTAACGCCAAGATTGAGCAGTGCCTGTTTGATACGATCGCGGTCACCTATCACAACTGCCTGATCCTCCTCGCCAATACGAAGATGTACCTGTCCTGCCAGCAGGCGCAACTCACGATACGTTTCGAGAAGCAGCGTATCGAGTTCGACAGGATCGCGGCGGATCTGAATACCGGCGTCGCTCCGCGCCAGCAAAAGCAGATCATTGACCATACGGATCAACCGGGCAACCTCGCGGCGCATATCATCAAGCGACTCGTTTAGCAGCTGCGGGTCGCGCGCTGCACCACGCGCCAGCACCTCAAGATTGCCCTGCATCGCCGTCAGCGGCGTACGCAACTCGTGGGAAACATCGGCAATGAAACGACGCTGCGTATTGAAAAGTTCCTCCATCCGTGCCAGCAGATCATTGACCGTAATCGTCAGACGCTGTAACTCATCGGCGGCTGGCGGTACCGGAATACGCCGACTCAAATCTTCAGCACGCACAATACTCTGTGCCGTCTGAGCAATCTCGTCAATCGGACGAAATGCAGCGCGCGTCAACCACGCGCCGCCGCGTGCTGCCGCTAGCAGGACGATCACACCACCGAAGGTCAATGCGTAGAAGAGGAGTTGCAACGCATGCTGGGTCTCCGCCATTGAGCGCGCGACCTGGAGAACGCCGACGACCTCGTCGCGGCGGGTGACCGGATTAAAGAACCACAGTGGTGCCATTAACTCGCGGACGCGAACGTTCCCATGTTCGATAGTCGTAATCTGCTCGTTGCCTGCGAGTGCGCTGGCGAAGCGCTGCGGGTCGAGGGCAAGCGCTGTCGCCAGGTCGCCATCACCAATGTTCGGTGAACGACCAACAAGATCACCGTCAATGTCAAAAAACTGGACATACAGACTAGTCGCTTCGAAGTCGCGCACCGGCGGCTGGCGCAACAGAATGGCGCGCAACTGATCATCACGAAAGTAGCCGTATGGCGTCTGATTGCTCTCGGCGAAGCCTCGCCGCAGCACTTCGACGCCAAGGCGCAACTCGTTGTCAACGCTGTTCAGTAGCGCGCTGCGCACGATCAGGTACAATCCAACATGCAGCGCCAGTAACGCAATCGCAAAAAAGCCGACGTATGAAACTGTCAACCGGGTGCGTATTGACATGGCTTTGATTATAGCACCTTGGGCGGTTGTAAGGTTGGACGTTGAAGGTCAAAGTTACACGTTGAGCGTATTGCCTGCGCAGTATCGATGAAGCCACGACCTGAAAGTCCGTTCAGATGATATACTTATCAATCGGCGGATCATCAACGTTCCTGCTGGATGAGCCATGTGTGCAACAGATAGCGCAAGCGCTATCCGTCATTCTCGGTTTATAACGGGAGAAACATCAATGTCCCATTCGCAGACTGCGCCATACGGTTCGTGGCGCTCGCCAATCACTGCTGCGCTGGTAGCAACATCGGGCGTTTCATTGAACGATATCGCCCTCGACGGCGATGACATCTACTGGCTCGAAGGGCGACCGGCTGAAGGCGGTCGGGTGGTCATTGTGCGGCGCGCTGCCGATGGAACGGTTGCTGATGTGACCCCGCCCGGCTTCAACGTGCGCACCCGCGTCCACGAATACGGTGGCGCTCCGTACACGGTTGATCGTGGCATTGTCTACTTCAGCAACTTTGCCGATCACCGCATCTACCGCCAGCAAGCGGGTGAAACGCCAACCCCCGTTACTTCTGAAGCGCCGTTGCGCTACGCGGATATGACTGTTGATCGCGGGCGGAACCGTCTAATCTGTGTGCGCGAGGATCATTCCGGCGATGGTGAGGCGGTCAATGCGATTGTCGCCGTTCCGCTCGACGGGACGACCCCGCAGCAGATCCTGGTTGCAGGGTCCGACTTTTATGCCAGCCCGCGTCTCAGCCCGGATGGAACCCGGCTGGCATGGCTCTCCTGGAACCACCCGAACATGCCGTGGGACGCTGCCGAACTATGGGTTGCGCCATTGCGTGAGGATGGCTCGTTGGGAACTGCCGAACGGATCGCTGGCGGACCGGACGATGCCGCTTTTCAACCTGAGTGGGGACCTGATGGCGCGCTCTATTTCGTTGCCGAACGTACTGGATGGTGGAACCTCTACCGATGGCGTGGTGGCAATATCGAGGCGCTCTGCCCGATGGAGGCTGAATTCGGTCTGCCGTTGTGGGTGTTCAGTGCACGCACCTACGCCATCGAGTCGGCGAATCGCTTGACCTGCACCTACATTGAGCGCGGTGAGCAAAAAATGGCGACGCTCGACACGCAGAGCGGAACGCTGACGCCGCTCGATCTGCCGTTCAGCGATTTTGGCCTTAGCGGTCCTCGCGCCGCCAATGGCAGGGTTGTCTTCATCGGTGCTTCATCGAACACCCCCTCGACACTGGTGATGCTCGATCTGGCAAGTGGCGCACTGACAACTATTCGCCGTTCGATGGATATCCAGATCGATCCCGGCTTTATCTCGACGCCGCAGGTAGTGGAATTTCCGACCGAAGGCGGCGTGACTGCGTTCGGTTTCTATTATCCACCGCGCAACCGCGACTTTCGCGCGCCTGATCATGAAAAACCGCCGCTGCTCGTGCTGAGTCACGGCGGACCGACCGGTGCAACGTCGGCGTCGTTCGACCTCGGCATTCAGTTCTGGACGAGTCGCGGCATTGCGGTGATGGATGTCAACTACGGCGGCAGCACCGGATTCGGGCGTGCGTACCGCCAGCGTCTCGATGGACGCTGGGGGATCGTTGATGTGGACGATTGCTGCAACGCAGCAACATATTTGGCAGCGCAGGGGCTCGCCGATCCAGCGCGATTGATCATTGCTGGTGGCAGCGCTGGCGGCTACACGACCCTGGCAGCGCTCACTTTCCGCCGGGTGTTCAAAGCTGGCGCCAGTTACTACGGCGTCAGCGATCTGGAGGCGCTGGCGCGTGATACGCACAAATTCGAGTCACGCTACCTCGACCGCCTGATCGGACCTTACCCTGAACGCATCGATCTCTACCACGCGCGTTCGCCGATCCACCATATCGAACAGCTCAACTGCCCGGTCATCTTTCTGCAAGGACTAGAAGACAAAGTTGTGCCGCCGGATCAGTCCGAACGAATGGCGGCAGCCCTGCGCGCAAAGGGGATACCGGTTGCATACCTGGCATTTGAAGGTGAACAGCACGGCTTCCGCAAGGCAGAGACGATCGTGCGGGCGCTCGAAGCCGAGTTGTACTTCTACTCGCGCATTCTGGGATTTGAACTTGCCGATCCGGTTGAACCGATTCAAATCGACAATCTTTAGGACCACAAACAAGCGCGCTACGACACAAGGTGGTTATCGAAAGGTTATAGGCGCTGACAACAATGGGCGTGCAGGCGCCTGCACGCGCCCCCCCGACTGTGGCGCGGCTGCGTCCCTGGAGTCTTCCAGGGGCGCAGTTTCTTTGCCAGAGAGCGGGTAACATCATCGCACAACGGCAACGCCCATAAACAACCGGCGCCAGAACGTCCTATGAACGAAACATTTCGCCCCCGTCCACAATCCGGCTGGCGACTCACGCAGACCGGCGGCGGTCGCCTAGTTCTGACTCCTGAGGGTATGCGTTTTGTGGTCGCCGGCGCGACGGCGCGGCGCTATGCCAATGCCCAGATCGACGATTACACCGGTCTGCCGCGCCATCGCTTCCCCTGGCGCGCGCCGCTGCGCCTGACGGTGGTCGCGCGGATGGGAACGTCTGTTCGGGGAACAGCGGGGTTCGGCTTCTGGAATGCGCCCATTTCGCCGGTCGGGAAAGTGTTGCCGGTATTGCCTGCGGCGATCTGGTTCTTCTATGCTTCGCCGCCTGCCAATATGCCGCTGGCATATGGCGTTCCAGGTTTTGGATGGAAAGTTGCGACAATCGACGCAACTACGCGCCGGGCGTTGCGCTGGGCGCCGGTTGCGCCGCTGGTTATGCTGGCAAATCGTCTGCCCGGCATCTACGAGTGCCTCTGGCATCGCGTTCAGCGGGCGCTTTCGGTCAGCGAGGCGCTCATCCCGCCGCCGGACGACACATTCCGCACCTTCACCCTCGAATGGTTGACCGGCGGCGCGCGTTTTTTGATCGATGGTCAGGTCGTTCACGAAACGGACTGCGCGCCGCGCGGTCGGCTTGGCTTCGTCGCATGGGTCGATAACCAGTGGCTGATCGCCACGCCGCGCGGTGAGTTCGGTTGGGGTTTGCTCGACGTACCAGGGGCGCAGTGGATGGAGATTGCGCAGGTGAGGATTGAGAAGTGATAACCAAGAACCGAGAACCGAGAATCAAGAACCAAGAACTGAGAACCGAGAACCAGGAACCAGGAACCGAGAACCAGGAACCGAGAACCAAGAACCAGGAACCATGCGTGCGTGTCTTCTTCCACTAAAAATCGAGCCTCGAAATCCTTCGGTGAATGTGGAGCATTTCCGGCGACGACTGGCAGAAGTGGCACGGTATGCTCCTGATCTGATCTGTTTGCCGGAATGCGCATTCACCGGGTATCTGTATGAGCCACGCGATCTCGAACAGTACGCCACGCCGATACCCGGTGAGACGACGGCGATAGTTGCGGCGCTGGCGAGGGCGTATCGTTGCGCTATCTGCTTTGGGATGCTGGAGCGCGCGGCGGAAGGGTGGTACAGTTCCGCCGTCCTGGTGGAACCATCCGGTCATATAGCGCTTGTACAGCGCAAAATGAGCGAACAGCCTCCCTTTGCCGCCGGTGACGACATTCACATCGTGGATACGGCGGCTGGCAGGCTGGCGATCCTGATATGCGGCGATCTGTTCGATGAGCGTGCTCGGATGAGGCTCGGCGCCCGCGCAGACATCGTGGTTGTTCCGCTGGCGCGCAGTTTCGATGGAACATCCCCCGACACGGAGCGCTGGCTGCGTGAGGAGCGTCAGGCATATGCGGATGCCGTCAGAACCCTGCAGGTGACGGCGTTGATCGTCAATGCACTGGAAGACCCCACGCAGCCCGAAGCATCATTCGGCGGCGCAATGGTTGTCAGCCCGACAGGTGACATTCTGGCCGAGTCGCCGCACGGCACGGAAGATGCGTTGGTCTTCGATGCTTAATTGGACGCCTGCCGCTCCTTCTCAGCCAGTTCCACCGCCTGACGTTCGAGCCAGGCGCGGATCTTTTCCTCTGCCTGCGGATCCCACTGCCCGGTGCGGATCAGCCAATCGATGATCGCCCCTTCCACATAATGTTGACGATCATCGATCAGGCGCGCGGCACGCTCCTCAGCATGTCTCCAGTCACGGATTGGCATCGCCCCCTCCTTTCAACAATCACAATGCAACGCTGGCGGGCAACGTCTCCACCGCTTCGCCGCTCACCGCATGACCATTCACCGGTTGCCAGCGGTCTGCCAGCTTTTTCATCACCTCTGGAAGCGTGGTGTACTCCATTTCTTCCATTGGTAAACGATGCGGCTCGAACAGTCCATGACGGCGCAGATGATCGGCGGTGACGTTGCACAAATGACGCGCCTCATCAAAACCGGGATCGTCGAACATCTCACGCGGTCCGATCAACTGTCCCTCAGCGATCTGGAACCCTAACGCGATGACCTGCGGCGGTCCGTCAAAGCGCCCCGGATAGGCGTCTCCCACACGACACGGCATCAGCGGACCGTAGTGCGATCCGCGCATCCACCCCTCAACGATGTGCGGCATCGTGAAAGGCTCCAGCACTTCGCCGACCGTCGGGAACTCGTCCTGCGCCCGCACAATGCACACTAGGTCATCCTTCCTGACTTAGGTTCTGTCCGGTGCCGTACAGTTTCAGATCTTCGCCACACGGGTGCAGATATCGAACACATCCCAGGCAAGCCGATACCTTAATGCAACTGATCGTCAGTTCCGCTGCCATAGCGATTCCTCCTTCCTCGCTGGCAATCGGCATGCGACATCGTGCTGTGCCGTCTGGAGAAAAAAAGAACACACACCTCTGCACCCGTTGCAAACGACACGGACGCCCACGCGTGTTGAGAGGTATTGCACATGTGCACAGACACCGTCGTCAGCGGCACACTAGACGCGAACGGACTGCTCCGTTCATGGTGTAGTATACCGTATCTGAACCTGATCCGACGTAGTGTCGTCGTTTCTTAACCCATGGTTGCATTTCGACAACGCTGAGTAGTATCTGAGCAACAGAGAGACACAGGAGCGCGTCCTGCACACGCGGGGATCAGGTCAGGCAACCGGCGCCTGACGCTGCACCAGAATCAGCGCCACAATCGACAGTGCCAGCAACGGGACGTGCAACACCCCCATCCACCACACTGTCGGATCGAACCACGACATCATATTGATAAGACCGTAGAGCAGCGCATTGAATGCGGTGATGCGATAGGCAAGCGGCAGAACGTTCGGCAGCGCAACGATCAGCAAAAACAGGAAGACCGGCGTCGTCAGACAGTACGAGAGACCATATGCCAGTGAGGTGAGCAGCAGGATCGGATTGAAGTCGGGATAAACGACACCGTCGATGACTGTAGCTGGCGACAAGAATGCCAGCAGCGCAAGCGGCATCAACAGGCAGTGGCGTCAACCCAGATTGTTGAACGAAATGTTGAGACAGTTCTGAAAAGATACCGCCAGCCACATCACCCCTAGCAGCGCACAGGCAACCAGGTTGCCCGTCTGCACGACATACCCGTAAGACTCGGTGACACCCTGCGACTGAACCCACCCGATCACCAGGTAATTCACCCCCATATACGCTGCCAGGACGCGACCGGCAGAGGCAGGACGCAGCGCAATCAGTACGATCAACCCAATGGTGGCGAGGTGAAACAATGGCGCCAGCAAGGTATACAGCGCTGGATTGTTGGTGACGAACAGCAGCTCCCTGATGACATTCGAGGCTTCCTGCGGCGTATATGGTTTTTCGGTGTAGATCGGCAGGAAGAAGATAATCAGCAGCAAATACGTCAGTGGATAGATCCAGCGCCGCATGCGCGCTTTCGGAGCAGTGCGACTAGCAAGCATATGAATATCCCTTGCGCTTGCGATAATGCATAATACCGGCAAGGTCATCAATGTGGACAGGGAACGGTTCACCGACACTCCCACAAATGCACAGCTCACTTAGCCGACGCACCACTTCTTCGTTGGAAACTTCGATGGCGTTCACCAGATGCATGTTCACAGTCTACCAGCATTGCAGCAAGACCAGGCGCCTGGCGTGTGGTGCGCGGGTAGCCATCGAGCAGAATGCCCTCGTCAGGGTCCAGGGTTTCCAGACGGGCACGCAAGACCCGATCCATCAGCGAGTCGGGTGCCAGGTCGCCGCGTTCGAGCAGTGGCGCAACTTCGCGCCCGATCCGGGTGCGGACGCCAATCCCGGCGCGCAGCAGTGCGCCAAGATTGGAACCAGCAGGAGTTAATGGGCAAGTCCTTCTGCGATCATGCTTTTCTTGGCACCAGGCAATCCCAGGAGTACGAGTCAAGCGCAGCGGTCGCATCCCTTCCCTGCACATGCAGTGATGCCCTTTATCCCCCGTCGGATTGTTCGAGAGACGTATTCCGTGGCAGTGTCGTGGCTTGCAGGCGATCAAGGCGTTGTTCAAACGCTTCGAGTGCTGCGATCAGGTGATCCTGGCGGATCGCAGCAGTAACGTCGCCGCGGGTGCGTTCGAGCACCGCACGCAGCGCATCGGTCGTTCGGCGCAAGCCGCCAGTGACGGCTTCCGGGTAGTCGATCGTGATAAGCAGGCTATAGATATCGTCCATAATTGACAGCAGCGCCACACTATGTGCGGTTGCGCCAGCGCGCATGCTATCGAGAATAGCACGGCGCAATTCCGAGGCCGCTTCAGCCAGACCATTGAGGTACGCTGCGGCATCGACTCCAAGCGACGCTGCATCGGGCGGAGGGTCGCCATGGAGGAAGGCATACACCAGCGCGGCCTCAGCGTATTCCTTGAGCGCGTCCTGGGAATAGCCAGCATATAGGAGATCAGGATGGTTGGCGAGGCTTTCGCGCAGCGCACGCGCTGACGCGCTGGCTTCTGCCAGCAGCGCGGCAGCTTCAGCGAATTCCCGGCGATGGGCTGCACGAATGACGTTGGCGCACTGGCGCGTCAGCGCGCGCGCTAGGATGAGCGCCTGCTCACGCGCAGTATGGCTCGCTTCGATCTGCGCGACCGCAGCAGCAACAACAGTTTCGATGGCATTCATAGCCTTCCTTCACATGACCTTTGAAACTGGACGGTGCCCGGGCGGAACGGGCGTTTATTCGACAACTCAGAACTCGTGCTATGAGTAACACGCATTATAGTTGATGCAGTAACGGATGCAGAATCTCAGCGCTCCCGGACTTTCCCTGGAAGCGTATGCTATACTGAAACCCCTTTTTGCAATGCCTTTGTTTTGAGAGAAAGATTCGCCCTATGCTCAACCGGCAATCTCGCAATTCACGACGCACGGTGGACGTTATCCCAGTGCGCACCGTCGACTGGCGTCGTTTGCTGCACTATCTGCAACCGTATCGTCGCCACATGCTGGGTGCGCTGCTGGCGCTTGCGGGGGCAAGCGCAATCAATCTCGGTTTTCCGCTGGTCATCGTGCAATTGCTTGAGGCTGTCTTGCAGCGTGGTGACCAGACGCTGCTGACGAATCTGACGCTGGCGTTGATCGCACTCTTTTTCATGCAGGCGTTCCTGACGTTTCTTCAGGGGTATATCTTGAATGTTGTCGGTGAGCGGATCGTTCTTGATATGCGGGTTCAGTTGTACCGCCACCTGCACACGCTCTCATTGAGTTTCTTTGCCAGCCGACGCGTTGGCGAAATCGTGTCGCGCATCTCCAGCGATGTTACACAGGTGCGTTCAATCCTGACGAACAATGTCACTCAATTCCTTTCGAGCATTGTCGCACTGTTTGGTGCGATCATCATTGTCTTTCTGCTCAATCCGCGCCTGGTAGGGTTCGTGCTCATACTGGCGATCAGCGTCGTTACTGTGGCAGCTGTCTTTGGTCGCTGGCTACAACGCTTCAGCACACGGGTGCAGGATGAACTGGCAGATGCGACGGTAGCGGTCGAAGAAGGGTTACAGGGAGTGCGAGTAGTCAAAAGTTACGTCCGTGAGTCGTATGAAACCGGGCGTTACGAGCGTGCAATGCAGCGCACCCTGAAAGCGGCGCTGCGTCTGGCGCTGCTGCGGTCGGCATTTGGTGGACTGATGGCGTTCCTGGGGTTCAGCGGCATTGCAGCAATCCTGTGGTTCAGCGGCAGCGAGGTACTGGCCGGGCGCATGTCATTTGCGACGATCAGCGGTTTTTTGATCTATGCGATTACTATCGGCGCCAGCCTGGCGCAACTCTCCGGGTTGTACGGTCAGTTCCGCGAAGCAGTGGGCGCAGTGCGGCGTGTGTTCGAGATTCTCGATACACAACCGACGATCAAAGATGCGCCAGACGCGCGTGTTCTGCCGCCGGTGCACGGCGAGATCGTGTTCGATGATGTTTCGTTTGAGTACGAAACCGGTCAGAGAGTGTTACATAACATCACACTTGCTATTCGACCGGGCGAGATCGTGGCGCTGGTTGGTCCGAGCGGGGCAGGTAAAAGTACGCTGTTCAATCTCATCCCGCGCTTCTACGACCCGACATCCGGGCGGGTGCTGATCGACGGGTATGATCTGCGCGATGTGACGCAGCGCAGTCTGCGAGAGCAGATTGGTCTGGTACCGCAGGAAACGATGCTGTTCGGCGGAACGATCCGTGAGAATATCGTCTATGGGAAACTGGATGCGAGTGAGGAGGAGATCATCGCGGCGGCAAAGGCTGCAAATGCGCACGATTTTATCATGGCGATGCCGCGTGGATATGAGACACTGGTCGGTGAGCGCGGCATCAAGTTGAGCGGCGGACAGCGTCAGCGGATCGCCATCGCCCGTGTGATGCTGAAGAACCCGCGCATTCTGCTGCTCGACGAAGCAACCAGTTCGCTCGACAGCGAGTCGGAGGCGCTGGTTCAGGAAGCATTTGAGCGCCTGATGCGCGGGCGCACGTCGGTCATTATTGCGCACCGTCTCAGCACTGTTGCAATTGCCCACCGGATCATTGTGCTCAACCACGGGCGAATTGTCGAGCAGGGGACGCACGAGGAGTTACTGGCGAAGCAGGGATTGTATGCGCGCCTCTATGCATTGCAGTTCCGCGAGGGAGTAATAGTGGGGTGACGCGATTGCAGGATAGAGTTGGAGTGCAGCCTTACCCGTTATGTTATATTACTTCATACTATGAATATGACCACCGCGACGCCACAACCGGTTCCCCTCGCCGACGCCAAAGCCGACCCGTTCTGCTGCAGGTGGCGCCTCGTGCCGCGTCCTGCTCATGATAATCCCCGTCACCTTGAACCGGACGTGATGGTCATCCCCGGCGTACGCAAGCGGCGCAACTGGAACACGTTTGAGGTGGCGGTCGAGCAGGCGCGCCCGGCGCTGATTATCGACATCGTTTTGCTGGATGCGCGTGAGAACGACGTAGTGATCAAGGTAGAGCATTACGCGTGAGCAGGAGTAGCGTAGTACGTGGTCGTAGACGATACGGGGCGAGGCGAGGCGTGGTGGCCGCGGCTGCTCGACTATCATCTGGAAGTGGGGGCATACCGGTCGCAGGTGCCGGACGCCGATGGGCGAGCGCATCTGGTGATTGCGGACGTATGGCCGGGAATACGGCGCGACCACTTAGTCTGCTACGACGCGGCGGGGTGGGAGATTGGGAACTATGTGACGGTAGTGGGGCAGGCAGCGAAGGCGGCAGCGCAGGCAAGCAGGCGGCAGCGCAGGCGAAAGAAGCAGCAGCACGGGCGGAGGCGAAAGCGCGTCTGCGCCATGCTACGCGAGCGTCTGCGAGCGCTGGGAATTGAGCCAGACGATGCGTTGTGACGACAGCGCCTTGTTGGTGGAGCGCTGCACGTTTATGATGGGCAGCAATCGCGTTGGTGGGTGAAGTCGCGTAACGATGGACATGCGCACAGTGCACGTCACAAGGAGATCATGTTCCCTCTCATTTAGAGAACATCTTCCCAACCTGAACAGAACAATGTTCCTTTCGCAGATGAACCATACCTGATATAATAGCGTGGTATGCGTATTCATTGTCATATTCGTTGAAGACAGAAGGAGGTTCCTATGAGCATCGGCGGGCCGGTCAGTCAATTTTTGCGACATCACTTCCGCCACTTCAATGCAGCAGCGCTGATCGATGCTGCAGAGGCGTATCGTGCACACGTGGACAAGGGCGGGAAAATGATGATCACGCTTGCCGGCGCGATGAGCACCGCTGAACTCGGTCTCTCGCTTGCGGAGATGATTCGTCAGGACAAGGTGCATGCCATCTCGTGCACCGGCGCCAATCTAGAAGAAGATATTTTCAACCTGATCGCTCACAATTTCTACGAGCGCGTGCCGCATTACCGCTATCTTACCCCTGAGCAGGAGCAGGAGTTGCTGGAGCGCCACATGAATCGCGTTACCGACACCTGCATTCCTGAAGAAGAAGCGATTCGTCGTCTTGAGCGGGTGCTGATCGAGGAATGGACACGTGCCGACCAGGTAGGAGAGTCTTTCTTTCCGCACCAGTTCCTCTATCGAATCCTGCGCTCAGGCGCGCTAGAACGGTACTATCAAATCGATCCGCGCGACTCGTGGGTCTACGCGGCGATGGAGCGTGACCTGCCGATCTATGTTCCGGGCTGGGAAGACTCGACGACTGGCAATATCTATGCTGCACGCTGCATTGCTGGCGAGATAAAGAATGTGCACACGGTGCGTGGCGGGATTGAGTATATGATCGACCTGGCTGACTGGTATACCAGAACCTCAGCCAAACATTCGATCGGATTCTTTCAGATCGGCGGCGGAATTGCAGGGGATTTCCCGATCTGTGTAGTGCCGATGCTGCATCAGGACCTGCGTCGTACCAATGTGCCAGTGTGGGGGTATTTCTGCCAGATCAGCGACTCGACGACCAGTTATGGTTCGTATTCGGGTGCGGTGCCGAACGAGAAGATCACCTGGGGCAAACTGGCAGTCGACACACCGAAGTTTATCATCGAGTCGGATGCGACAATCGTCGCGCCGCTGATCTTTGCTCTGGTGCTGGGATGGTGACACCTTCCCACGCGTGCTGTTGATCAGGTGTCTGACGCCAGAGCCGGATAAACTATAGCAGTTCTCACAAAGGTTGAACCTGATGAACAGGGTTGAATACTCCTGGGAATGGCGCGCCCCACGAGATGACCGAAATAAATTTTCGGTCTACACTTCGCTGGACGCGGGCGTCCCGTGCGACATGGCAGACCCAGACAGGAGTCAATGTATCTGAGAACTGCTATAGCCTTACAACGCTGCCCAACACGCGCTTGCACCTGACGCTGCTCTGTTGCGCCTTGCAGCACAGGTAGAGCGCTAGCCGTTGGACGTAGCGCGACAAATCTGTGGAGGCAAGCATATGCAAAAGCTTTGCCAAAGAGGCTCTGCGCGCTGATGTCGTATACCCCCTGGCTGAGGCATCTGTATGAACTTTGTCGCTGACGAGAGTGTTGACTGACCTATTGTCGAACATCTGCGTTCCTTTGCTGTTATCATGCCAGGGATGCTTCGCATATGTCGTATTAGCGAGCAGGTTTTTGATAGATGATTGTGCCTGACAAGCGCGTCCACCTGATACGCTCTGCTCGTTTCGCAGCGGTCAGAGGGCGATCAGAAATCCGGATTTGTGGTATCATGAGAACAACCATGCTGTTCTGATGAGGAGCAATTGGTGATGCCGCACTGGCGCTTCGATCCTAATCCAACAAAGGATGCAACCGATCTGACCGATGAACCGTGAGCCGCTCTCGCGCCGCTGATCGTCACCCCGTCGCCAAACGGCGGTCGCCCGACCGACATCGATCGCCGCGCGATCGTCAACGCACTGCTGGACAACCATCGCACCGCCTGCCAATGGCGCATGCTGCCGACAGATGTTCCGCCGATGAGCTCCGTTCGCTATTATTTTGACACATGGAATCGTGATGGAACGTTCATCAAAACGAATGATACGCCGCGGAAACTGGCGCGACACGCGCTGAATCGCGATCCAGAGCCGTCCATCAGCGTCCTGGACTCCCAATCCGTCAAAACAACCGAATCAGGCGGAGAGCGCGGCGACGATGGAGGAAAACAAGGTCAACGGGCGCAAACGGCAATGCTGGGTTGGTGCCAATGGGTTCTTGGTGCGTGTACTCGTGTATCCAGCAGACATCTCGGATACCGCTTTATTATGGAGCAACATACACAAATTTTGTATGAACGGTGCCTATCCGAAAAACCGAGATACTTCATTAGACTTCATCAAGGTTTAGTGGTATACTATTTTCATAAGAACTAAAATGG